>JAGASU010000087.1 GCA_017621635.1 Alphaproteobacteria bacterium | reverse complement strand
CCCGTTCGGGGGATATAGACCCCTATATTCCGCTCCATATTATGAAAACGCAACATAAAACCGCCGATGATGTAAATCAGATGTTAAACAAACAAAGCGGTTTGTTTGGGTTAACCGAAGGACACTCCGATATGCGCGATATTATGAACGAAGCCGGACATGGCAACGAAAAATGCGCGTTTGCGATAGAGGCGTTTGTTTATTCGCTCTTAAAAACCATCGGGGCTTATGTTGCCGAGATGGGCGGGGTGGACGCACTTATTTTTACCGCGGGAATCGGTGAAAACAATCCTTATATTCGCCAAAAACTCTGCGAACGCTTAAGTTATCTGGGGATAAAAGTTGATGAAAATGCCAACGCCCAAACGCCGGCGCCGCTTGAAATCAGCGCAAAAGAAAGCAAAGTTAAAGTGTTGGTTATTCCCGCTAATGAAGAATTGATGATTGCCGAGGAAACGTACGCTCTCTTGAGTGAAATCTCTGAAAAAGAACGTCAGGCAGTTTAGGAAAACGCTATGCTTGAAACTTTAATGCCGTCTATTAAGTGTTTGATAACCTCAGACTATTCTTCTCTGAAAACAGAAGAAAGCGAACGTTTGATAGCGGATATGCTGAAAGGCTTAACCCCGTCATTAACGCCGGAATTAAAACAAATTTCAGGTATCCCCGGTGCCGGCAAAAGCACATATTGCTCAAGCCATCTGCCGCCGAACTTCTTGTTTTTAAGCTTTGATAAGATAATGACTTCTTTATCCGGCTATCAGAAAGACCTTTTAGCCCAAGGGGCGGTTTATGCCTATAAAAAATATGAAATGCCCGCCCGTATCATCGGCTACGAGCTGTTGCGCCGCGCAATTAATCTGCGCTTAAATATTATGTTTGAACATAGCGGCACCAATCAGGCGCACTTGGAGCTGTTTGCGGCCTTAAAAAAGCTCAATTACAAAACCTCGGTCGAATGTATCGTCTGCCGGATTCCGCTTGCCGTAAAAAGGGCTGAAGAACGTGCGAAAATAATCAACCGCTATGTTCCCGAAGAACTGATTTTTGAGCGGGCGCAAGGCTTAAAAAGTTATATGTCGGCTTATCAAAAATTAGCCGCCGAAGTAACCTTTTTAGACGGGGCTGACAATTTTCGCCCGTTAAAGAAAATTTAATAAAAAGGTGATACTTTTAATCTTGATAAAATATCAATAAAGGGGTGTAAGATGAAAAAATATTTGCTTTTTCTTTCCTGTTCGCTATTTGCTGCAACCTCGGCTGAGGCCTTAAGCGCCAAAGACCAGCTTGCTGCAATGAAAGAGCTGTTTGTTAAAGAATTTGAAAAAATAGACACCAATGCAAACGGCGTGATTGATAAAGACGAATATTTGGCTTTTCAATATGAAAACTTTCGCGCTAACGTTATCGAAGCCGACGGCTTTGATCATCCGGCAGCAAAAACGCCGCAACCGCTTGCTGTTGACACACCGGCGCCGGTTGTAAAACAAGAACCGGAAAGCCTTGCCGGCATTTCTCCCGCTTTGCAGGAAATGGCAGATTTTGATTTGGATTTAGATGAGCCTCTTGCCGCAAAAGAAGAAACCAACACTCTTGCAACAGAGGACTTTTTGTTGCAAGATGACGCCCCGAAAAAAGCAGAAGATACATCCGAAGACACATCTTCCGATTTCCCCGAGCTTGACTTGACTTTAAGCGAAGAGGAAAGCTTGGATAATATTATCAAAGATATGGAACAAAAAGAAAATCCCGTCATCGAAGACACAACCCCAAAAAAAGATCCCGTCGCTCAGGAAAAGCGCATAACTTATCTTCTGGAGAATATCAAAAAAACACTTCCCAAAAAAATAGATGACATCACCACTTGGACGGATATAACCTATGACAATAATACCATCGCTTATATTTATCAGGCAGATGTTGATACCACGTCTTTTTCAACCGAAGAAAAAGCCGCTTTGAAATCAAGCATAGAAAATGAAGCCTGCGTGAATGCTTATTATGAAATGTGTCCGAAAATCAAGCCGTTTTTTATTGATGAAGGCATAAGCGTTAAAATCAGCTATCAGGATAAAACCGGAACGGAAATTAACTCCTGTAACTTTAATAACGATACCTGCAAGTAGAAAAGAATCTATTTAGACCGGTTAATTGCAGTAACTAACGAAGCAAAAAGCATCTGTCAGATGTTTTTTGCTTTTTAAATAATTATTGACGATACCCCGAATTTATGCTACACTATATCCTGTAAAAGTATTATTTTTAAAATTATTAACCTACAAAGAAAACTGTTTTTCTTATAAAACTTTTAGGCTGTATAAGGGGAGTTTGCGGGCTTTTTTAAGTTTTCAAATTGTTTTTTTATATTATGCCACCGGTTGAAGATTTGCTTAGAAGGTGTATAACGTTCACACTGAAGCTCCTACGCGGAGAAATGGCAGAAAATCATCGGTTAAAATATCTGTTTTAAGAGAAATATGCTCTTTGTATATAAAACAAAAAAATATGAACGCATTGACAATCAAAAACGTTCTGACAGTAAATTATGCCATCCATTTTGGGGTTGCTCTGTTGGTAAGCTTAGTTGCTTTTATCTTCAGCTCGACACTGGGATCTTGGTTGCTGGGTATCTCAATTGTTGTGTTTATGTTAGCAAACAGTTTCTGTGTCATAGATGCGGGAACCGCAGGCTATATCAAAGTTTTAGGTAAGGTTTACCGAAGAACTTTGTTGCCGGGCTTAAACTTTGTTCTTCCTTTTGTTACCACAATAACAAGGATTGATACGACAAAGAAGCCTCACGAGCACACCATAACAGATGTCGAAACCTCTGATATCTACAAAATGGGTTATACATACACCATACATTACGGATTTAATCCGTATGAGGTATGGTGTATCGCAAATAATCTCGTTTTGCCGCTGGAGGAAAACTATTTTTGTGTGTGGCTGACTGAAATTTTTAAAGATATCACGAAGCAATACACACATGCTGACATCAAGGGTAACGCCGCGATAACCGACCAGTTAAAGCAGGATGTAAGAGATATCTTTGCCCAAAAGGTTAGAGATAAGATGAATGAATTGTGTGCAAGCTCTACAATTCTGAGTTATCTCGACCTGACAATCAAAGATTTCATCTTTGATCCGGCTTTCATCAAGGCAACTGTGGAACTCGAAACGGCCAAAATCAACACCGAGAAGGCCAAAGAAGAGCGCAAGCAGATTGAGGAGTTAGCCGAAGCCCGCAAAACAGCGGCCATGAAACAAGCCGAAGCAGAAGCTTTTGCTGTGGCAGCCAAAGGCAAGGCCGAAGCCGACGCTTTGAAGAAAAAAGGTAAGGCTATCGACGAACACCCGAACACGATTAAGCAGACAATTGCTGAAAACTACCCCAAGGTGGTTGGAGGAAATCCGCTGGTTAATCTCAATTTGGAAGGCGATTAAACAAAAAAAGAACCCTGTACCCTCTGTGGCGCAGGGTTCTTTTTTTTATCCTAAATGCACAATATTTTTGCCAAACTTCTCCTCTAACTCATCTAAAACTCTGCCGAGTCGCTCATCGCTTTTTTTCGGCCTTGAAAATAAATCAAGCTGTTCAAAATTATCACCCTGCAGACCTGAAAGCGTAATTCCCGTGCTGCGCCACAAAATAGCCGGTGTAAACATTTTCTCTAAAAGCTGAAGGGCAGGGGGAATAATCTCGGTTTCCACGTTGCTGGCACCATCAAGTTTAACCTTTTGGCTGATAACCTGAAAATCTTTGGTTCTTAGCATAACCTCAATCAAGGCTGCCTTCAATCCTTTTTTTCTTGCTTTGCGGCAAGCCGTGTGAATATGCTCCAAAAGTGCCGCCTTAAGTACCTCAATATCACGCGAAAAAGCAGATAACGCCGCTGTCTGTTGGATAGATTGCGGCGCTTTGGCTTCACGTTCTACCTTAAATAAAGAAATACCTGACAGTTCATTCTTTAAATCCATACCATGCGCGCCAAATTGAGCCTTGATCCAATAATCCGGTCGCAAAACAAAATCAAGTGCGCTGAAAATACAATTTTCCCGCATTTTTAATAAAATTTTCTTACCCACACCCGAAACATCAGAAATCGGTGTCGCCGCCAAAACTTTTTTTCTCTTCGCCCCGCCGATCGCAAAAACGCCACCGTTGTTTTTAGCCAGATCCGAGGCAAGCTTTGCCAGAGTCTTTGTGGTCGAAAGGCCGATAGAAACCGGAATATGCAATTTCTCAAACACCTCTTTTCTAATCTGACAGGCGGTTTGAATATAATTTTGTTTATACAAGAGTTTTGTTCCGGTTAAATCAAGATACGCTTCATCAACCGAGCAGACTTCCGCTTCGGGAGTAAACGTTTTTAACAGCGCCATCACGTTTTGCGAGGTTTTGTGATAAAGGTCATGGTTGGCGCGAACATAAAGAATATCCGGAAATTTATTTTTTGCCATAAAATACGGCTCTCCCATTTTAAGCCCTAAAGCTTTCGCTTCTTTAGAACGCGAAATCACGCAGCCGTCGTTGTTGGAAAGCACGGCAACGGCTCGACCCTCCAATTTGCGGTTAAATGCCCGCTCTGCCGAAACAAAAAAACAATCGCAATCAACCAACGCCAAATAATGTTTCATCTCACCGCTATCCTTATTATTTTTTTTGACATTCTAGCCTCAAAATTCCGCTTGTCAAGTAAATCGTTCTATCTATGTTCTTAAATTAGCAAAACAATAAATGAGGAAAAAACAGGCATTTTGCTTGCAATCCTAAACATTCACTCTAAAAATCAATAAAAAGGAGAAAAAAATGTACCGTATAGCCAAATTTGAAAAAGTAAGTTTCGATACTTTCAAAACCGCATGGAACAGCCTCTTTGCCGATACCGAAGCAGAGATACAGGCTGTTTATGATAATATTAAACTACCCGTCCGCGCCACCAAAGGTT
>JAGASU010000086.1 GCA_017621635.1 Alphaproteobacteria bacterium | reverse complement strand
GGTCAATAAAACCCTCCTGTCCTTTTGAAGGAATTACTGTTCTTGACCACGTCTTTGGCACAAGCTGCATATCATCTAACAAAGGTGTCAGCCAATAATAATCTCCGTCTCCTGCTTTTGCTCCCCTTAATGCCTCCAATTCTTTTTTATATGGTAAAACTTCTTGAAAAAATGTTGTATAATCTTCGGCTGTTTTTATCAGCTTATATTTAAACATTGCTTTAGAATAACCTGAAATTGCTCCTACCGATAGAATACCGACAATTGCCAAGACGCCTAATATTTCAATCATCGAGCGACCTAAATCATTTATTTTCATATTACCAATTCCTTTTAACAAATATAATAAAAAAGCCGCCGATAAGGCGACTGGAAGTTAGTAACTACTCAAATAACATAGCGCGACATATTGACTAAAATAGCGTATTTTGCCGCCTTCCAGTCTCCGACCAGAAAGCGTGCAAAATTAACGTCTAGCACATTGACGTATTTGAAGAGGTTACTAAGCCCCAGACAGGCTATCGCCATATCCGCTTAGATGATATTAAGAAAATTCAAAATGTCAAAGTTTTTTTATCTTTTTTTTAGATTAAGCCATAAGCCTTGAACAACAAGGCTACGCCTAAGATAACCCGATAGATGACAAAAGGAAGGAATGTGGCAAACCTTAGCCACCGCATCATCAAAAAAATTGCTAAAAACGAAAAGATAAAAGACAGCCCTATTGCCTGATATGCCATGGCGATACGCGTAAACTCGGCGCCGTTATACAGTGTATAGGCGGCAAGGATTCCGGCAGCTAAAATTGAGGGAATTGATAATAACATGGTGAATTTGGCAACTTCGGCACGGTTGTAGCCCAAAAAACGTCCCATGGTGATGGTCACACCCGAACGGCTGGTGCCGGGGATAAAAGCCAAACATTGGGCAAACCCTATCAACAAGGCGTCACGCAGGCTCATTTCATTTAAGGTTTTGGCGGTGCTGAATTTGGTGTCTGCATACCACAACACTATTGAATATGCGATAAGCATTATACCGATTAGTTTGGTGCTTCTGGTCCAATCTGTGCCGAGATAGGAGAAAACGCCGCCGATGACAATTGCTGGAAGGGTTGCAAATAGAATATAATAAGCCAAACGGACACCGGTGTTGGCAAAGTTTGGCTTAAACTTGTTTTGCCATAAGCCTTGAAGCATATTTTTTATGGTGAGCCAAAAATAAAGGACAACGGCAATTAACGAGCCGATGTGAAGCGCAATATCTATTGCCTGCCCCTGGTCACCGTAGGGGGTTAATTTTGCAAACAAAATCAAGTGTCCGGATGAGCTTACCGGCAAAAATTCGGTTAATCCCTGTATCAGTGCAAGCCAAAAGATATGCATACTTATCATTGCTTTTCTCCTTTTAATTGCGACAATTATAACGATAAGTTCTTAAAAATCGAATAATGAGGTTTGCGTTTTTTCTTCTTTTTTTATTTTTTTTACGGATTTTGGTGCGATGTTTGGGGTGGTATCTGACGTAACTTTGGCTTGCAGTTCATTATCGGCAAATTTTATGATTAAACTGTCTTCTTTTTTTGCACTAACGGCGCTGTATATGGTTTGACCTTCGGTGTTTTTGACCCAAGCAAAACCTCTTTTTAAAACCGCCTCGACGGAAACGCCTTGAAGCCTTGCGGATAAACCATTCAAGCGTTCGGTATAACGTTCTAAAATTGATTTTAAGTATATCGGTTTCAGAGCGGCTTTTTCTAAAGCATTTTGTTTTTGAGAAAGTTCGTTTTTGATGGCATTTTGCAGACGTTCCACCCGATAGTCCAAATCTTGCAGATTTTCATTAATGATTTGGCGCATATTGGGTATGCCGCGGCTTAAACCGTCAATTTTAGTTTTATTTTCTTCAAAATAACGCCACAGGGCATTTTTCATCCGGCTTTCAAGGATATTGACGTCTGTGACCAACTCATTTTTAACCGGAACGGCAAATTCCGCCGCACCGGTTGGCGTTGGCGCGCGCAAGTCTGACACATAATCAATCAACATCGTGTCTGTTTCATGCCCGACGGCAGAGATGATGGGAATTTCTGAGTCATAAACCGCACGAATTACTACTTCTTCATTAAAAGCCCATAAATCTTCCAAACTACCGCCACCGCGGGCAACGATTATGACATCGGGGCGCTTGACGGGGCTTGTTTTATTTAAGCGGTTAAACCCTCTGATGGCTTCGGCGACTTTTTCGGCTGCGCCCTCCCCCTGCACCGGCGTCGGCCATAAAACGATATGCGAGGGGAAACGGTCGCGTATCCGGTGGATAATATCCAGAATAACGGCACCGGTTGCACTTGAAACCACGCCGATTGTTTCCGGCAAGAACGGGATAGGCTTTTTATGCGCGGCTTCGAACAAGCCTTCTTTGATAAACTGCTGTTTGCGTTCTTCAAGCAATTTTAATAAAGCGCCCTGCCCTGCCGGCTCCAAACTTTCTATAACCAACTGATAGGAGGATTTGCCTGAGAAAGTGGTGATTTTACCTTGAGCAATCACCTCCAGCCCGTCTTCTATCTTTACCTTAAGGTTTGAGGCAACACCGCGCCAACATACTGCGGCAAGAACTGCTCCGGTGTCTTTTAAGGATAAGTACCAATGGCCGGAATCCGCACGTTTGGCACCAAAAATTTCCCCTTTGACAATGACATGGCCAAAATTGCCTTCAACGAAGCGCTTTATTTCATTTGAAATTTGCGTTATTGACTTCGGCTCGGGGGTTAACTTTTCGTTTTGCGGGGTAAAAAGGTCTCCAAAATCAAAATCCGTCATAAGCCCAAAAGCCCCTTGGCAAAATCTTCTGCCTTAAAAACATCCATATCTTCGGCTTGTTCGCCGACGCCGACAAAATACACCGGAATTCCTGTTTCCGAGGCGACAGCGATTAGAATACCGCCTTTAGATGAACCATCCAATTTGGTAATCACGACACCGTTTACATCAACAAGCTCTTTAAAGGTTTTGACCTGGTCAAGCCCGTTTTGTCCGGTGGCGGCGTCTATCGTAATTAAAGTTTTATGCGGCGCGTCGGGCGAAACTTTTTTGATGACGCGGACGATTTTTTGCAACTCTTCCATTAAGCCTTTTTTATTTTGCAGACGGCCGGCAGTATCTATAAAAACAATGTCATCGCCTCTTTTTTCGGCTTCTTTTAGGCCATCAAAACAAAGACCGGCGCTATCACACCCCGCAGGGCCGGAAAAAACACGGAGATTATGACGGCTGCCCCATACGGCAAGTTGTTCAACAGCTGCGGCGCGAAACGTATCAGCGGCAATAAAAGAAACCTGATAGCCCTGTGCTGAAAACTTTTTGCCTAACTTGCCGATGGTGGTGGTTTTGCCGGCACCGTTGACACCGACCATTAAAATCACAAACGGCTTTTTAGATTTATCAATCACAAACTCCTGCTCCGAGGGTTTAATCAGGCTTACGATGTCATTCTTAAGTTCTTGTTTGATTTGCTCGATTGAACTGTTTTTATCAAACCGGCGAACGGTAAATTTTTCAACGATTTCAGAGGTTGCTTTGACACCGACATCTGCCGTGTATAACAATTCTTCCAAATCGGTTATCACATCCGATGACAAGTTTTCTTTGGTAAAAATATCGGTTATGCCCTGACTTAAATTTTGTGATGTTTTTTTTAAGCCCCAGCCCAGTTTTTGAAAAAATCCACTCATTTTTCCTCCTTTATCAGATTTCTTAAGCGTTCCGCCCGCTTACGGCGGATATTTACCGGAACCTGCGGCATTTTAGATGCCGGCGTTCCCGGTCGTTCGGAATAGGGAAAGACGTGCAGATTGTTTATATCTGCTTCTTTGACCAAATTTAAGGTGTTTACAAAATTTTCTTCGGTTTCGGTGGGGAAGCCGCAAATAAAATCCGCGCCAAACGTACACTCAGGACGGACTGTTCTTAACTTTTGACACAAATTAATCACATCTTCCCTGCTATGGCGGCGTCCCATCCGCTTTAATATCAGATTATCCCCCGATTGAATGGAGAAATGAAAATGCGGATGAATATTCGGATAGTCTTTAGCCAAACCGATAAATTCCTCATCTATCGCGGCGGGGTCCAGCGACCCGAATTGCAGGGACGGAAGCTCGGGAAACGTTTGCAAAATCTTTTTAACCAGACCGCTAAAGCTTGGCTTATAGGAGCAGGCGTCAACACCGGTTAAGCAAATTTCTTTAAAACCTTGAGCTAAAAGAAGGCGGATCTGCTCTAAAATTTTATCTTCTTTCACCGAACGGTTGGCACCGCGTGCCTGCCAGATTATGCAATATGTGCAGCGATGGTCACAACCTTGCTGTATTTCAACAAACGCTCTTTCACGCCCTTCAAAACCGGTGATTAAATAAGCGTCATACCCTTGAAAGGAAAAGATATCACCGACGACTGTTTTTTCTTTAGTGATTAAATATTTTTCTATTTCGGTTTTTTCCTGATTGCCCAAAACCAAGTCAACCTCGGGCATATCAGCAAAACGTTTGGTGCTGACTTGCGCGGCACAACCAGTAACAATGATTTTGGCTTTTGGGTTTTCTTTTCTTAATTTGCGGATAGTTTGGCGACATTGGCGTTCGGCTTCCGCTGTCACGGCGCAAGTGTTTACGACAATCAGGTTGTCATAGGATTTTAGTTTTTCTTTAAAAATTTCACTTTCATAGCTGTTGATACGGCACCCGAAAGAAATAACTTTCACCATTGTTTTATCCTTATTCTTTATGGTGATGATAAGGGTTAATTTTCTTTTGTGCAAGTAAAATTAAAACATAATCTGATATTTTGCCTGAGTTTTTTTAGCATAATTCTCCCAAAGGGCCTGAAGATACGGCTGATTAAACCACGGTGTCCAAGGTTTATGGCCGGCAAAATGAAGAATTGCCGCGTTGTCATAAACTGCTTTGGGCGAATTTGGCACCTGTTCTTTGTAAAATTCCTCTAAAAAAGCGGCGCTTTTTTCCTCAAAAAATGTACTGTTGACATTATAGATATACGATAACGGCAAAACTTTTTGCCCCACGACGACATTTAAAATATCCTGATCGCCAAAAATTTCGTTATGCGTGTTAAAATAAGTTACGGCACGGCGCTCAATATTATGTTCACGAATTTCTTTTAAGTTTAGAAGCATTATACCGCTGTTAAAATAAAAATTACGCTCCTTTAGACCTATTTCTTCGATATGCTCGGGAAATTGGTACATCAGCCCGTCTTTAACGGCGGCGATGTATTGATTGTCCAGATTAGTCTTATAAGCTGAGGTTAAATCTTTTTGAACTATGGTATCGGCGTCTAAATAAAGAACTTTATTGATGTTTTTCAGATAACCGGCAATAAAAACCTTTTGCAGAGCCGGCGCAAACGAGGCAAAACGCCCGAGATGAGAAGAATCGAGATTTAACTCTTTAGTTTGACAGACGCTTATTTGCACGCCGGCTTGTTCCATTTCTTTTAGTTTTTTTATATCTTCGTTGGTAAAATCTTTAGCTAATATGTGAACATGATATGAGGTATCTTTGTTTTTATTCAGGATTGCGGAATGCAGTGACACCATCATATAGGGAAGATATTTTTTATCTGACATATAAGCCAAATGCACGGAATTTTTAGCACTAAGCAGTACACTTAATACAATCAAAACGGCGCATAATAACAATGCCGATATCAGAATTATTTGTTTTTTCATCAGTAATCCTTTATTTCGTTATAATAGCGAAACCAGAGTTCTTTTAAGAAATCAGGTTTATAATTATCCTGCCAAGGTTTGTCGCCGGCATAATGGATAATTGAAGCGTTTTCATAAATATAAAAAGTGTCTTTAGGCAACGGCTCACCAAAATATGTGCTTAAAAAATCCAAATCATCAGCTTCAAAAAACGTGCTTATGCAGTTGTATTTATAGGACATCAGCTTAACTTTATCGGCAAAAACGACATTTAATACATCTTGGTCGCCAAAAAAATCAATATGTGTTTTGATGTATTCGACCAGTTTTTCCACGACGTTTTCCTGACGCTGGAGTTCTAAATTATAAAGCATAACGCCGCTGTTAAAATAAAACCCGCGTTTATCAAGACCTATTTCGGCCATTTCTTTGGGAAAGCGGTAGAATATGCCGTCTTTGGCGGCTAAAGCATAAACTCCGGTTATTTCATTTTCAAACAGCGGGCGCAAATCTTTTAAAACCAGCGTATCTCCGTCCATATAAAGTACTTTGTTTAAGTTTTTTAAAACTTGCGGCAGATAAATCTTGTGCATTCCGACTTTATATTGCAAGAAGCGTTGCATATTTTCATAAGGAAGGTCAGGCTCTGTTTGCGGGATAATCTTAATATTTACGGTTTGGGGCGCCAGATTTTTCAGGCGGTTGAGCGCCTGCTCATCTTGCGGGGTAAGATTTTGAGCAATGATATAAAAGTTATAGGTTGTATTTGCACATTTATTTTTAATCGCTGATGACATAGAAACCATTGTCAGCGGGGTGTAACGCGAATCTGTTATATAAACGATGTCGACACCGGCCGGTTTATCCGGACAGGTATTGGGCTGAATACGGATTTTTTCTGGATGGCCTGTTGCCGTTTTTTTTATTTCAGGCTCTTTTAGGGGCTGATTTTGCCTGATTTCCTGATATAAAAAGATTGAAGCCGCGATAATGGCCAGTATTAACAAAACTATCAGCGTGTGTATTTTTTTTAAGTTCATTTTGCCTCCTTTGGAGATATTTTGACACAAAAGTGTTAATTATTCGTGGATAATTTGTTTTGTGGTTGTAAAAATGAGCAAAATATTTTTAGTATTCAGTGTCAAACAATTACGGAGCTGTTATGAAAAATAAAATTGCCTATCTTTTTGCTACTTATTTCGGATTAGGATTTTCCAAATACGCGCCGGGGACAATGGGGTCACTCGGAACATTGCCGCTTGCATATGCCTTGATTTATTTTGGCGGCTTCAATGCTTTGATGACAGCGGCCGTGATTATTTTTATTTTAGGTGTTCCGGCGACTAAGGTTGTTATTCAAAAAAGCGGTGATGATGATCCGTCTTTGGTGGTGATTGATGAAACAGTGGGGCAACTTTTAAGTTTTTCCTTTGTGGCATATTTAGCGCCTGAATATTTAACGGGGACAGACAGTTTATGGTTTTATGTGGCAGGGTTTGTCTTTTTCCGTTTTTTTGATATTTTAAAAATGGGACCGGTGAAATATGCCGATACAAAAATTAAAAACGCATATGGGGTTATGCTTGATGATGTTTTTGCGGGGATTTTTGCGGCTATTTTGCTTTTGGGCGTTTTATTTGTCAGAATTAATATGATACAGGTTTGAGTTAGGCTGATCGCCCAAATGTTATCTTACTTGATTAAAAACTTTTAATGATTTTAATGTTGTTATTTTTTTGCTTTTAATGTTCTGATGACATGTTCTTCCTCAAAGGCAAATAATCCTTCCCGAACCAGTTTCTTGGGCTTTTGCGCGTGAGGATATTTGCTTAAATTATATAATAAATCCAAAAACAGACGGTTAGTTATTTTTATTTCGTCCAAGTCCGTTGCCATAGAACTTGTATTTTGAATATCTTTGATTTTTGTCATATTCATTATCCTTTATAAAAAGGGCGAAACAGCTTAACTCATCTTTTATAAAAGGAGATTTTGTTTTCACATCATGCTTATTTGCATTTCTATCTCCAGCCACTTGGTTTCTTTTTCATCTTTTAAGGTTTGCAGTGATTGCAGCTTTTCGGTTAAAGCATAAAACTTCTCGGTATCAGCCGTAAAAAGTGCGGGGTCTGATAAAGCTTGCTCGATGGTTTGAATCTCTTTTTCGAGGGCGCTGATTTCATTTGGCAGAACTTCATACAAACGCTGGTCTTTATAGCTTAGACGCTGCGGTTTGCCTGACTGCCTTTCGGGTTCTTTTACTGGTTCTTTTTTTGGGGTATCCGAGGTTTTGCGGTCGGCTTTCTGCGCTGATTTGACATATTTTTCATATAATTCCTCATAGTTGCCGACATGCTCAATAACACTTCCGTCCCCTTTTAAGTAAAGCATTGATGTTGTAATTTTGTTTAAAAAATCACGATCATGGCTGACCAGAAGAATTGTCCCGTCATATTCATCCAACACTTCTAAAAGCAAATCCAACGTATCCATATCCAAATCATTGGTCGGTTCATCCAAAACCAAAAAATTTGATTCTTTAGCTAAAGACAAGGCGAGCATCAAACGATTTTTTTCACCACCGGAAAGGCAGGAAACAGGGCTTTGCGCCTGTTCAGGCGTAAACAAAAAATCTTTCAAATAAGCGATAACGTGGCGATAATGCCCTCTTACCCAAATATGATCCCCTTCACCGCAAAGTGTTTTCCATAATGTTTTTTCGGGATCCAAAATTTCACGGTTTTGATCAAAATAGACCATTTCCAAATTTTTACCGATACGGACAAAACCGCTGTCCGGCTTTAAGTGTGCGGTTAAAAGCTTTAAAAGCGTTGTTTTGCCTGAGCCGTTGGGACCGACAATACCTATCCGGTTGCCTTTCATCATCCGCAAAGAAAAATCTTTGATAATTTCTCGCGGGCCAAAACTTTTGTTAATATGCTTGGCCTCTAAAATAAGCTTTGAGCGGATAGCGGCTTCTTTGATTTCCAAATCCACGGAACCTAATTTTTTGATTTGTTCTTTTCTGTCCTGACGCAATTGTTTTAAACGGCGCAGACGGCCCTGATTGCGCCGCCTTCTTGCGGTTACGCCTTTATGCAGCCACTCGGTTTCTTCTTCGATTTTTTTATTGAGATATTTTTCTTTAATAATTTCCTGATTTAAGATTTCTTCCTGCCAAGATTCAAAAAAAGCAAAACCTTTGTCTGTTTGATGAACTATTCCTCTGTCCAGCCAAAGGGTTGCATTTGACACACGGGTTAAAAAGGAGCGGTCATGGCTGATTACCACGACTGCGCCGGAAAATTTTTTGATTATTTCTTCTAATTTTTCAATGGTTGTGATGTCTAAATGGTTGGTCGGTTCATCTAACAGCAAAATATCGGGTTCGGAAATAAGCGCGCGGGCAAGAGCTGCTTTTTTACGCTCGCCGCCCGAGGCGGTTTGCGGATTCACGGTTGCATTAATTTCTAATGCTTCCATTAAAATATCGGCTTTATAGCTTTGAGAGGCGCGGTCTTTTTCCTCAAGACCTGATAAAATGACATCTTTTAAGGTTTGGTATAAAGAAAAATCTTCCTCTTGTGCCATATAAGCGGTTTTTATCCCCGGTTGGATAAAAATTATGCCACCATCGGGATCTATTGTGCCTGAAATTATTTTCAAAAGGGTTGATTTTCCGCTGCCGTTACGTCCGACCAAACAGATTTTATCTCCCCTGCAGATGTTCAGGCTGACTGATGTAAACAACGGGCGGACGCCAAATGTCAGGCTGATTTCTTTGAGCGTATATATCGGTGTTATATTTGCCATTTTTTTAATTATTTACGTTAGGATATCTTGCTTATTAAAATTTACTTTTTTCTTTTTATACTTTATTTTGTGTTGAAAGCAATATTTTTTTGCGATATTTTTTAACACAATCAACATATTTCCGCTAAGAGGGCAAAAAAATGGGAAAATTTTTTAAGATTGTTTGGGTTTTGATGTTGTTTTTTTCGATTGACGCTTCGGCTCAGAATATTGTTCAGGGAACGTCCGATACTGCAAAAAATGTTACGCACGATACTTTAGCAAAACAACAAACAGGCGAAACCGTTGAAGACCTTATGACTCGGGCCAAAGCCGGAGACGAAGACGCCCTGCTTGATTTAGGATATATGTTTTTGTATGGCGCTAATGGGGTTAATATTGACTATAAAGCAGCTTTGTCATATTACCAGCAGGCGGCAGAGCTTGGCAATGCCACGGCGTATAATAATCTGGGCAGTTTATATTTTAACGGTATCGGCACGGAAGCTGATTATAAAAAAGCCATTTCTTATTTTGAAAAGGCTGCCCAAGCCGGCAGCTCGGATGCGGCGGTTAATCTTGCCATTATTTATTTAAGAGATGTTGATAAAAACAATATTCCGTCTACTTTCAAAAAAGTCAAAGATTTATTGTTAATGGCGCAGGAAAAGAACCTGACGGCAAAATACCTTTCGGGGTACGCGTATAAAAACGGCATTTTATTTAATAAAGATATGAAAAAAGCGTTTTCATTTATTAAACAGGCGGCTGATGAAGGATATGACGAAGCACAGTATGTTTTATCCGAGTTTTATATTAACGGCACGGCTACATCCAAGAACTACGCCAGAGCGGTCGAATATCTGCAAAAAGCGGCTAAACAGGGACATCCGCCGGCAACCATGCA
This sequence comes from Alphaproteobacteria bacterium, assembly GCA_017621635.1. Classification (GTDB taxonomy): domain Bacteria; phylum Pseudomonadota; class Alphaproteobacteria; order RF32; family CAG-239; genus CAG-267. The sequence goes on along the minus strand of JAGASU010000086.1, from coordinate 9,118 downwards.
GCTTGCTGATATATTATCTCTCGGGGAAATTTATCCGCAAGATATTAAGCAAGCTTATATTTTATATAATACCGCCGCCGGCGCGGGTATTTCCGGTGCGGCCGGAAAGCGTGACGAATTGGAGAAAAAACTGGGGATAGAAGATTTGCTTGCGGCTCAGGCTGAAGCTGAAAATATTAAACCGGAGCCGACAGAGCAAACAAAATTTATTCGCCAGACGTTTGGAGAGAGCTTAAAAAAATATCTTGATTCTTATATTAATTTAGAAATAACTCAGGAGTAAAAAAGTGAAGGCATCTGCGTTTTTTAACAAACTTGTTTCTTGGCTTGGATTATTTTTCTTTGTTTTAGCGGCGTATATGATTTATCGTCAGCTCTCTAAGTATTCTTTAGCAGAGCTTAAAAGCGCATTATTGGCAATTCCTGTCAAAAACCTGCTTTGGGCTATCGGTGCTTCATTTACCGGATATGTCGCACTTTCAACATATGACTATCTGGCATTAAAATATATCAAAAAGAAACTGGCGGCATGGAAATGGATTTTGACGGGATTTGTGGGATTTTCGGTCAGCAACAATGCCGGACATGCGATTGTTTCGGGGGGAGCCGTCCGCTACCGGTTTTATTCCAGATGGGGGATAACTCCGGCAAACATTGTCAAAATGGTAACATTTTCGGGATTTACATATTTAGTGGCTTGCTTTTTTTTGATTATAATCGGGTATATTTTAACGCCTGAACATGCATTTGGCGGTAATGATTCGACTAAAGTTTCAACGCTTATCACGGTGATTTTATCGGTTATCGGCATTTTGGTTTATCTTTGGGGCAGCTTGAACTACAAAAAAGCCATTGTCATCAAAGGAGTGGATTTTAAAATGCCTGATTTAAAGCTTGCTTTAGAGCAAATTTTTATCGGCAGTATTGATATTGTGATGGCGTCGCTTGTGCTTTATTCGGTGTTAATTTGTTTTATAGAAATTGATTTTGTGACTTTTATGGGCGCTTTTATCATTGCTCAGGTTTTAGGCGTTTACAGCCAAGTTCCGGGGGGCTTGGGGGTATTTGAGCTGGTTTTTTCGAACATTCTTCCGGGGCAGGATAATCAGGCGATTTTATTTGGCGCGTTGATTGCCTACCGGATTATTTATTATTTGTTACCGCTTATTTTATCAGGCATTGTCCTTTTTATTTATGAATATTGCCGTTCACGTAAAAATATTGATCTTGCTTAAAAAATCCCCCCGTTTTTGAAACGGGGGGAGATTTTTTAGAACTTGTATTTTGCGTTCAGCAACCCCATATGGTTATCGTAGTCTTTGCGATAAGTTCCGTTGTAACTGATGCTTAGTTCAAGACTATCATTGAGTGCGGCGGTCAGGCCGATGGTTGTTTCAAAACCAAGACGATTCAGGCGCTGTCCGTTGACGGTATAGCTTGCACCATTATCGAGCATAACTACGGCTTTGTCGCTATCTTCTATAATGTCATAAGTAAGACCGATGTATACTTCCGGCGTGATTTTGCATAGACCGACACAAAAATCTTTCGCCACAGATACGCCGGCGGCAGCTCTTAAGATATCCATATCCTGACTTTTTATGCGCTGGCTCAATCCGTCGGTGTAAGAACTCCGATGAATGTTATAATAACGCAATCCTGCCTCAGGGGTGATTTTGTAATCATTAAAGTACAAATCATATCCGGTAACACCTTGAAGGGCATAGGTTTTGGCATCATAACTTGCATTAAAGTTTTGATTTAGGACAAACTTATTTTCATCATAATCAGCTTTACCATATGACGCAAGCCAGTTAATAAAACGGTTATCCGGACGATATTGGCCATAGATAAAACCGGTCAGACTGTCTACATCGGTTTTACGGTTAGGGCTTTTGATATCTGCGGTGTCATATTGGATGCCGACGCCTAACTTGGTGGCTTTATTTAATTTTTTATCAAATCCGCCAACGACGCCGTGAGATTTTACCTTAAAGCCCTGAATGCCGGAAGTTGTTTCACGATCTGTTTGGCTTAAATAGGTTTTACCCCAAACAGAAATTTCATCGAACTCATCACCGGAAGACATACCATACATATTGGCCGCGGCACCATATTTTAAGTGATCAACGGTTGCCTGAAGAATACGATCATTGACATCTGTTGTCATATCATGAACGACAGGCGCTTCAGCAGGAGCGATTGTTTCCAACGTTTTCCCTAACTCAGCCGAATCGTTTTGAGCGATATCTGCTAATTGATCTGCGATATTTTGTGCTTTTTCATTGTTAAAGCGCTTTCCGTCGACCCAAGCTTTAGCGGCGTCTACCTGCGTGTTCGAAGCGCCGGTTTCTTTTGCTATCTCGGCTGCAGTTTTTGCTAAACTTATGGTGTACGCACCATTTTTGCCGGACTTTTCAAAGCGATACATATTGTTATCAAACTTATCCGAGAAATTGTTAAAGTCTTCGTTTTCGGCGGTTAAGAGTTTAATCTCTGCGGTTTCACCACGATTGACAAGACCTTGGGCAAGCGTTGCATTAAGGGTTGCGCCGTCTTCAACAGTGATTTTTTCAGCTTTCAAAGAGCCGTGCGAATCGAGTGTATTGACGTTTAATTTTAAGGTTGAACCGGCGGCAAATTCTGCGTCTTTGAGTGTTGCCGTTTTATCGTTAACATCGAACGCGCCACCGTTTTGCACTTTGAGTGCAACGGTTGAATCGAGATTGTCATTTTGGCTTACTTTTAAATTGCCGTTTCTTACCTCAACCGCATTTTCGGTAATTTTTCCGGTACCGAGATCAACATCACCTGAAACAGCAACTGTTCCGGCGATTGTATTTCCCTCTGTTTTGGTATAGCCTTTAATGGTGTTGGCGTTTGTACCGGAGGTTAAGACAAGAGTGCCGGCGTTTTGGATAGTGTTGTCTGCCGTGATGATGTTTTCAGCGGCGGTACTGAGTGTTGCGTCTTCTTCATTAATAATCTGTCGGGCTGAAATTACACCATTTTCTTCGTTTGTAACTTTACCATAGTTGATAAACAGGCTTAACTTGCCGTCTGCTTCGTTTTTATAGCCGATAGTACCTTTGTTATTAAGTATCCCCTTTGTTTGGTTCATAATAGAGCTTTTTGTTGTTCCTGCTTCATTATATGCGATTTGACCGGTATTTTCCAGTGCCCCCTCATTTTCAAGATGGTCACTTATTGTGCCACTGTTTAATATCTTTCCTGTTTCTTTGTTAAAAATAACATGTTTTATTATGCCAGCATTGCTTAAAGTACCGCTATTGGCTATTGGAATACCAGCTTCAATTATACCGGTCTTTTCATTTATTAACGTTGCACCGGCATCGTTATAAATTGAAGAACCTGAAGCTAGCGTTCCTGAGTTTGTAATCGTGCCGCCGGCTTGGTTAGTAACAGATCCGCGAATAACTGAATTTTCAAAATTTATAAATTTTCCGCCGGATTGGTTGGTTATTTGCCCTGAACTTCTGGTATCAGAACTTTTATTTTCGAAAATACCGCTGTTTTCGAAAGTACCTTGAAAATAACTACCATCTTCCAAAACAATTTTACCGCCGGCTTGGTTGGTTATTTCATTTGCCAACCAACTACCTGATTTATTTATGATTGTACCGGAGTTTATGGTCCGGCTCAAAATCTGACCTGTATTATTGATGATATTGGTATTTTCTAGTGTTCCATGGATTGTCGCATGATTATTTATTGTACCGGCGTTTTTAACCTGATTTATGCCAAGTGAGTTTGGGTTAGTACTGGAAAAATTCGCCGTGGCGTTGGCCCGGTTTTCAAAATTAGAAATAGAGCCACCGCCTTCAAAATCAACATTAAAAATTCCGGAATTAACAATATTGCCGCTCAATGATCCTGATTTCTTGAAATTAAAAGTCCCCTCATTTTCAATATCGACAGAAATTCCGCCTCCTTGCTGGAAATCTGCTGTGCCTGTATTGATAAATTTGCCGAGATTGTTTGAATCTTGATTTTGGATACCTACGCCGGCAAGTGCGGTGAGTGTACCGGCGTTTTTAATTTCACCACCGGAGGTAATAGCCCAACTTCCGCCTGCCAGTTCTATTTTGCCGGTTTCCGAGTTATTTATAGTGACATTAGCATTGCCGTTGCTGTTAAGACCTTTTATGGTTCCGCTATTGTTTATGACGGCATTGCCAACATTTATGTAACAACCATTTATACATCTTGTGTCCGTTTTAATTTCCGCACCTTCAGCGTTAGTAATGATTCCGTTTAACATACTTTCTCGGCTAAGTTCCATTGTTCCTGAATTATTGACATAATTTTTTATGGGATCATTGCCTGATATACTTATAGCTCCTTTATATGTTCCTTTATTATCAATTCCTCCGCTTATGCTGTTGGCATACATTGAATCTATAATTGCACCTTTATTGTTAATCACATTTCCAAAAAAATGACCTTGTCCATATTTAGCAGTTCCATTATTAATAAAATCTCCAGTTTTTGTTTCTTGATTGCCTACTTTAAGATATTGAGTATTTATATCAATTGTTCCATCATTTGTCAGAGTTCCATTAAGACTAATCGCCCCTTGTATCTGTGCGCCCTCTTCATTCAGTACATTACCTTGTACATTGTTTAACGTATTAATTATTCCGCCAGATTTATTTGTAACATTGCCGCCTACGTTATTAAGTGCATTAATCGTTCCGCCTTCGTAGTTTGTGACATTTTTAGTGATAGAGGCATAAGCTTTGAAAGTACCTGCGTTATCAAGATTACCGGCGAGTATTCCGGTTTGAGATTCCACAACTGCACCGGCATTGTTGGTCAGATTGCCGTTTATTGTCGCCATATATGTGATTGTGCCGTTATTCTCAATATCAGCGTTAATTATACCCTCATGAGAGGTTCCTGTTTTCCAGTCATAAGCTTTATTGGATAAAGTACCATTATTGATTATTTTGTTTTCGGCTGTAATTGTTCCACTGTTACTAAAATTTGCATTAGCGTTATTAGTTATTGTTCCGGTGTTGATTTTTCCGTTATTATTAAAAATAGCATCGGCATTGTTGATGATGGCATCATTTTCTATATCTGATGCTTCGGGCGTGGTTGTGTTGCTGCGATTTAAAAATGTTCCGTTATTTTCTATATTGCCGGTAATATGGCCGTCATTAATATAGCTTTGTTCAGATGAAATTGTTATATCAGCCGTTATTTCTCCTGTATTTGTAATATTTTCAGCATACGCATTTGTAACAGACAAAGCAAATAAGCCTAAGTTAATAAGAAGGCATTTTTTTAAGATAGCGCGGTATCTTGCATTTAGACATCCTAAAGCGGCAGCGGTATATTTCATAGTTCAATTCCTTTAGTTAAGCATTTGTTTCTCTATTAACAATCCTACGGGGGGGGGGGTAAAGATTTGGTTAATAAAAAAAATTTTTTTGAAAATTTTTTTATTTGGTGCCGCTTGCGGCGGATTTTTTTTCATTTATTCAATTGGTTGGGAGAAAGAAAATTTGTGTGACGAGAGGATTCTCAGGTTGCGGGAGATTCCTTGGCTCGGACGACAAAACAGGTCGTCCGAGAGGAATGACGGTAAGGGGGCTCGGGTTGCAGGAGATCCCTTGACTCGGACGACAAGACAGGTCGTCCGAGAGGGATGACTATAATAGAAGAGCGTTTGAGAGGGATGACGAGAGGAGTGAGTTTTTTGCGAATCGGGAAGATTGTTTTTAGCCCATAAAAAACCGCCCTGTCAGGCGGTCTTTTTTAATAGTTTTGAGAAGAATTATTTCAATTCCGATGTGCAATGCGGACAACGGCAGGCTTTAACCGGAATTTCCGTACAACAGTAAGGGCAGGTTTTCGTTGTCGGTTCGGCGGCGGCTTGTTCTACTGCTTCTTCTTTTGTCATCTTTTCTTGCAATTTATTAATTGCTTTAATTAAGATGAACACGGCAAATGCAACAATCAGAAAACTGATTAACGCATTGATAAACAAACCATAATTAATCGACACCGGATTTTCGCCCGAGGTTAAGACCAACTTCAAATCCGAAAAATCAACCTTGCCTAAAAGCAAGCCTATCGGCGGCATTAAAACGTCTTTTACAAGCGAATCGACAATTTTACCGAAAGCGGCACCTATAATGATACCGACGGCCATATCTATCACATTGCCGCGCATAGCAAATTTTTTAAATTCAGAAACGAAATTTTTAAACATATTCAGCTCCTTTGGTTTTAAGTTAGTCCTTTTTTGCTTCTAAATCTTTTGCGACTTTCGGATCACGCAAAAGCTTTTCTATCCGGTCAACTTCGGCAAAAGACGTATCCATGCGAAAATTTAAATCCGGCGTATAACGCAGCTTCAACTTTGAAGCTATTTGTTTTTTTAAGCCCCAAGCTTCCGCATTCAGGTCATCTTCTATCTGCCCTAAATTTTGGCCGTTCAAGGTCATAAAATAAATTGTACAGAGCTTTAAGTCCGGTGAAATATCAACATCCGTGATTGTGATGAAATTATCCAAAATCAACGGATTGCGGACTTCTCCGCGTTCAAGCGCCGCAGCAATTATCTTTTTTATCTCCTGAGCCACACGCAACTGGCGCTGAGAGGGCTCTTTACTGCTTACAATAGGCATTTTGTTCTCCTTAAAGTTTGGCGGCGATCGTTTCTATTTCATAACATTCGATATAGTCGCCAACCTGAATGTCATTATAATTTTCAAAACTCATTCCGCATTCATAGCCGTCTTTAACCTCTTTGACATCTTCTTTGAAGCGTTTTAACTGCGCCAAATTGCCGTCATGAATGACAACGTTGTCACGCAATAAGCGGACTTTTGAACCGCGTTTCACAATTCCCTCAGTTACCATACAACCGCCGACTTTGCCGACACCGGTGATGTTAAAGACGTTTCTGATTTCAGCATAGCCTAAGAACTTCTCACGCAATTCCGGCGAGAGCAGGCCTTCAAGACCTTTCTTGACATCGTCTGCGACATCATAAATAATCGAATAATAACGAATATCTATGCCGTCACGGCGTGCCATATCACGGGCTTGAGGAATCGCGCGGACATTAAAGCCGATGATAAACGCGTCAGATGCTTTGGCCAGCGTCACATCTGATTCGGAAATTGGTCCGACTGCCGAGTGCAGAACGTGAACAGAGACTTCATCATTAGATAATTTTGTAATCGTCCCCTCGATAGCCTCGATTGAACCCTGAACATCGGCTTTGATAATCACGGCGAGTTGTTTGGATTCACCGGATTTAATTTTATCAAGCATTTGTTCCATGGCTGATTTCGCACTTTTAACTAATTTGGCTTCGCGTTCTTTACGAATCCGGTAACCGGTGACTTCGCGGGCTTGATTTTCATCTTTGACGATAATAAAGTCATCACCTGCAGATGGTGTGCCTTGCAAGCCTAAAACCTCAACCGGTGTGGCGGGTGCGGCTTCAAAAACTTTTTTGCCGTGTTCGTTAAACATAGCGCGGACGTGTCCCCATTCTTTACCGGCGATGCAAACTTCACCGACTTTTAACGTTCCGTTTTGAACCAAAACCGTGGCGACATTACCGCGGCCTTTTTCCATCTTAGCCTCAATAACGACCCCTTCGGCCGCACGGTTAGGATTGGCTTTCAAATCAAGAATTTCTGCTTGCAACAAAATCGCTTCAACCAGTTTATCTATATTAATGCGTTTTTTGGCCGAAACTTCCGCACAAAGGCTTTCACCGCCCATTTCCTCAACGGCAATGCCGTGTTGAAGCAGCTCGGTTTTGACTTTCATCGGGTCTGCCCCTGGCAAGTCTATTTTATTAATAGCAACAACGATTGGCACATTGGCGGCTTGCGCGTGGCGAATCGCCTCAACCGTTTGCGGCTTGATACCATCATTAGCGGCAACAACTAAAACAACAATATCCGTTACTTTAGCCCCTCTGGCACGCATTTCCGAAAAAGCTTCGTGTCCGGGGGTATCAATAAACGTGATTTTTTGGCCATTGCCTAATGTAATCTGGTAAGCACCGATATGTTGCGTGATACCGCCGGCTTCACGCGCGGCAACATTAGTTTCACGAAGTGCGTCAAGCAATGATGTTTTACCGTGGTCAACGTGTCCCATAACCGTAACAACCGGCGCACGCGGCAATAAATCCGCCTCGGTGTCTTTCGGGCCGGTTAAGCCCTCTTCGACATCACTTTCGGCAACACGTTTGAACTTGTGTCCCATTTCTTCAACGATAATCTGCGCTGTGTCTGCGTCTATGGCTTGGTTAATCGTGGCCATAACGCCTAAAGACATTAATTTTTTGATAACTTCGGAACTTTTTTCGGCCATACGGTTTGCCAGTTCTTGAACGGTTATAATCTCTGGAATAACGACTTCCTTGACGATTTTTTCCTGCGGGGCCTGCTGAACTTGCGGTTTCGGCGCTTTTTTCTTAAAGCGGCGACGCGGCGCGCCATAACCATAGTCATCATCGTCATCTTCATTATACATATAAGAATTGACATTGATTTTGGTATTACGTTTCGGCGTTTCAAAACTGCGCTTTTGGATTTTTTTACGCTCTTGCTCAAACGTTTCTTCTCTGGTTAACGGTTTTGAATTTTCCAGAGATGAACTTTTTTTACCTTTTTTGGCATAAAAATCTTCATCATCGTCATCATAATCTTCTTTTTTCTCTTTATATTTAACATTATGCGGCTTTGTCTGCTCCGATGACTGCGATATATTGGTGGCAGCAACAGCGTTCTTTTTTTCTTCCTGCTCGGCCTTTTGACGGGCTTGCGCCTTTTTCAAGGCTTCTGCCTCTTCTTTTTTCTTTAGAGCTTCAGCTTCTTCTTTTTGTTTTTGGCGCAAAAGTTCTTTTTCTTCTTCCTGCTGTTTTTTCTTTGCTTCATGTTCTTTTGCTTTTGCCAAAAGTTCCAATTTTTGAGCAAGAGTTTCATCAATTTCAACAGCAGGTTTTGCTGCTGATTGTTGATTAACAAATCTCTTTTTTCTTACTTCAACCTGCACAACTTTACGTCCGTCTGTATTAGAGGATACATTGCTTCTCTTTAATGTGAGGGTGGATTTTCCG
>JAGASU010000085.1 GCA_017621635.1 Alphaproteobacteria bacterium | reverse complement strand
GTCGCTCAATGATAGAAATGCTGGGAGTTTTGGCTATTGTTGGTATCTTGTCGATCGGCGGAATATCAGCCTTTCAAAAAGCAATGACCAAACATAAAATCAATCAAACAACGGAAGAATTTTCTCAATATATAACTGAAATTTTAAGATATTCGGCGGATTTTCGAAAAATGCATAAAAATAATACATCCACACAATTTGTAGGGATTGCCGGTGCTTCAGAATTTTTCTTGCCGACAAAATGGATTAGAAAAGGTAGTTATCTATATGATAGTATGAAAAATGAAATATGGCCTAGTATTCGTAATGATTTAATGGGACCAACAAGAAAATTTTTGAACTTGGGATACACATTGACTTACGGAAAAAATAAGTCTGATTTGTGTGTTGCGTTATACAATTTGTCACAATCTTACACTGATAGTATATATAAAGTATCAGTATATCACATAAAAGGAGATGGTGGGGATTTTGCTTATATGGCAATGGGAAATATTTACTGTACAAGCGGGAAAAAATGTTTAAAAGATATAACGCCTACTGAGATGGTAAATAATTGTCAACTCTGTATGGAAGATGATAAAGGTTGTTCTTTTGTCTTTACTTTTCCTCTTTAATTAAAATGGTAATTTACCCCACACTTCCGTGAAATGTTAATCAACTTACTGTTAAATAAAAAGAAATGTTAAAAGTGCCTTTTTATTTTTTATAATATGTCTTGACTAATCTCTTATTTTTGCTAACCTGTTCTCAGCACAGTTTGTTTTCAAATTGTGTCAGAGCCGGAGACGGCTCAGAGTCTTAGAAAACTCTCGTTATGTGCGGTGTTGGATATAGCGCCGTTATATTGCTGTCTGCAAAAGGCAGATACAATGACTATATCCCCGACTATAAAATGGTCGGGGAGGTTCTAGCGTATGTTCAGAAGCTCTGATTGGCTTTAAAGGCAGAACGGTCATTTCACATAGCATGATTTTCTAACTCTCCGACTGCCTCTCATCAGGCGGTTTTTTTATAACTTGAACAATAGGAGATAATTATGGAAAATCAAACTGGTCGCTCAATGATAGAAATGCTGGGAGTTTTGGCTATTGTTGGTATCTTGTCGATCGGCGGAATATCAGCCTTTCAAAAAGCAATGACCAAACATAAAATCAACCAAACAACGGAAGAATTTTCTCAGTTTATAAATGATATATTAGGATATTCTGCACAAATAAAACGATTACATAAAAATGATGAAACCGCGCAATTAATAAATATATCCTCATCAATAGAATTTCTTAAACCTATAAAATGGATAAAAAGAGGGCCATATTTTTATGATAGTATGGGAAATAGAATAAACCCTTTTCTTCGTAATGATGGCGGAGATGTTAAAATAAAAAAATTTGCACTAGATTATGAAATGAAAATAGGAAAAGATAATATTGAACTATGTATGGCAATGTTTAATATGGCAAAGCCATATTATGAAGAACTGTCGGGTATAAGTGTTTGGACAAAAACTGAATCGGTCGGAGCCAGTGGTAGCAGAACCTGCGGAACAGATGGAAGAAAATGCCTTTCTGATGTAACCTTAACGGATATAAAAAAGTTTTGTGATACATGCACATCAAAAAAGGAGGTCTGCACTTTGGCAATAGGATTCAATCTTTAATTGTGATAAAATTTTTACCCCACGCTTCCCTCAAGTGAAATATCAATCAACTTTGCTGCCTCAATTGCAAATTCCATCGGCAATTTTTGCATAACTTCTTTGCAAAAGCCGTTTACGATTAAACTGATAGCGTCTTCTTCGGAAATTCCTCTTTGTTTGCAATAAAAAAGCTGTTCTTCGCTGATTTTTGAAGTTGTCGCTTCGTGTTCCAAAATGGCTGATTTGCAACTGTTTTCAATATAAGGAACAGTATGAGAGCCGCACGTTTGCCCGATTAAAAGGCTGTCGCACTGTGAATAGTTGCGTGCTCCCTCGGCATTTTTAGAAACTTTAACCAATCCTCTGTACGTCTGGTCGGAAAATCCGGCGGAAATCCCTTTGGAAATAATCCTTGAGCTGGTATTTTTACCCAAATGAATCATCTTCGTTCCGGTGTCAGCCTGCTGCCGGTTGTTGGTTAGTGCCACCGAATAAAACTCGCCTTTTGAATTATCTCCCTTCAAAACGCAAGAAGGATATTTCCACGTCACGGCTGAACCTGTTTCAACCTGTGTCCACGACACTTTAGAGTTTTCACCCGCACAGAGCGCCCGTTTGGTTACAAAGTTATAGACGCCGCCTTTGCCGTCTTTATCCCCCGGATACCAATTTTGTACCGTGGAATATTTTACCTCCGCGTCTTTATGAACCACAATCTCCACAATCGCGGCGTGCAGTTGGTTTTCATCTCTCTGCGGAGCCGTACATCCCTCCAGATAAGAAACATAACTTCCTTCATCGGCAATAATCAGTGTTCGCTCAAACTGTCCGGTATTTTTGGCATTAATCCGAAAATAGGTCGAAAGTTCCATCGGACATTTAACGCCCTTGGGGATATAAACAAATGACCCGTCCGTAAAAACAGCCGAATTAAGCGCGGCAAAAAAATTATCTGTATAAGGAACAACAGAACCTAAATATTTTTTTACCAAGTCGGGATATTCTTTAACCGCCTCGGAAATGGAGCAAAAAATAATCCCTTGTTTTTTTAATTGCGCTTTATACGTGGTTGCCACTGAAACGCTGTCAAACACCGCGTCAACCGCCACCACACCGGCTAAAACTTCTTGCTCCTTAAGCGGAATACCAAGCTTGTTATATGTTTCCAAAAGTTTTGGGTCAACTTCATCCAAACTTTTGGGAGTAGCCTTTTGCTTTGGCGCGGAATAATAGTATAAATCCTGATAATCAATTTTATCATAGGTTACTTTTGCCCAAGTCGGCTCCGTCATCGTCAGCCATTTTTTGTATGCCTTTAAACGTGAGTCCAAAAGCCACTCCGGCTCACCTTTTTTATGCGAAATCATACGGATAATATCTTCATTAAGCCCTTTCGGCACAATTTCGGAATCAATATCGGTTACAAAGCCAAATTTATATTTATCACCGCTTTCATCGGCAATTTCAGGCACACTGCTCATTTTTTTATCCTTTCTCTAAAAACGCTTATAAAGGAAAGCATTACAAAAATCAAGATGATATTCTAAAACAATTTAACCAATATTTAGGCATTTGGTGTTAAATAAAAAGCATAATAACAAAGGAAGAAACTATGAAAAAGGTTCTGGCTATACTGCTTTTTGTTCCGCTGTTTGCCGGCTGTTACGCCGGAAGCAACGGGATTCCTTTGTTTAACAGCTATGGTTATAACTACACCCCGAGCAGTGTGATTGTACAAAAGGGGGATACATTATATAGCTTATCACGCAAATATGAAGTTCCGTTAAGAAGTATAATTGAAGAAAATAATCTCTCAGCCCCTTATACGCTGAATGTCGGGCAAAACCTGCGTTTGCCGGTGCGTAAAACCCACACGGTCGCAAAAGGAGAAACACTCTATGCTATTTCTAAAAAATATGATGTGGATATCACCTCTCTTAGCAAATTAAACGGCTTGGACGCACCGTTTACGCTAAATGTCGGGCAAGTCCTTGCTTTGCCGGGGAGTGTCAGCACTAATACGGTGACTGCAAAATCTTCATCCGGCGGATCTTCTTCTTTTTCGCAAAAAAGGATAACTTCTACAAGACAACCCGCTAAAATGCCGGCAAAGGCCCAAACAGCGGCAACTTCTAAAAAAATAGCTAAATCATCTCCTCGCCAAGCCGTTTCAACTTATCGTAAAAGTAAGTTTATGTGGCCGGTAAAGGGCGCGGTGGTTTCAAATTTCGGTGTTGTCGGTAAGGGAAGGCGTAACGATGGTATAAATATTAAGGCGGCCATCGGAACAAATGTCAAAGCGGCGGATAAAGGTGTTGTCGCTTATGCCGGTAACGAGCTTAAAGGATTTGGCAATCTGGTGTTGATTAAGCATACAGATGGTTATATCACCGCATACGCCCATAATGATAAACTCTATGTCAAAAAAGGGCAAAAAGTCCTGCGCGGGGAAAAAATAGCGACAGTCGGCCGTACCGGCAGTGTTAATACGCCTCAGCTTCATTTTGAGGTTCGTGCCGGCAAAAAAGCGGTTAACCCGCGCCAATATCTGCCTTAAATGATTTAAATAAAAACGTATTTATCCTCAAAATCTGCATTTTTCGTGGTAAATCTCAGAGTTTTAAGTTGTATCGCCTTTTTTTTTAACCTAAACTCATAAAGACAAAACTAATTTTTTATAATGGAGAAAAATATGTTTATAACAGAAGCTATTGCGGCGACTGAAACGACAACGGCTGTGCAAGCAAGCCCTATGGCCGGTTTTTTGATACAGCTCGTACTTGTTTTTGCAATTTTTTATTTTTTGCTTATTCGTCCTCAGCAAAAGAAGATGAAAGAGCATGAAAATATGCTGAATGCAATTAAACCCAAAGATGAAATCATCACAGGCGGTGGCATTTATGCTACGGTAACCAAAACCTCTGAGGAAATCTTAACCGTTGAAATTGCCAAAGGTGTGGAAATAAAAATTTCTCGTTCAAGTGTTCGGGAAGTAGTTTCTGATAAAAAAGACGTAAAAAAATAAAAAAAGAGAGTGAAAATGTATAAACTGTCATTACAAAGAATAATTATGATTTTGGCGGTATGCGCACTGGGTATCTTCTTCACGGTGCCAAACTTTGTCAAAGATTCAAAAACAAAACTGCCTTCTTGGTGGCAGCCGGTTAATTTGGGGTTAGACTTGCAAGGCGGCTCCAGTCTGTTGTTAGAGGTGGACTTGTCTGCCGCGTTAAAAGACAGAATGCAAAGCTTGGAAGATTCTGCCCGTTCCGCTTTGAAAGAAGCGAGAATCCGCTATCAGGGGATTAATTCCAATGCTGACGGCTTAAGAGTTAAAATTGAAGACGCAAATGCTCGCTCTAAAGCGATCACCCCGTTAAGAAAAATGGACGGGGGGCTTAAAGTGGAAGATCAGGACGGCACTTTGGTTATAACCTATGATGAACCGGCTTTAAACGAAATCAAACGCAAACTTGTTGACCAATCAATTGAAATTGTTCGCAAGCGTATTGATGAGTTCGGAACAAACGAACCGATTATTCAAAGCCAGGGCTATGGACGTATCCTGGTTCAGCTTCCCGGAATTCAAAACCCTGAAGAAGTAAAAGTTTTGTTAGGTAAAACCGCTAAGATGACATTCCACTTGGTAGACAGTTCAACCACAGCAGCAGAAGCCAGACGCGGTAAACTCAAAAGTTCTTCCCGTATTATCCGTGGTTCGGCCGGAGAACAATATGTTATTGTAAGAAAACCGGCCGTTGGTGGTGAAACGTTAACCGACGCGGGCGTCTCTTTCCAAGATGGTGCTGCTGCGGTTAGCTTTAAATTTAATAACTTAGGTGCCAAAAAGTTTGGCGAAGTAACAAAAAACAATGTCGGCGAACAGTTGGCAATTGTTTTGGATGATGAAGTTATCTCTGCTCCGACAATCCAGTCTGCAATTACCGGCGGTTCCGGCGTTATTACCGGAAATTACACCTCTGAAAGCGCTCAGGAGCTTGCTTTGCTTCTCCGTTCCGGTGCGCTTCCGGCCCCGTTAAATATTCTTGAAGAAAGAACTGTTGGGGCAGGCCTTGGCGCCGATTCGATTGAAGCAGGCGTTTTTGCTTCGGTTATCGGGTTTATCGGTGTGGTTGTTTTCTTGCTCTTGGCATATGGCTTATTTGGGCTGTTTACGACCATTACGGTTTTCTTGAACCTGTTTTTGATGTTGGGTGCATTGAGCCTGATTGGCGCAACATTAACTTTGCCCGGTATTGCCGGTATTATCTTGACAATCGGTATGGCGGTAGATGCAAACGTTTTAATCTTTGAACGTATGCGTGAAGAAGTTAAAAACGGCCGTTCGATTAAAGACGCGATAGAAACAGGTTTTTCTTTTGCTTGGGGAACGATTATCGATTCGAACTTAACCACGCTTATTGCCGCGGCTGTTCTGTTCTACTTTGGCAGTGGTCCGGTTAGAGGCTTTGCCGTAACGTTGGCCGTTGGTATTGTTACCTCGCTGTTTACGTCCGTAACGGTAACCCGTTTAATTATCACGGCTTGGTTTAATCGCTTTAAGCCCAAAGCTTTGCCGATTTAATTTAATAAGGAATAAAAAAATGACTATGTTAAAATGGATAACCAAAGACACAAATATCGATTTTATGAAAGCGCGTTATTTTACTTATGCACTATCAGGAATTTTGATAATCTTGTCTTTTTTGAGTATGTATTTCAAAGGGTTTAATTTCGGTATTGACTTTTCGGGCGGTGTTTTAATGGAAATTAAAGCCGAACAGCCGATAAACGTAGAAGAAGTTCGCTCTAAGTTAAGCGTATTGAAGTTAGACGAACTGAATTTGCAGACTATTGGTGAAAAAGGTGATGAACTGATGATCAGAGCTCAAGCCGAAAATGCTGATGAGGCCGCGCAAAGAAAGGCTGTTGTCGATATTAAAAATATCTTGGGCAATGGTTATGAATATCGTCGGGTAGAAAACGTCGGCCCGCAAGTCGGCGATGAGTTAAAGACCGCCGGTATTGTTGCCTCTGTGCTGGCAATGCTTGCAATTGCTATTTATATCTGGGCTCGTTTTGAGTGGCAGTTTGCGCTTGGTGCTCTGTTAGGCTTGTTCCACGATATAATCATAACTGTCGGGTTGTTATCATACTTCCGTTTTGATTTCAGCTTAACCACGGTTGCGGCGATTTTAACCCTTGTCGGTTATTCAATCAACGATACGGTGGTAACCTATGACCGTATTCGCGAAAACTTGAAAAAATATCGCAAAATGCCACAGCTGGAGTTGTTAAACAAAAGTATTAATGACATCTTCTCCCGCACAATTTTAACTGGCGTAACCACCTTAATTGCGGTTATCCCGCTATATATTTGGGGTGGAGAAGCTTTAGAGAGTTTTGCTTTCACAATTCTTGCCGGTTTGATTATCGGAACATATTCTTCAATCTATATCTGCACGGCGTTCTTAAATCTGTTTAATTTGAGAGCCGTTGAGCATAAAGACGAGGACAACTACTTCGGTACAATCGGTTAAAATAACAAAACCTGCAAGAGCTCCCCGCTGTAAAGCGGGGAGTTTTTGTCTATAAGAGAAAAAACTTTTTATTTGACAAAAAAGTAAAATTATGTATAATAATAACTGAATACAGTATAATTATTAAATTTTATATCATGAAAACCGTAAAATTATTTAATTTGCCACAAGAGGCAAAAGGTCAGCACAAAATTAATAAAGTGCGAATTTTGAGAAGTTCCGAAGGTTTTGACTACGCAATCATCTTATTAGACGGTGATATAGTAATCAAGTTATTGCCAGAGGAAGATGGCTTTTCTGAAGATGCGGGATTAATACTGTTATCGGAAGGAAAGTATTTAAATTTTTAAAAGAAGGAGGTTCCTGTTTGGGATGAAGATGAGGGTGAAGATATAGTAATTCCGATGGACGACCAAGATAGAACCATAAGTGAAGATACCGACATAACGGTAGATGATTTAATGGACGTTTAAACCAAATGGTTTCTTCTAAATAAAAAAAGCGGCATAAAGCCGCTTTTTTTAATTATACAATCTAGGATTTTTATATTTCCCTTGCGCATGAGGTGGAACAAATTTACAAGAAATATTTCTTCCCTCAGCCCGTTTAAACACTTCCTCCGCAAAAGCCATTTTAGCAACATGAGTAATAAACAGCGGTTTTTCAAGTTTCAGTTTGCCAAGCGTTTCTTCCAAAGCTTCAAAGCTGTCATAAATTGTGCCGACAAAAATCATATTGTCCGTTAATTTATCTCTATTTGCTCTATCCATTTTTTCATACCTCACAAAAATAAAACCAAACACCGAAAGAAGTATGAAATTAAAATCTTTTTTAAAGCTCTAAATATTGCTATATTGACAATAATAATGACTAGGAATTATCGATTCTCAAATCATAAATTTTTGCCTGATTTGCTCACTATGATTATGCTTAATTCCTTTAGACCCTGAAACAAAATGCTTTTTATGCCAATTTTCGGCAACCATGCCGACAATTTCGTTGTCCAAATCATTATGCTCAATACAGTTAAACCGATTCGCCAAATCATAAACAACGTAATTTGCTATGTTAACCTTACTCATGATAAAACTCCTCTTTAGTGACGAATTTAATATAAAGAGTTGTTTTTGCAAAATAAAGGTCTATAAAACTAATGTCTATGTTTATAAGGGTGTATTTACGCTTTACACCCTTATTTTTATACCTAAAGTTTTATATTTACTTAATATTTTCTTACAATAAATAATCAGCCGAGCTTATCTTTCAACAGCTTATTCACCATGGCAGGATTTGCCTTTCCTTGAGATTGTTTCATAACCTGCCCGACAAACCACCCCATCAGGTTAACCTTACCGGCTTTATAGCTTGCAACATTATCAGGGTTTTGGCTGATAACCAAATCAATGATTGCCTCAATTGCGGAAGTGTCGGTTACTTGCTTTAAGCCTTTTTTCTCCACGATATCTTCCGGATTCTCACCCGTTTCCGCCATAATTTCAAAAACATCTTTGGCAATTTTACCCGAAATAACGTCTTTACTGATTAAATCAACCAATTTGCCTAAGTTTTCCGCGCTGACAGGAGAATTTTTAATCTCTAAATTCTTTTTATTTAACATAGCAAAAAAATCGCCCATCAGCCAGTTAGCAACCTTTTTGCCATCACGTCCGGCTGCTGCTTTTTCAAAAAACTGTGCGACTTCCTTGTTCTCGCAAATAACCATTGCGTCGTAAGGTGTCAGCCCAAGGTCTTTAACAAAACGTGCTTTCTTTGCGTCCGGCAATTCCACCAGTTCATTTTTTATTTTGGCAATAAATTCATCACTTAAAATTAATGGCGGTAAATCCGGCTCCGGAAAATAGCGGTAATCGTGCGCAAATTCTTTCTTGCGCATAACTTTAGTAGAAAGTGTTGTCGGGTCAAACTGGCGTGTTTCCTGACAAATTTCTCCACCCTTTTCATAAACTTCTATATGGCGTTTTGCCTCCGATTCGATGGCCTGCATAACAAATTTAACGCTATTGACATTTTTCATTTCGCAACGCGTCCGATATTCGTCTGCCCCATACGGACGAACGGAAACATTAACATCACAACGCATAGAGCCTTCATCCATATTGCCGTCGCACGTTTCAAGATAACGTAAAATAGAGCGCAATTTGCGCAAAAATGCTCCGGCTTCTTCCGGCGCTCTGAAATCCGGTTTGGTCACAATTTCCATCAATCCCACGCCCGCGCGGTTTAGGTCAATAAAACTCTTTTTCGGGTCAATATCATGGATAGACTTGCCGGCGTCCTGTTCAATGTGCATTCTCTCAATGCGGATTGTTTTGGTTGTGCCGTCTGCCAAATCAATATCAATCGCACCTTCACCGACAATCGGGTGAACAAACTGAGTGATTTGGTATCCTTGCGGTAAATCGGCATAAAAATAGTTTTTGCGTGAAAATTCGGAATATTTATTAATAACCGCGTTAAGCCCCAAACCGGTTTTAACCGCTTGATGAACGCACTCCATATTCAAAGTCGGCAACATTCCGGGCATTCCCGCGTCAACAAATGACACGTTTTCATTAACATCATCGCCAAACTCGGTCGACGCGCCGCTGAAAATTTTTGACTTGGAGATAATCTGACAGTGAATTTCCAGTCCGCAGATAACTTCCCATTTTCCTTTTTCTGTTTCAATAATGTATTCTGCCATTTTCTTTACATCCTAACAAAATTTGCGCCGCATTCAAGTTTGTAGCCTGCCTTAAAAATTGTTGCTTCATCAAAGCTCTTGCCAATAAGCTGCATACCGAGCGGCAGTCCGTTTTTCGATAAGCCGATAGGCAGGCTCATTGCCGGCAACCCCGCCAAATTAACCGATACGGTAAACACGTCGTTCAAATACATATTAATCGGGTTTTCAAGCATTTTTTTATCACCGATAGCAAAAGGTTCAATCGGGCTGGTCGGGGTTAAAATAACATCGCACTTCGAAAATGCTTCGTCAAAGTCATTCTTAATTAACCGCCGGACTTTTTGCGCTTTGAGATAATATGCGTCATAATAACCTGCAGAAAGAACGTACGTGCCGATAAGGATACGACGCTTGACTTCTTTGCCAAAGCCTTCGGTTCTGGTATTGATATAAAGTTCATCCAAACCATTGCCGTTAACCCTGTTGCCGTAACGGACGCCGTCATATCTTGCTAAGTTAGAAGAAGCCTCCGCCGGTGCAATCACATAATATGTCGGCAAAGCGTATTTTGTATGCGGTAAGTTAATATGAACAATCTCCGCGCCTTGCGCCTTTAAAATTTCTGTTGCTTTATCCCAATAAGCGCTAACCTCAGCGTTTAACCCATCAGAACGATACTCCTCAGGAATACCGACCTTAAGCCCTTTAATATCCTGCCCGATAAAAGATGTAAAATCAGGAACGGCAACTTTAGATGATGTTGAATCTTTGGCGTCATATCCGGCCATACTGTTAAGCATAAGCGCGCAATCTGTCACGTCTTTGCATATCGGTCCGGCTTGGTCGAGCGAGGAGGCAAATGCGATGATGCCATAACGCGAACAACGCCCGTATGTCGGTTTAATGCCGGTCACACCGCAAAAAGCAGAAGGTTGGCGAATAGAGCCGCCGGTGTCCGTTCCCGTTGCCGCTGCACACATTTTAGCCGCCACGGCTGCAGCCGAACCACCGGAAGAACCGCCGGCAACAAGCTTTGTTTCTTTGCTCCAAGGGTTAACTACCGGCCCAAAATAACTTGTTTCATTACTTCCGCCCATTGCAAACTCATCCAAATTAAGCTTGCCTAAAAACAAAGCCCCGTCATTAAGTAGGTTTTGTGTGACAGTTGATTCGTATTGTGGTACAAAATTATCAATAATATGCGAACAAGCAGTTGTGCGCACGTTTTTTGTGCAAAATAAATCTTTAATACCCAAAGCGATTCCCTCAAGCGGACGATTCGTCCCGTCAGCATATCTTTTTTCAGACTCTTTGGCTTGCACCAGAGCTTGTTCGGCCGTTTGGGTAATGAAAGCGTTGTATTTGTTATTTTCGCTCATTCTTTCAATATAAGCGTTAGTCAGTTCAACCGGAGAAATTTCTTTTTTTCTTAATTTTGCAAGCGATTCGCTGATTGTTAAATCTGTTAAATTACTCATCTTTTCTACTCCACAACTTTAGGCACAACAAAATAGCCATATTCTTTCGCCGGTGCATTAGCTAAAATTTCTTCGCTGATATGCCCGCTCGTGACTTCATCTTGTCGTAAAGTCAGTGTCTCATTGTTAACCGAAACCAAGGGTTCGACATGATCAGTATTCACTTCACCGAGTTCTTCTACCCATGCTAAAATTTTATTAAATTCTTCTTTCGTTTCTTCAAGCTTGTTTTGTTCGACCTTAAGCCTTGCTAAAAAAGCAATGCGCCGAACTGTATCATTATCAACGGCCATGATTGTTCTCCTAAAAAATACCCTAAACTTCTATCATAAATCCGCTTATTTGCAAGTTTAAATTTTTCTCCTGAAAACAAAAATATTTACAATATTTTATTTTTTTTAAGTTATTCTGCACTAAAACACACGGAGGGACTATGAGAATAGTAAACGTATATAAGAAATTGGAAGCAATTTGGTTTAAGCTAAATCAAAAAATCCGTTTTTTACTGGTAGGCGGGTTTAACACCACGCTGTCTTTCATTATTTATTACATTTTTTTGTATATAACAGATGGAAAAGAACAGCTTTCGCTTCTGTTGATGAATCTTGTCAATATTAATATCTCGATTGCAACAATGCGCTACTATGTTTTCCAAAGTACCGGCAGTTTCAAAAAAGAATACGTTAAAGCTTTTTCGTCATATATCGTGTTATACTGTATTAATACTGGGTTGCTGGCGTTATTTGTACGCATAATTCGCTTAAAAGAAATCTTGCCTTCAAACAGTATCTTTCTTGAAATTCCAAATTTAAACAAAGCTGCTGCTCAGCTTTGCTGTATCTGTATTATCACGGTAATGACTTTTTTTGTGCATAAATATTTTTCTTTTCGAAAGTGATTTTAAAATAAAAATAGCCTCTTATATGAAGCTATTTTTTGTTACTTAAAACCTTATCTTTTTAGGATAAGGTCACACCAAACGCCATTAAATCCGGCCATGTTTCGAAATGTCCTATCTTGAACATTCACCGAAACAGGGAGATTTTGTTCAGACAAAGCCCAAAAAGATTTAACATTAAGCGGCGTATCACCGGCTTTTTCACGCAGCAGAGAAATTTGGTTCCAGTTATGCAAAAATAAACTGCATTCTTCCAAGCTTAACAACTTTCCGCCATATCTCAAAATATAAGAGTTAAGGCAGGGCAAATTTAAATCAGGATGTACTCTGCTGTGTATCACGAGTTTTGGGCTGATACGATAACCGATAATTCGTCCGTTTTCGGGCAGATATTCTAAACTCTCTACTAAATTTTCATAAACATAGCGAGGTTCTTTGTAATCATCCACGCGTTCAGGAAGAGTTCCTTCCCAAAACGGATCGCCGGCCGGACCGTTATAACTTTTCGATGGATAAGCTAAATCCTCACGCGCCTGTTTTCTGATATGTCCGACAGACCAAAAAAGATAGATAAAAAGCACCAAAACAGCAATGCCTAAAATACACAAAATCATAATACCCACCATAAAAATGCCGGAATATTTAAAGAGGCTTATTTGACCGGATCCTCTTGTTAAACAAAATAATTAATAATCAGCAAAACCATACAAAAATTTTTTTAAATATTCAATAGTTTTGTAGTCAATTTGTTGCGTTAAATAACAGGTAATGTAATTTCAAAAACTGTTCCTTGCCCTATCTGGCTGTTGGCGGTAATAGAACCATGGTGCAGTTTGACGATCGTATCAGCTATGGACAGACCTAAGTCCAAGCCTTTTTGATGACGGGATTTTTCTGCGCGCCAAAAGTGGTCAAAGATAAAAGGCAAATCCTCTTTTTTTATACCTATGCCGTTGTCTTTAATGATAATTTTAACTTGAGATGACTGTTGAGCTAATTTAATCTCAATTTTTTTATCCTCATTAGTATATTTAAGGGCGTTATCTAATAAAATGTTTATGAGTTGTTTAATCATAACTTTGTCGGCATTAAGTTTAATTTTCATATCAGCTTGAGCAAAATTAAACACGGCAGTCGGGTATAAATGTTGCATTGAACAGATGACATCAGAGATGATTTTATTTAATAAAACAGGCTCTTTTTGCAAAGCAATCGTTGAATTATCATATCTGGCAAGAGATAAAAGCTTGTCAACCAGAGTGTTCATCTGTTGAATTTCTGCTTTAATGTCAGAAAGGACCTCTTTTTTTTGCGGATTGTATTCAAGTAACTCAGCATAGGAGTATAAAATGGCCAAAGGTGTACGAAGCTCGTGAGCTGCGTCCGATACAAATTTTTTCTGCTTTTTATAGCTTTGTTCAATATATGTCATAGAACGCGCAACAAAAAAACTTGCGAGCAAATAAGATAAAATAATCATAATCCCTACAGCAAAAAACGCTATTTTGATGTATGTTTTGGCATTTTTGCGGATCGGTGTGTAATTGGCAAGGACAAAAACTTCTCCTTTTTGTGCCTGATTAAGGGATAAATTTTGTTTAATAACAATAAAATACCATTTTTGCCGATTATTTTTCATATTTTCGTAATAGATTTTTCCGGCTTCATGGTTTTTGGTTAAAAGGCGGTGTTCCAATTGTTGGGCAAGAGCCTCGTTTTGCGGCTGCTCTGCATGAACAATTTTCTTGTCGATGATCCAATAACTGAAATTATGTAGCGATTTGATA
The DNA here is from genome assembly GCA_017621635.1 of Alphaproteobacteria bacterium. GTDB lineage: Bacteria > Pseudomonadota > Alphaproteobacteria > RF32 > CAG-239 > CAG-267. The sequence continues at coordinate 11,525 of JAGASU010000085.1, read as the reverse complement.
TCTGATTTAATTTTATGGATTTCTGTTTTGTCATTATAGTTGTTTAAAAATTCTTCGGCTTCCCAGACTTCTTCGGTAAGATAATCGTATAAACTGTCATATAGTAATTTGATGCCGTTATGACGATAAGCGGCATAACTTGCAGCAAATCCCAAAGACAGAATTGCCGCGATGACAAGGGTGTATTTTATAATTAGTGTTCTGCGGATTTTTTCAATCATTGCGTTATTTCCATTTTGTAACCGATGTTTTTGATGGATTTTATTTGAATGTTTGGAAAAACTTTTAAACTTTTGCGCAGCATATAAATATGAGAGTCAAGGCTTTCCATATTCGTATCCATTTTATCTTCCCATATTTTTTCAAAGATAGATGTTCTTGGCAATACATTATTCAGATTGACAAACAGCATTTCAAACAAGGCAAATTCTTTTTTACGCAACTGGATTTTTGTATTGTCGCACTGAACAGTATATAAACTGGCGTTAATTTCTATATTCCCTTTCTGATAAATCTTATCAATAAACGGTTTATCTTTACGGCGCAATACCGCATTGAGCCGTGCGGATAATTCTTTGATTTTATAAGGCTTGACCACAAAATCGTCAGCACCGGTATTTAACGCCCGCACACAATCATCAAGCTCGCCTTTGGCTGTTACAAAAATAATTCCGCCTTGGTAGTTATACTTATTGCGTAGTAAACGGCAGACGTCCAGACCGCTAAGCTCAGGCAACATCCAATCTAAAATAACAGCATCATAATTTGTGATGGCGTTTTCTTTTATATATCGTATAGCCTCATTGCCGTCTTCTGCCCAATCAACAAAAAATTTCTCATAAGTGAGCAGTTCTCGTGTCGTTTTTCCTAATTTTATATCATCTTCTACCAGTAAAATTTTCATCTTATCTCCTTTGGTGAGCCTTATCTTACTGTTAATGCTGATTAAAAGTAAACAAATTTATTTTTATTTATTTAAAAAAATTTCAGATTGATTTCAGTTTGGGTGCGAATATTTAAGCAAAAGATTTTTATGGAGAAAACGATGAAATCAAGTTTGCTGTTTATTTTGTTATTGTTGTCTGCGGGGGTGGTTCTTTATTCTTCCTCGTGTGACTTGTTTTTGACAACGTTGTTTTATGACAACACTTTTTATCTGAAAGATAAGACGTTTGTAAAAATGATTGACGTCGGCTGCGAGTATTTTATAGCCGCTTTATTTTTGTTGATTTTGGGGATTTGGTGCGGACGCCGGCTTAAACTTTCATTTTTTACGCACCCGCTCTTTAGGTTTATTGATACAAAAAAACTGTTGTTTTTAGGAATATCCTTCTTTGGCTGGTGTGTAGCGTTTCCGTATTCGTTTAAAATGTTTTTTCACCGCGCTCGGCCGTATCAGACGGATTTATTTGGCGGAGAGTGCTTGTTTAGCAAGGCTTTTGAAAAGACTTTTTCTTGCCCTGTCGGTGATTCGTTTATCTCGGGACATACTTCGTTTGCGATGTGGTTGTTCGCTTTGGCGCTGGTTATGCCCGAAAGAATTCGTAAATTTGTGACAGTTTTTTCTTTGTTTGTTGTTTTTATGGTTGGGGCAAGCCGTGTACTTGGCGGGTATCACTATTTAACAGATGTCTTTTTTGCCGTTTTGTTAGTCGGCAGCGGAATCTTTGTAACTTGGAAGAAATGTTTTACGCAAAATGTGCCAGACATCGCCTGTCAACCTGTTTATGGAAAGGAAAAAAATGTTTGTCATCAAATCTAAATCACTCAAAACAGAGTTGTATCGCAAAGCTGTACACCTAAGCTCTTTATGGATGCCTATGCTTATTTTGCTTTGCCCGCAAAATTTTTGTATTATCTTATTCTTTAGTTTGCTGGCTTTTAATCTCCTTGCCGAGTATTCGGCATACCGAAAAACGGCTGTCGTCGGGACATTGTTTCGCAAAATGTTTATTAAAACGTTGCGCCATAAAGAAGTTAATGCAAATGTGTTTGTTCCAAGCGGCTCGGTGTATATTTTGGCGGCGGCGTTATTCGTTTCCGTTTGTTTTTCGGCAAAAGCTGCTGCGGCGGCAATGTGTATCGTGTTGATTGCTGATTCTAATGCAGCTTTGGTGGGAAAACTCTGGGGGAAGTTTCGGTTTTCTAATGGAAAATCTGTTGAAGGGACGACGGCTTTCTTTATCAGCGCGGTTTTTGTTTGCCTGTTTTTCTTTCCGCTGATTTCTCCTGTTATGATTTATGTGACAGCAGTTTTGGCAACCTCAGCCGAATTTTTTGAAAAAAAGATTGGAATTGATGACAATTTATCTATTCCGCTGGTGTCCGGTTTTGTTCTGAATCTGATTGTTTAGTGAAAGTTTAAGTAAGATGAAAAACAGATTTTCTTTTAATTCAATAACATTTATTGCGATTGTCAGCGCTTATTTTTCATTTATGCTAAATGTTAAGTTTTGGCAGTTTGCATTTGATAAAATAGACATTACCAGCGTAAAAGTGGCTGTTTTTGCGTTTGGTTTGCCTTTTTTTATGTTTATTCCGTTATTTTGTTTTTTTAGCCTTATTACGCTGCCGCGTGTTGGCAAGCCGTTGATTATGCTTCTTCTTGTTTTGTCAGCGGCTTCTGATTATGCATTGCAAAACTTGGGAATTGACAAAGCTTGCTTAAAACAACAAGCGGAGACAAAAGCTTTTTCACATGATAATTATTTTCACTCCGTTTTACACTTGCTTTCTGTTAAGAGTACGGCGTATGAACGTAGTCTGGATATTTTTGAAAAATGCGAAAGGTAGAGGGTTTCTATTTGAATTTAAATAAAACTTGACAAGCTAAATCTGTAATGTTAAAACACCCGCATAAAATAATTATTTAGATATTATATAGGAACACAATTTTTTTGTCTTGTTAACTCATATACAGATCCTATGCAAACTAAAAGGTTCAGCAGTCCGTCAAGATTTCTTGAAAAAGCTATGGTTTGTTGGGATAATATCATAGAGTTTTAGTTGTAAGTAGTGACGAACGAAAGCAAACAAGAAAAAGTTGTGAAAAAAGAACAGAAAGTTGGCTTGGAAGCAGCCATTCTTTGAAAGAACGTATATGTTCGCTGAATTCTTTCCCTTGAAACATTTGTTTCAAGGGTTTTCTTATACTTGATTGCACAAACCGCATCTCAAATTACTCTCTGCATTAATAGATTGTGCTGGCTTAAAAGAGCTGGAAAGAATGTTAAAATAACTCTGTCTTAAAGACAATTTTGAGTGATATGTACCCGATAGAAGACATAAAAAGGGAGTTAAAAGTTAAGAATAAAAATTCTCTTTATACTTAGAAAGAATTAAGTCAGAAATCTTATTCTTTTTTTGTTCAGCAGCAGACTCCTTTGAGGATTGAGACAAACAAGCATCGTTTTCCGTCAGAGCCATGGAAGCCTGAGCCATAGAAGCCTGTGCTGATTGTGCGTCACGCGTCATCTTTGTTTTAACGTCAGAAACGACAGCCACATCGTTAAGAATAGAGGTAACAATCTCCTCTTTATACCGGTTAATGATATTGCCGTCATATTCCATTTCCAGTTGATTAAGGTCTTCGATTTTAACCGGAGTATCTGCCTTTAATCCGGTTTTGTAACGCAGCTGCATGGTTCTGGCATAAACTTCTCCTTCTTGATCCAAATAGGTATCAAATAAAACATTATCTTTAAGAAAAGCGTTGTCTTTATAAGAAGGTTTATCTGTTAATATCTGCTTAAGTTTAACCTGAGGCTTAACCAAAGGCGTGTCAGTATCGGTAATAATTACGGGATCTATCTCCGCTAAGGTAACTTTTTTATTAAAAGCCAGATTATACTCTTGTCTTAATTGAGAATGAATATCTTGTCTGTTAATAGCCTTTTTTACCTTTTGGTCAGCATCAAAGACATCTGCCGTTAAATGGGCTAATTCATGAACAACCGTGACAGAAACATCGTCAGTATACAATACGATAAAGCTTTTGGAATTTGTTAATTTAAAAAATTACAATTCATACAAAACCGGAGAAATAGCATTTTTAAAGCGATAGATCTAGGTTTTTTCTTTGTCCTGTCAGTTTTGCTAATTGTGGAATTGTGGTGGTTGCTGCAACTAATTTATTAAAAGCAGATAAACATTGAGGATTATTAGCCATTGACTTTTGACACATTGAGGTTGTGGTTTTAACTCGGTCTTCATACAAAGCCTGCGTTTTCACCTGTTGTGGTGCCGGCAATTTCTCTTGAATATCAGAGATAATATCATCTAACCTTTCTAGTCCAAACAGCAATGCGTCGTCCCCTTTTTTAACCCGATAATCCGGCACAAAACCTATTCCCTCTAATTTTTCACCATTGGGTCCGGATTCGCCAACCGGCGGAACGCTAATTCTTATACCATATGGCAAAGGTATGGCAGTTTTACCTGTTGCCGCAGGCTTATATTGTACAACGCCGCAACTGTTATCTCCGACAACACGCACAAAAGGATGTTGTTTTAATCGTCCTATTGTCAATTCGGCATTAGATCCTGTATGCCTGTCTGTTAAAACAAGGATAGGTTTATTATATCCTAATTCGGAATTAAACGGATGTTTAAGGCTGATATCGCGATTTTTATATTGCGTTTGTTGAGGGCTGTCGAGCAGAGCTTTCCTTTCTAGAATATTTCGCTGTTCCATATAAGCAAAACTTAACTTGGCTTCTAAACTATCCATTTTTAAGGAACTCTGAGGTTCTGTTGATATGGTATTTCCATATAATGTACGCGCCATATAATCGCCAATATACGGCCATCCTCCGCCATTACCCCGTAAATCTAACATCAAAACATCAGCTTGTAAATAAGGTTGCTTGGAAAATTCCGTCGCTAAAGCTGTAAAATCATGAATCAGATCTACACTAAAGCCATTTTTATCTATAGCCGCAAATTTAGACATTCCGATAACCATAACTTTTTTATCTTGATATTGCATATGGCCGATTTTCCAGGTTTTACCCTGTGCATCTGTCGTAAGTTCAATGCCTTGTTGCTCCAATAAACTCTCAGCCTCATCATGAAATACATTTTTTCCGACTTGATTGTGTTGAGTGTATAAGTGTTCAATAACCCCTTGCTGAGAAGTGTCAAGATCTCCTTGCTTTATTAGTCCTTGTAATTCTTGCTGTAATTGTAAATGTTCTTCCTTGGATAATTTTGCTCCAACCAATTCGCCTTGTGATGTAAAAACATTAAAGTGATTATCTGGAATATATTTTTTTGAAAAAGTAAATAATTCTTTTTCTACATCGCTAATTGTATGATGTTTTTCAGTCAAATACAAATGTACAATATTTTCTTTAATTTTAAGTTTTGTTTCATCAGAAAATGCTATGGCATTATCACCGGAATCCGCAAAACCTGGGTGTCCTAGCGCAATATAGCGTGCAAATGAGGCAATGATTTTTTTATACTCCTCAGAAGATACTTCATCTTCTCTGTCCTTGGCAGGCGCAGGCATAATCAAATCCATATCAGAAACAGAGGATATAATTTTTTCAAACGCCAATTCTATATTTTTTTGTTCATAATCCATTTGACCTCTCTTGCTATAACAACCAGTATACAAAATTTTACCACCAAAGTCAACATAACAAGATAAACATAAAATTTTAATCTTAGTATTTTAATTTAGGAATAAAAACTTGCATTTTTATCTCTATGACATACAATCCCAAGGACTGGTTACTTATTTATGCTTTTTGCTTTGTGCGAATGGGGAGATAATCACCGCCCGAATAATATAGATTAAAAAGAGGTATATATGAAAGAAACAACACCTAATCCAAATGAGATTTTTCCTGTTGCAAATTGCAAAACCGTAACGTATGTCAAGCCGACGATTGCTAATCCGAATATTGTTGTGGGTGATTTTACTTATTTTAGTGATACGGATTTCGAATCACACGTTCTGCATCATTACGATTTTAACAAAGATAAACTGATTATCGGCAAATTTTGCCAAATTGCTTCTGGTGTTAAGTTTATTATGAACGGGGCTAATCATCAAATGAACGCTGTTTCAACGTTTCCTTTTTATATTATGAAGGGTTGGCAGCAAGATGTTCCCGTGTTATCAGATCTACCCCTGAAAGGAGATATCGTTATCGGTAATGATGTATGGATAGGCCAAAACGCCACTATACTCCCCGGTGTACATATCGGCGATGGCGCAATTATCGGAATGAACAGTACTGTGGGGTGTGATGTGCCGCCCTATACAATCGTTGCCGGTAATCCGGCAAAAGAAATCCGTAAAAGATTTGATGATGAATTAATTGAGCTTATGCTAAAATTTGAGTGGTGGAATAAGTCTGTTGAAGAAATTAACAATCTAATCCCTCTTTTGACAAACAGCGATTTGCAAACAGTCAAAAAAGAAATTAAGCACCTTATAGAACATCTAAATAAAAAGTAGTCCGAAAACTTAGCAATATCAAAATCTATTCAAAACAGCCATTCGGGGCGACTATTTGCATTGGTGATACTAGCTTGCGGTTTTCGAGCTATTATGCAGTAAAAATCCGTCTTATTGGTTATTTCTAAGAATATCAAGGCACTTATCAAACGCTTGACATATATTATCTGTCCAAATTATGGCAACCGCTTCATCTTTTTTCTCATCCCAACATTCATAATTATGTATTAAAACATCATTCCAAGAGGGCAGCTTTTGGTTCGGAATATCTGCTTTGCGTTTCTCGATGCGTTTTCGATGTAAATTTAAATCTTTTGTTTTGAGCTCAAATTGAAATAATACGGCATTCGTTCTTTGAGCTAAATTTAAAAACATTTTTCGACTGTCGTGTATTGGATTAACGCAATCAATAATCACGCTATGCCCAAGATTTAAATTTTCTTCTGCCAGATTAACTAAAGCCTGATATCCTTCTCCGGATGAGCCACACATCTCATTTTGAGTCATAAACGGTGTTTCAATACAATCTACTCTCAAAAAAAATAAGTTAAGCTCTTTTGACAACATTTTTGCTAAAGTTGTTTTTCCTGTTCCCGGTAGTCCCGCTAAAACGATTAAAACAGGTAAATTTCCTTTTAATTCTATCATTTTATAAAACTCCTAATTTTATAATAATTAATAGAATTTTAAGAAAAAGTAAAACAGTTCCTTTCTAACAACACTAAGAGAACATTCGAACTCACTGAAAGCCTTGGTTTACATAGCAAATCTGGTTGATGATGAAAGAAGAAAAATATCAAAGAATACATATTCTTTAACATTTTCTCTGTAACCCTTGGAAAATATAGAGTTTTGAAATTGCTGTCCAAAGCCTGCACGGCAAAATGTTAAACTTTGTTCGGATAGGCAATAAAGTTTAACATCTGCTTCGGCTTTCTACTTTACGCCGAGCTCTTTCATGTATTTGCCATAATTTGCCAGTGCATCATCTGTTTGTTCGATAATTGCGGCAATCTTCTTCTCCGAAAACCCGAAAGGTGCGGCTGTTTTAATCAAATCACTGTCGGTGATATCCGTTCCTTTGCCGTTTACCATAGAAGTTTGTTCGCCGTTGATACCCTGCGAAGGAGTTAAATCATATGCCGGCGTCATTTTCCAGTTATTATTTCTATCCAGCATAAAAGAGAAATTTTTACTATGGTCATCTTTGTTACCTGCTTTGACGTTAAAAATCATCAGCCGTACCATTTTCTCAACTTCCCGAATATCTTTGGTAAGAATTGAGGTTAATTTTAATAAAGCATCATAGTTAATACTTGATGTTCGGTGGCTGGCATGCAATAAACCGCAGGCCGTGTGAATATGCACTTTTTCCGTGCCAATCCGGTCAAAACGTTTGACTCCGAAATGACCAATACAGTTTTTCGAGGGGAATAAATGCGTTTCCGGCATTTCAATACCGGCGTCTTTGGCAATCCGTGAATAAACATATTCCTGCGCGCCGATGTTTTTATTATCCAAAGAGGAGGCAAACTTAATCAACCACGGGCTATAACCCGGCTCAGCCAAGTTCCCGTGAATCAGGTTTTGTTTATCATCTGAAACCAACGCCACAATCTTCGGGCGTGCTCCACCTGATGAGCCGTTAAGTGTTAAAAGCTTATCAAGAACTTCCGAACTCTTGCCGGCTAAAATATGATTAGCTTCCAAACAAAGTGAATCCAGTTCGATATTGCCGACAAATTCACTGTCATTTTCAGTGATTGGCTCGTATTCCAACGCCCCCATAGCATTAAGCCCAATCATAGACAACCGCTGCAAAGGCGTGATTTGTTGTAGGCTTAAGCCTCTCTTTTGTAACTGTCGGTCTAAAAGCAAACAGCCCCAACCATCGGGCAAACTATCGTTAAACACGCCGAAAAGCCCGTCAAAAGTTTGTTTTGTATCTTCAAATATTTGCGATTTGAGCGGAAGCATAAAAGGGGACAAATTTATTCCGGTTGTAATAAACTCCGGAGAATATTCAAAAAAGATACGAGGAGCCTGTTCCTCTAAAACACCAACAAAATGTCGCTTGCCGTAAGCGTTCAAAAAAACATTCAATTTCATTTAACGCTCCCCCGTTTGCGTTTTTTCTCGTCTTTATTTTCAAACAAACTGCCTCGTGGCGCATTGTCTGCAAATAAGGTGTTAAACTCATCCAAACAGCCCAAAGCCAAAGCAATATCAATCAGTGATTTAAGCGAAATCTCGCCGGTTCGTTCAAAACGCTTGATGCTTCCCAGACTAACTCCGGAACGCAAAGCTAAACCTTCCTGCGTCAGATTTTGCTCCAAACGCTTGCCTTTGGCTTTAGTCGCAATCTCTTGCATAACCTCTTGCTGTGATTTTAATATAAAAGACAATATACTATCTCCAAATGTGATTATGCGCCATTTATGGATATTATATTATCTGTTAAAATAAAAGTCAAGAGTGCGATTTTCCTGCGAAATCACATTTTTGAAGGAAAGAGTGTTATTCCTACCTCATTACAATGAAATTCTTATAAAGCTTTTAATATCTAATAAATTAAAGTTTATCAAATGAAATTTTGTGTTAATTTAATAGATATTGGTAGCAATAAAAGGGAATGATATGAGTATTTGTCAAAAAATTCAGGATTTAGAAATAGATACGCAAGATATTTGGAAAGATGATATTCTTAATCGTAAAGAAGTTGCGGAAGATTTTACACGTATACTGGCGGATACTCAGCAACCTTTTGTTGTTTCTGTGGATGCTTCATATGGAATGGGAAAAACTTTTTTTCTGAACAGGTGGCGTGAACAGTTAAAAAAAGATGGATATCAAGTTGCCTTTTTTAATGCCTGGAATACAGATTGGGAAAAAGAACCGCTAGTTCCCTTTATAAAAACAATTATAGATTCATTTCCTAGAGATATAGGTGAGATACTTAAAGAAAAAAGTATAGAAATATTAAAATCTATTAAAGATTATAGCAATTTTATTATTGAATGTTCTGGAGGACCTGAAAATACATTAGAAAAAATAGCTCAAATTATAAATCCTGATGATAAAATTGAACAATATGAAGTAAAACAAAAAGTTATCAATGATTTTAGAAATACGATTTGTGAGAAAATCAAAGATAATAAATTATTTATATTTGTTGATGAATTGGAAAGATGCCGCCCAACATATGCGGTTGAAGTATTGGAGACGATTAAACACATATTTGATATTCCTAATGTCATATTTATTTTAGGAATCGATAGAACTCAACTGAAACATACAATTTCAGCTTTATATGGTCCAGATATGGATGGTGAAGGATATCTTAAAAGATTTGTTGATTTAGAATTACATTTACCAAAGCCAAATAGAGAGATTTTCTGTAAAGTATTAATGGATAAGTTTGCTATAAAAAATAAAAAAGCGTATGATTCTAATAGTATAATAAATGGATGGGGCTGTTATTGTGATTATTTTTCTATTTTAGCAGATGGATATGATTTGTCATTGAGAGAAATTAGTCAATGTTTCACGGATATTTCTATTATACAAAAAATGGTACCGGATAATTATCTTAAGATGAGTCCTATACTTGCACTTTTAATGATTTTGAAACATAAAAAATATTCAATCTACCAAAATATAGAAAAAATATCTTTTTATGATTTATGGAAAGAACTTGAAAAAATAATTAACGCAAATAATGACAACTTAACATGCTTAAAACATTGTTTAATGTTGGTTATGATTCCTTTTAATGATTTACATAAGACAATTAGTGAATTGGAAAACGAAAATACTAGGCTTAATCACGAAAAACAAAGTAATCCCGCTGCAGCAATGAGGCAAGAGGAAATTATTAAAAAGCTAAAAGATTATCATAATGTTTATCAAATGCATGATGACCTAGATCGCAGATTTAGAATAGATGCACGGGGAATAATTCCATATTTAAAACAAAAGATGGAATATTTATCAAAAACTGATTAAACTGATATTTTTAATTAATACTAAAGTCCTAACTGCTTGGATATAAGGTTTGTTAATAATGATTTTCCAATATCCATAGCAGTACCAACCGAAAATTCTTTAATTTTATGAATGATATTGTCATTTTTTAACGCTTCTAGAAACTCTAATCCCTGAGCAGTTATTCTTAATTTGGCATGATTAGCTGGAACAGGCTTATGATATTGTTGACCGGTAAAGAAGCAAACGCCTAATTCTTCTATAAGCTTTGTATCTCTCGCTAAAAAGAAGTGTCCGACAAATTTATCATTAAAAAGTTCGCTTTCTCCTGTTTTTTCTTGAATTTGTTTAGCTAAACTATCTAAGGGCACACAGTAACTGTCATTTTCAGCAAGAGTTTGTAAAATTAATTTTATTAGTTCATAATCTTGTTTCATTACTTACTCTCTAACTCTGCAAATTTCTGAGCCATTGTCGGATTATTTTTCGTTAAACGTTTAACGGTTAAATCCTGAGCTTTATTGTTGGCCAAGCGTAAATTGTTTTCCGAAGAAAGCAAAGCATCTTTTGTTTTCTGCAGGTGGTCAATAGTCTTATCAATCTCTTCTATTGCCTTCCGGAACTTGTCGCTGGCTAATTGGTAGTTGCGTCCGAATTTATCCTTAAAATCATTCATTTCTGCTTCAAAGTTAGAAATATCAATGTTTTGGTTCTTATATTCTGCCAGTTGCTTTCTGTATTGAATAGAATTAAGGGCGGCATTTCGTAAAACCGTAATCATTGAGATAAAAAATTGCGGACGAATAACATACATCTTAGGATATTTATAGGAAACATCTACAATACCGCAATTATACAATTCATTATCTGATTCCAAAAGAGAAACCAAAACAGCATATTCGCAACCTTTTTCCTGACGGTCTTTGTCAAGTTCTTTCAAAAAGTCCTCATTCTTATGCTTTGTTGCCGTTGTATCCATCTCGTTTTTCATTTCAAACATAATAGAGATGAATTCTACGCCGTCTTCTGTTGATTCACGATAGATGTAATCACCTTTACTGCCGGTTTTGGC
>JAGASU010000084.1 GCA_017621635.1 Alphaproteobacteria bacterium | reverse complement strand
GTCGGGTTTGTGCATGAAGACTTAATGTTGGCGCTTAAAATGAGGCGCTATCTTTTTGTGGCGGAAAGAAACAACGCCTTTTTTCTAAAAAAAAGTAAACTTGCCAAGGTTGTGTTTGTGGGATAGGAGCAAGAGATGAAAGCTGATGTTTACAGCGGATTTTTAACGAATAAAGTTAAAGTCTTTTCTACCAAGAAAGGCGTTTCTCCGCTGGTTTTGCCTAAAAAGCTTTTACAAAAAGTACGGCCGTTTATGCTGGCTTCGGCGATGATGGTAACGTTTTCGTGCCGAAATAATGCACCTTTGCCGCAACAGGAAAATGCCGCGCTGAAGGCAACGGATAAGACCGAACTTCGGGCCGAGTGGCAGTCTGTTTATAATGAAGTGGTCAAGACATATCATCTGACGGAGCTTTGTGACAAGGAGCCGCTTGACGGGGCTTATATCGAAGCGTTGATGAAAGGCAAAGATGTGCCGGTTTTGACTGATTCGAACTATAATCACCGGATAGAAAATGTGGAGAATTTTTGGGAAATTGTTAAAAACGGTATCAGGACGATTAAAGAGGTACAAATGTGCCCTGCCCTGACATTAGAGCAAAAGAACGAATATGAATTGCAGGCGGTGAAAATGCTTTCTCAAATCAGCCGTGTCAAAGGGACGGAAAATGAGGTTGATTTGAGAGATTACAATAATATGAAAGCGTTTCTTTATTTTGAAAAAGTGGTGCAGTATAGAGACGATTATAGTGAGGTTATGGAGAAAAAAGATGGCTGGATTGACGAACGCGACGAGGCTTTAGGCCGGTATTATCAAGATTATATTAAGCTTGATGAAAAGGTTTCTATGTATTCCGGCGTGGAAAAATTTGCCAAGGCGCTTTATCTTAATGATGACAGGTTCTTGATTTCTTCTCAAGACAGCGTACAGGCGAACGCGCTCAGCCGGAAAATGCTGGCTGATTGGCTTGAAGCCGAGGAGATAAAATATAAATGGCTTTGGTATTTTGAAAATATTGAAGATGATGTTTTTTGTAATGCGATAAATTATTGGTATAAAAGAGGAAATACGTTTGGTATTAATCTGGGGATTGATATGACGGGACGTATGCGCAAAGGGAATTTTTCGCCGGTCGGCACCATTATTATCCATGAAATGCAGCATGTTATGCAAGTGGAGCCGGCGTCTCGAGAAAAAGCGGAAGACAATCATAAAAGCTATGAGGCTTTAGGCGTACAGCAAGGAGCGTATGAGACGGGATATTTGGCCGAACTCGGGCCGACGCTTTATTCTTTGGCGCTTGAAGATAAAATTTACAAAGAAATTCACGGCATTGAAGCCCGAAAAACAGTTGATTACGGCACGATTGACACAGGCGATGGCAAAGTCGGCCTTGGTGAAGCGGCGGTTTGGTTTTCTAAAATGATTGATAAATACCCGACAAAGAGTGTTGATGAGCTTTTGGGACAAAAGGAAGTTATCGAACAGCTTAATCATTGGGGTAACGGGACGTCACGCGTTTTAGAAAAAGCGTTTGAAAGATAAGCCGGCGGAAAGTAAAAAAAATACTTGCTTTTTATTTTTTGTGCGCTATAAACGAAAAGCATTGGAGAGATGGCAGAGTGGTCGAATGCGGTTGACTCGAAATCAATTGTACTCTTTTCGGGGTACCTAGGGTTCGAATCCCTATCTCTCCGCCATTAACGATAAGCCCCGCTTTATGCGGGGTTTTGTTGTATGTCAATGTTTGTGTAAGGCGAAAGTGTTTCTTTTTTTTGGGGAAAGATTATCTGGTAAAGATCTTCATAACCGACCGTTTATGGAGAGTCGAGATTTTTTTTGAAGCTTAAAATGAAAAAACAGGGAATTTTAATTATTTAGGTTGACAAGCCGAATTCAGCAGGATAAAAAAATAATAGATAAAATAAACGGTGGTTTATGGAGAGTATCATCCGGACTTTGGGACTTGGACTTTATGGTTTACATGATGAGAAAACAAGAAGAAAAAGCTTTTTGCGATTTTCTTGAGCGGGAAGTTTTTTTTAATAAGCCTGCATATTTTAAGCAGTTTCGCGGCGGTGAGTTCAGCTATGATTTTTTTGTTAAGGTAAATGATGAAAATCTTGTAGTTAAGGTGCTGAAAAACCCGTATAAATTAAATAAAACGACGGCGTTTTTAAAGGAGCATATTCAAGATGTTCCGGTGCTTGCCGGCGTTAAGTATGACAGAGTTTTTAAGTATGGCAAGGCAGACGGAACCATACAAAAAAATTATGGCCGGCCGTTGCGGCGCAGACAGATTTCTTTTGCCCAGATGAGAGATATTTTTGCGGCATACGGGGCATTTTCAGCCTTAAAGGCGCCGGCAGAACGCGAGGTCTTATTAGATGAAAATTTTGTTTTGGCGCAAAGACTTAAAGAGCGTTTAGCAGAACAGGACAGCTTTAAGAACAGGCTTTGTTTGCATTTTCTTGAACAAATAGATTTTCAAACGCTTTATTATGATAAAAAAAGGCTTTGCCTTATTCATGGTGATTTTTTTAATAATCAGATTTTATTTCAAGAGGGTAAGCTTTCGGCGTTTATTGACTGGGATGATGTGCGTTTAGGGTATCGGACGGAGGATTTTTGGCACTTCTTGCATTATAATCTGGATAAAATTCCCTTTTTCTTCTTAAGACGGTTTTGGCAGAAGAAATTAACCAAGCAGATTCTTTTGTTAACCTACGAGCGGATTGAAGATTGGGAGACGGCGCTTAATATTATGCTGCTAAAAAGGCTTTGCAAGCTTTATGAAAAATTTTCGTTTGGGCGGCTGCGGCGTTTTCTTATCTTAAAAAAATTAAGCGCTGATGTGCTTTTTGACCTGAAGACGGGATTTAGTGAGGATGTTTCTTATCAAAAGAGCTTCTTTTTTGAACGGATGCAGGCGTTTTGGTTTAAAAGAATTAAGTAATCTTGAAAAAAGGCTTTACTTTTTTAAGGAACGGCGGTATAGTTTGCTTGTTTTGGTATTATTAAGGAATTTTTTATTATTCTTTTAACGAAACAAAATTCTATTATTCACCTTTAAATTTTTTATCTTATGAACAAGAAAAATTTTCTGATTTGTCTTTCCTCTGCCGTGGCTGCTGCCGGTGTTGGTGCATTGGCGTGGTGTAAGCGTGATGAGCTTAAAGAAAAGGTCGACAAGGCTTTGGACCGTCTGACTGAGTTGCCGGATGATGATGACCTTTGATTTAAGGTGTGTTTAATTTGATTTTGAAGCTCTGTTTTCAGAGTTGTGTGAGAAAAAACCGAAAGCTTAAAGCTTCCGGTTTTTTCTTTCAGAGTTGATCTGTTTCGGCATACATGGCAAGCTTGCTCATTTTTTTGAGATTGACAAAGCTCTTTTTCAGGTTTTGCCAAGCCGATTTGCTCAGTTTTTTTTGGATTTTACCGTCAAAATGTCGGACAATGTAAGCTGATTTGCCTTTTGGGGTGACAACGAAGATTCTTTCGCCCTCTTTGCCTTGCAGACTCTTTACAATCCAGAACGGCTGATTGAGTGTGAAAAGCACGTTTCCGTGATAATCTATGGTTTCCCAACAGCTTGATTGCTCTAAAAGCAGGGCTTTGGTACCGGCGTAGGCTGAGATTGCTTTACACAGAAACTTTTTATCAGGGAAATAATAACAATTTTTGTTATAATTTGTGCCGTGGTAGTAGTCTATGTCTTCAGTTTGCCAGTGTGTCCAATTTTCAAACGAACCGAGCTTTATGCCTTCTAACGTGTAGGCGTGCTTGTGCTTATGCAGATCGGTTATGGTGATCACCCGGCCATCAATCTCGGCTGATGAGGCTTCAATCGGCTCGATGATCGTTTGGTTTGTTTTGGTGTTTTTGACACCGGTTAAGATTTTGCCGTCGTCGGTTTTGATAGTGAAAGCCGAGAGGGTCTTGCTTAACGGTTTTTCTTTTTCTGCTTTTTGGCAGGCGGCTATTGTTAAAATGACAACAGCCAAGATAAAAATTTTTGTTTTCATAAAAAAAATAATTTTAAATTAGACATAAAAATAAATTTTCTAAAACGGATTATAGCGCGTTAATTTTATTTTGCAAGGGTGATTTATACAAAAAACGCAACAACCTTGAGGGTTGCTGCGTTTTTTTTGTCAGATTTTGGCGACGTTTCTACATTCCATGTAAACTGCTCTGCCTATTGGCGTCGTACGACGCATAAGGTGTTGGATTTTTTTCCAGCGCGCAATAGAAATGCTTTTTTTCTCCTTGCCATAGACATCATAAAGAACAATCTTTTTAAAGTCTTCATCCGGCTGGCCGATGTAAAACGTTTCGCTTTGAGCGGCAATGTCTTTTATGAGATAAAAGTTCTCCCAAAAGATGAAGCGCCATGTTTGTTCGCCACTTGTTGTTCTCAAGCTCCAACAGCGATTGTCGGCAATATTTTCCTGAATGAAAATGTGTTTTAGGCCTAAGTAATACTCAGAGCCGAAAACAACATCACCGGTTTTAGGAAAATAGAATACCCTGTTCCACCACTCCCGACAGCCGATATAGACAGGTTCCGTAGAACCGTAAGGAAACTTTTCATCAAATACTGAAAAGTTGTTGTCATTCTCGTCAATCGGGGTACCGTCAAGGCGGTAAGGCATGAGGGTTACCGATTCGTCTTTGATGTAATAAAAAACAAAGGCTTTTTTCATAACCTTAATGCTGTCTATCATCCGCGGAGCGACGATTATGGCGCCGGTTTTGATGTTTTTTACACCGGTAAGCGTGTCTTGTCCGTCTTCACTTAATTCGGTGAATGTCACAAGGTCGCCAACTAATGGTGTTTCTACACTCTTGAACTTTTTGCATCCAGTCAAGCAAAGGCAAAACATAGCGATTGCCATAAAAAATAATTTTTTCATAATTTTTTTGTTTTTTTAATTAATAATATTTTTAACAGATTTAACTATACCGCAAAAAAAGCGGAAATGCAAGTGAAAAAAATATACAAAATGTACAAAAAATATGATTTTTTGTGAAATTATGACATAATTTCTCGGGCCAAGGCTTCGGCTGTGGTGATTTTTATCGGGTTTTTAGCAAAAGCGTCAAGATAGGCTTGTTTGTTGTTTAATATTTTTTCAAGCGCGGCGAGCAGAATTTCCGGTGTGGCAATGTCTTCATCTGAAATGATTTCGGCATAGCCTTTGGCTTTGAAATTTTGCGCATTTAACCCCTGCTCTCCTCTGGAAGCGGTGTTTGGCAACGGGACCAAAACCATCGGTTTTTGTAAGCTTGCCAGCTCAAAAATGGCGTTTGAACCGGCTCTGGAGATGACAATGTCCGAGAGAGCCATTAAGTCTTTTAATTCGGTGTCGATAAATTCATATTGCACATAGCCGTCGGCTTTGAGTTCCGGATTAAAACCGTTTTTGCCGGCGATATGGATAATCTGATATTTTTTTAAGAGCTTGTGGAGATTCTTTGCCACGGCGTCGTTTAAGCTTTTAGCCCCCAAGCTACCGCCGATAAACATGATAACCGGCTTATCTGTGCTCAGTCCTGTGAACGCGGCGCCTGATGCTTTGCTGCCGTTAAACAGCCGGTCTGAGAGGACGGGGCCTATGTAACGGACTTTATTTTTTTTAGAAACAGTGTTGATGGTGTCAGCAAAGGTGGTGAAGAACGTATTCACAAACGGCAGGCTCATTTTATTAGCAAGGCCCGGGGTAATGTCAGACTCGTGCATATAGATTTTTTTTCGGTTCAGATAGCCGCCGATGACAACCGGAAAAGAGACAAAACCGCCTTTGGAGAAGATAACATCCGGGTTGATTCTTCTTAATTTAATATAAGCTTCCAGACAGCCTAAGGGGATTTTTGCCATATCGACAAGGTTTTTAAAGGAAAAATAGCGGCGGAGTTTGCCGGTTAAGACGCTTTGATAGGTGACCTCGGGATATTTTTTGATTAATTCTTCTTCCATACCGCCTTTAGAACCGATGTAGGTGACTTGCCAGCCGTTTTCTAAAAAATAAGGGATAAGGGCTAAGTTTAGCGTAATGTGGCCGGCTGAACCGCCGCCGGTAAAGACGATTTTTTTCATAGTTAATCTCCCAAAATTTCTAAGGCCGGAAGGTCATTATCCGGTGTTTCCAAGGATTGTATGTCATTATCATTTAAGGAGAGGTTAACAAGCTTGTTGGTTTTGGCACCTAAAAGCCGCATTTTTTCGGCCTGAGAGAGCGCACCGCCCCTGCCCTGAAGTTTGGTCATCGCTTTAGCGTAAGCCCCGTTGGCCTGATTTAAGCCGCGTTCTAAAGATTTCATATCATTGATGAAGTCAGCGAGTTTATCATAGATTTTGCCGCCAAGCTCGGCAATTTTCTGCACATTGCGGTTTTGACTGTCTATCCGCCACAGGTTTTCTATGGTGCGCAGGGTCGGCAACAAAGACAGAGGCGTGGCCAAGATAATGTTTTTCTTGTAGGCGTAGTCATAAAGCGCGTGATCATATTCTAACGCGGCGATGTAAGCACTTTCAACCGGAATAAACATAATGACATAGTTCAGCGTGCGGTCTTTTAAGAGGTTTTGGTATTCTTTGGCGGAGAGTTCGTCAATATGGGCTTTGATGGCGGCAGTGTTTTTTTGCAGGGCTTTTTGGCGGTTGTCATCATCTTCGGCGTTGACGGCTTCGAGATAGTCGTTTAAGGAAACTTTTGAGTCTATAATAATGTCGCGGTTTTCAGGCAGGTGGACGATGACGTCGGGGCGATAGAGTTTTTTGTCTTCGTTTTTAAAGGTTTCTTCGGTGTCATAGTCCTGACCGAGTACAAGGCCGGAAATTTCCAAAATCCGCCCTAAACGGCATTCTCCCCAGCAACCTTGGGCTTTTTTTGAGCCTTTTAAGGCGTCGGCTAAGTTTTGCGCGTCTTTGCTTAAGGCTAAATTTAAGTTGGAGAGGTTTGTAAGCTGCGTATCAAGGCTTGATTTTGTTTTCACGCTTTCTTCTCTGGCGGCGGCAACTTCCTCCTTAAAGGCTTTCAGTTGCTCGGCAAAAGGCGTAATCACGGTTGAGAGAGCTTCTTTTTGCTCTTTTGAGGCAGTTTGGCGCTGGGTATCGGCGATTTCCTGAGAAATGTTTTTAAATTTTAAGGTTAGGTCTTCTTTGATTTTCTCTAAGAAAGCAATTTTTTCGTTTAAGCTTTCTTCTTTGGTTCGGGTAGCGGCAGTCAGCGCTGCAAGTTGTTCGGAAGAAGTGCTTAAAGCGTTTGATAAATCAGTGTTTTTTTGCTCGGCTTTGGCTAAAAGAGCCTCTGTATCAGCGAATCGGGCGGAAAGAAGCGCAAGGTTAAGCTCTTTTTCGGATAAATCCTGCTCTAATGAGTTGATTTTATGTGTCTTTGCGGCTGATTTGCAGCTAAGGACGGCTGTTGAGAGCAACAAAAACAAGACAATTGCTGACAAGACGAATGTGATTTGGGGAAAATTTTGCCCTAAAAAAGAAATATCCATAAAAGTTATCCTCGGTTATATGTATTTTTTGACTGGTTTGGAGTATAGGATTGTTTTAAAACGGTTGCAAATGCTTTTATCGAGTTTTGCTGTATAAATTCAGGAAAAAAGGACAATTTTTTTTACGCTAAAACGGATTTTAACTTTTTTTGATATACTATATTATATACATCTTTGAATTTTAAATGCGACGAAATACAATGAACAAGGAAAAAAATGTTGCTTTTATGAAAAAAACGGATTATCGTTTCGGTATGTTTTATGAACATACAACTTTTTGTTGTAACTTTAACTCTTATGCAGGAGAGGACTGTATGCGTAAATTAACTAATGATTGCGGCACGAGAAATACTTTCGGGTATTATGATGCCCGCGCAAATGAAATTGTTTTAAAACGTCCGTGTTATAAAAAATCTGATGTGTCAGAGGCTTATAACTGGATTGATTCGGCAACGGAGCTGAAGAAATTTTCAATCGGAATCGGTGCCGTGGAAACTTTTGTCACAGATGATTTCGGTGATAACCTTTACGGCAGCGCCCGCGGCGTTGTGCGTCAAAGCGTTATGCAATCCATGGCGGTTGATAATGAGATTTTGAGAAATATCTTAACTCGTATCAAAGTCAAGAAAACATTGACCAGTGTTGCTTTGAAGTGTTTTATGTTTTCGGAAAATCAGGTTTTGTTTGATTTGTTTTTGCAAACGATTAAAAACCTTGAAGGTTTGATTTATCTGGATTTGAGCGGTTGCTACTTCACTGATGAACAGCTGCTTGATCTGGCCGAGTTTATCTCACAAAGCCATATTGCTCATTTGATTTGGCCGGAGCCGAGAATGTCTGACTTGGTGATTGAGAAAGTGGCCGAGCGCTTTAAGGCTAATCGGTCGATTGTGATTATGCGCGGCGTGCCGCTTGATTTTCAAAAAATTGCCCAAGACAATCGCGACTGGCTGTTTGCTCTCGGACGGCGTCCGACAATGGTCGGTGTTAAAGAAGCAGAAACGCTTAAAGAATATGCTGCTTCCGTGCGGCTTGGTATTGCTTTTGAAAAACAACGTTTGTTTGATTTGGAAAAGGCAGTTGAGGCCGTGCTTGCTTAATTTGCATAAGATTTTAATTTAAGAACGCTCCTTCGGGGGCGTTTTTTTATGGTTTGAGAAAGACTGTTTATGTCGGGTGAAATAAAATAAATATTCAATATTTGAATATTTGTCTAGAAAAATAATAAGTGTGAATATTTTTGAATAATTATTTTTATTCAGTGTGTTATTTTATACCTAAGGGCGCCTTTTCTTGTCTGCGATATTAAAAAGAAGTGATTTATTGAATATTATTTCATTGGTTGATAAGGTGTTTTCAGGCTGAACAACAGAGATTTCAGATAAAGAAAAACGCCCGTTGTGTCGGGCGCCTGTTTTTTCTGTTGTGGCGAAAATCAATAAAGTATTCAGCTCAGGTCTCTGGTTTTAATGGTTTGAAGTGCTTTGGCTTTAATAATCAGCTCTGAGGCGATGATGTCAGAGCTTTCGTAATTTTTATTATCAAAAATAACCTTTATACAGCTTTCTTTAAGGCGTTGCAGACGGACAAGCTCGTTGCTGCCGTGATTATTTATCAGATAAAGCCCGTTTTCCTGCAGGGTTTGACAGGAAGTGTCAAGGATGACGAGATCGTGTTTTAAGAGCGTCGGGGCCATTGTGTCATCCGGTATTATATAGAGAAAACAGGTTTGAATGGAAAGTTGTTTGAAAACCGGAAGTGTTGTGTGTGCCGGAAGATTTAAGACCTCGGGGTTGAGGATTTCCAGCTCGGTTAAGCCGTTCGGCTGTTTTGGTGTTTTTTGCGGCTCAAGAGCAAGAGGCGAAACGTTTAAAATGGTGGCAATTTTTTGTGCCAAATCCGGCTTAAGTCCGATTTGCGCGTTTTCTATTTTGGTTAAATTGGCCTGTGATATGGAAAGGCGGCGGGCAAGTTCGGTGACTGTCAGCCCCTGCTCTTTTCTTAAGCGTTTGAGATTATTGGCCATTTTTACTACAACTTTTCAGATAAGCGCGAACGGCTTTGCGATTTTCTTCACGCCAAGCCTGATCACACTCGGGATTTTGGTTATAAAATGCGGCGCAGGGCGAACTTGAAAGCTGCGGTTGAAAATCAAGACATTTCTTATTTAATGCGGCTATGATTATTTCAGGGATAGTTTCGGTTTTAAGATTGTCTGCGGCTGTTTGATAGGTGTATGTGCCGGAAAGTATTGTTCCTGAATGATTTTTTAAGCGATAAAGCGGTGTTTCATGCGTGCCGTCATAAATAAACATATCGCCGATGGCTTCATCATTGATATAAACCATTTGGGTTATCAGTGCGCCTTCGTCGTTATAGTATTTGGCAACTCCTTCTTTTTGGTTGTTTTGGTAGGGAATTTCTTCACTTATTTTACCCAGACGGTTATATTTCTTCATTACGCCGTTGATTTGGCCCTGAAGGTAGGGAATTTCTGATTTCAGGGTGCCGTCAGTATAATAAGACTGCCCCGGACCGTCAAGTTGCCCTTCTTTTACATTATACAGGCGAACCGGCGTGCCTTCAAAATATTTAACCATTTGTCCGGTAATCGGTTTACCGTCAGTGTCAGTGCAGAACATAGTGTTTTGCGGAGCTTTAACTTCACAAATGACATCGTCGGGGACAAGATAACGTTTTGTTGTTTCTTCGGCCGAAACGGTGGTTGAAAGCAGAACTAAAAATAATGCGGTATATTTGCTTGGCATATTCCCTCCTTTTTTTTGTTATGATACAAAAAGAAGCTTAATAAGCTGTTAACGGAAAAGAAAAACGCGGAGTTTTGAGGAAAGCTCCGCGTTTTGTTTTTTTGTTTTAAGCTTCGGTTAAGTGCGGCATTTGCGCTTCTTTAACCAACTCGGCAACAGCTTCCGCCAACGGCTTGACTTCCTGTTTATCCGAGCCTAAACGGCGGATAGTGACAGTCTTGTCTGCTTCTTCTTTAGCGCCGACAACCATAATGACCGGAATTTTCTCTAAAGAGTGTTCACGGATTTTATAGTTAATCTTTTCATTGCGCAGGTCGGTCTTGGCGGTTAAGCCGGCAGCGCGCAATGTCTTGGCAACGTCTTCGGCATAGTTGTCAAAAGCGGAAACAACCGGCATAACAACAACTTGTTCAGGAGAGAGCCATAAGGGCAATTTGCCTGCGTGATGTTCTATCAAAATGCCCAAGAAACGCTCGATCGAGCCGAACAGCGCGCGGTGCAACATTACCGGCTGGTGCTTTTCGCCGTCTTCGCCGATATAAGAAATATCAAAACGCTGCGGCAGGTTCATATCTACCTGAATTGTGCCGCATTGCCATTCACGACCGATAGCGTCACGCAAAATGAATTCCAGCTTCGGACCGTAAAAAGCGCCCTCGCCTTCGTTGATTTCATATTCGTAGCCGTGCTTTTCTAGCGCGTTCGCCAGAGATTTTTCTGATATATCCCAAATTTCGTCCGAACCGATACGCTTTTCGGGGCGGGTGGAGAGATAGATTTTGATTTTATCAAAACCGAAATCTTTATAAATATCAAAAATCAACTTCATCGTGGAGATGCATTCTTCTTCCATTTGCTCCGGTGTGCAGAAAATGTGTGCATCGTCTTGTGTGAACTCACGGACACGCATTAAGCCCATGAGAGCGCCGGAGGCTTCGTAACGGTTTACCTTGCCGAACTCGGCCATACGCAACGGCAAATCACGGTAGCTTTTAATGCCCTGCTTATAAACCAGCAAACCGCCGGGGCAGTTCATCGGTTTTATACAGAACATTTTACCGTCTTCGGTTTGTCCCGAATAGTTATGCGCGCCATATTTTTCCCAGTGGCCGGAGGTTTCCCACAAACATCTGTCCATAATGCGCGGGGTGGAGATTTCCTCATAACCGTTATGATTTTGACGGTTACGCATATATTCAATTAAACGACGGTATACTTTATAACCTTTATCATGCCAGAAAACGGCGCCGGGGGCATATTCAGGTTCAAAATGGAACAAATCCATCTCGCGGCCGAGTTTCCGGTGATCACGTTTGGCGGCTTCTTCCATGCGGTCTAAATATTCTTTCAAATCTTTTTTATCAGCCCATGCGGTTGCATAGATTCGTTGCAACATTTCATTATTCGAATCGCCGCGCCAGTATGCGCCGGCAACTTTCATCAATTTGAAAGCGTTACCGATTTTTCCGGTTGAAGGAACGTGCGGGCCACGGCAGAGGTCAACATACTCGCCCTGACGGTATAATGAAATTTCAGCGTCTTCCGGCAGGTCTTCAATAATTTCAACTTTATAGTGTTCGCCGCGAGATTTGAACAAAGCAACAGCAGCTTCACGGCTGACGACTTCACGCGTAACCTTTTCGTTGCGTTTAACGATTTCGTGCATTTTAGCTTCAATTTTTTCGAAATCTTCGGTGGTAAAAGGTTCTTTGCGCGAAAAATCGTAATAAAAACCGTTTTCAATGAACGGGCCAATAGTGACCTGAACATCGGGCCAGAGTTCTTTAACTGCTTCGGACATAACGTGTGAGCAGGAGTGACGCAGGATTTCAAGGCCTGCTTTATCTTTTGAGGTAATAATGCGCACTTTGGCGTTGGTCGTTATCGGGGTAGTGACATCTTTTAATGTGCCGTTAATTTCAACGGCCAATGCGGCTTGAGCCAGATTATGACTTATGCTTTCTGCAAGTTCAAGCCCCGAAATCGGGCTTTCAACTTCCTTTATGCTGCCGTCAGGCAGTTCAATCTTAATCATTTTATACCCCTTTAAGTATTCAAGTTAATTATTATCTTTTTCTATCAATGAGCGATAGACGGCTAACGTTTTATCACACATTATTTGTTTTGTAAAGTTTTCTTTTACAAAATTTTCGGCTGCGGCAGAGATTTTTTTGCGTTCGCTTTCCGGCAGGCTTAAGGTCCAGTCAAGTTTTTGGCTTAAATCTTCGGCAGAACCTGCGATAAAGTGGCGTCCGGTGACGCCGTCTTTTAAGTTATCAAGCGAGCCGCCAATGTTTGAGGCAAGGACAATCTTGCCCATGGCTTCGCCTTCGGCGGCAATCCGTCCGAAAGCCTCAGGCTCGATGGAGGCGGAAACAACAATGTCGCAGGCTTTCATTAAGGCCGGCACATCGTCAGTATGCTTGATAAATGTAAACATCCCCTGCATATTGTATTCTTTAATCTTGTTTATCAGCCCTTCGGTATATTTGGTACGGCCCTGATCATCACCGGTGAAAACACAATGGAAATCGCCGCGGTCTTTGATTTTGGCAAGAGCGTCAATTAAAAGCTCTTGGCCTTTCCAACGGGTTAAACGGCCGATGAGCAGAATGATTTTTTTATCGGTCGGCAATTCATATTGCTCTATCATATTTTTCAGGCGTTCAGGTGTGACTGCGGCCGGATTAAACTTATCGGTATCCACGCAACGATGGATAAAGACGAGTTTTTCTTCGGGCGTATGATAATTTTCCATGACATGGCGCTTGATGTGTGAGGAAATCACAATGATTTTTTCACCGAAGGTCATGACCTGATTATAGAGTTTTTTTATGCCTTTGGGACCCAGTCCGTAAGTGCCGTGGAAGGTCGTCATATAATGCACACCGGCTTTTTTGGCGGCAAGATAAGCACTCCAAGCGGGGGCGCGTGAGCGGGCGTGAACGATATTTATGCCCTCTTTTTTGATAATCTCGGCGAGTTTGCCGGCGTTAGCTATTATTTTAAAAGGATTTTTACTTTTTAGGGGAAGCTTGAAATGTTTTACGCCTATTCTTTCAAGCTGCAATTCCAATCTGCCGCCCTGACTGGCAACATAGTTTTTTATACCGTTATTGCTTAATGCTTCGGCAATCTGCACCGTACCTAATTCCACGCCGCCCTGCCCTAATTCGGGCAAAACCTGCAAAACAACCGGAGCTTTTACTTTATCTTTACTCATTTTAGTATATATACCTTTTAATCAAGTTAACTTTATGAGGCGCGTTATGCAAAAATTCACATTTAAAAACGGACACACCACATTTGTTGAACATATTAAGCCGGAGGCTTTAAAAACTCAAAATTTTACTGTGGTTTATACACACGGATTTTGTTCTGATCCGTTCGGACGTAAGCCGGAGGAAATAAAAAAATGGTGTCTTGAACACGGTGCCGGCTTTTTCAGGTATGAACTGGCCGGACACGGAGAAGATGCAGACCGGTTTGAAGAAACAACGATAAATACTTATAAGCAACAGCTTTTTGAAATTGTCGGCGAGATGATTGAAGGTGATGTCGTGGTGGGCGGGGCTTCGCTCGGCGGGTGGCTGTCGCTGTTGGCTGCGTGCCGTTTTCCCAAAAAAATCAAAGGAATGTTCGGGTTGGCGGCAGCGCCGGATTTTTTGAAAAAATATTTTGAGGCTTATTTTGAGCCCAAACATAAAGAACTTTTGGAAAAATATGGCAAAATCGAGTTTCCGGTTGAAGATTTTAAGTATGTTATCACTAAAAAAATGATTGAATCGGCGGATGAAAATTTATTGCTTGATAAAGAGGTTATTCCTTTTTCGGGCAAGGTTCGGTTGTTACAGGGAATGAAAGACAAATCTTTGGACTGGCGGACGGCGCCGTTGATTGCGGGTAAAGTTTTAAGCGATGATGTTAAAGTGGTGCTTCTTAAAGACTCTGATCACAGGTTAGGTAGCGATAGTGATATTGATGAGCTGCGACGGATGCTTGAGGATTTTTTAGTTGTAGAGGATTGATATGTCATACGATTTAATGTTTCAAAAAGCCGTGGAGTTGCATAATGCGGGGGCGCTTAACGAGGCGGAGGCGATTTATCTTAAAATGCTGCAGGTTATGCCGGAGAACTCTGATGTATGGAATCTTCTGGGGCTGATTGCGCAAGCGAGATGTGACGAAGTTAAGGCGGTTGATTGTTTTTTGAACGCGATAAAGTATGCGCCGGTGCCGTTTTTTGCTCATTTTTTTAATTTAGCTTTGAGTTATAAGGCGTTGAATAAAAATAATGAAGCAAAAGAAGCGTTAGAGAAGTCCGTCGGTTTGAAGCCTGATTTTAAGGAAGGGTGGAATATGCTTGGCGTTTGGAAAGCTTTGAGCGGCGCGCTTGAAGAAGGGGTTAAAGATTTTTGCAAAGCACTTGAAATTGACGGTGATTATGAAGAAGCCAGAGTGAATTTATGCTTTTACAGCAAAGACAAAGCGACGCTTTTTAAGATTGCAGAGGACAATGCGCAGAGTTTTGCCGCTAATTTTAAGGCGGCGGAATGTGCGGAAGATATGACGGCTCAGGAGCGGTATTTAAAGCGTGCGGTTGCGGCGGCACCGGAACGGAGCGACGGGCTGGCGGCACTGGCAGAGTTTTATCACAAAAAAGGAGATTTTAACGCTTCTTTAACTTTTTATCATAAGATTTTGAACTTAAATGATAAAGATATTGCAGCGCTTTTAGGGGCGGCGGATATTTATTTGGCGCAAAAAGAGTTTGACAAAGCGGAAAAATATTATCTTAAAAGTTTTGAACAGACAAGAGAACTTGCCGGCGCGCATTTGAACTACGGGATTTTGTTATATCAGACCGGACGGCTTACTGAGGCGCTTGAAGAATACCGCAAAGCGGCGGCGCTGGCGCCGGAAAAGCCCGAGGTCAGCTATAATCTGGCGCTTATCTTAAAAGAAACCGGAGATTTGGAGGAGGCTTTAGGGTTGATGTTTAACGCGCATATGAGAGAACCTCAAAATCAGGTGTTTATAGTCAATATTGCCGAGACTTTATCACAATTGTTCGGGCAAAATGCGGAATTGGCGTTAAAAATTGCCGAAAACTGGCAAAAACAGGAACCCGATAACGTGTTTTCCAAACGCCTTTTAAGCGCAATGTGCGGCGGCACGGATGATAATGACATAGCGTACAGCGAGGGGCTGTTTGATACATTTGCCGCGACATATGATCAAACAATTGAGAAATTAGAGCCGAAAATTATTGAAAAATTTAAAGAAATTCATGGTGCTGTTACGGGACGCGTGCTTGATTTGGGTTGCGGTACGGGACGAGCTGCGGCGGCGCTTAAAGGTGAGGGAAATTCTTTTGTCGGCGTAGATATTTCAGGCGGTATGCTGGAGGAGGCTCGGGCAAAAGGCGATTATGAAGGGCTTTATCAACAGGATATTTTATCTTTTTTACGTTCCAAGTTGCCTGCCCTTAAATATGATTTAGTGGTGGCGTTTGACGTGTTTTGCTATATGGGAGCGCTTGATGAGGTTTTGGCGGCGCTTTTGGGGCATGAGGTGTGGTTTTCCGTCGAATCGGCTGATGAAGGACGGGGAAAAGACTATTATTTAGAGGCTAACGGGCGCTATAAACACACGAAAGCTTATGTTAAAAAAGTGCTTGAAGGTGTTGGTTTTAAAAAAATTAATGCTTATCCGCTGGTTTTAAGAAAAGAAAACGGCGAAGATGTGACGGGATTTTTATTTGCGGCGAAATAAAAAAAATAAACTTGTGAACAACGTGAAAAAAGTATTGAGCGAATCATATTGACGCTCTAGCTTAAAGATGGTTTGTTAAGTTTATTATATATGTATGTTTTTTGATTATTGGACTTTTTTATTTTAATTTTATTTCGCGGATATTTATGCTTTGTTTCTATTTGTTAGCATAGATAAGGTGGAAAATTTAAGAGATAAGAGGTGGACTTTCGGCCAAAAGTTTTAACCCAAAAGCTTAAAATATATACACGGATTGCCCGATTAGTTTATAGTTATTATTAGAAGACCTTTCAGATCTGAAATTGCGCAATGAGTTTTGGCGCCTTTAAGATGACAGTTTCCCTGCTTGGTTTTAGAGGCGTCTTTTAATTTCAAGGTATTATTGTTCTATATTTATGTGTTGGTTTTATCTTACAATTCAAGTTTTTGTTTTTGCTAAAAGCGCGGTTATAAGGCGCTTTTTTTTGTGCGGTTTTTTATTGCCTTTAAGCTGTTTTTAAGATATACTTGTAATATAACTCTTAAAAGGAGGCGCTTTCATATGGCGAGATTCATAATTCCGGAATTAAGAATAATTTTCATTATGATTATCAGAAAGTGATTAGCGAAGTGTCACGCCTTAACGGTAAGGATAAAAGCACGTAATCTGTTTGATGAAGAAGCGGCAAAACAGATGGAAAAGTTGATTAAAACGATCGGGCGGAACAATGGGTGCAGTGAAAATATGGCTCAATATATTGGGCAAAGGTTTGATAATGTCTTGACAGATGTTCCGGCTGAACAGAGGAAAATGATTCCGTCTTTTTTGATGACAGTTAACGCAATGATTGAAAAAAATAAAGATAATCCTTATTTTGCGGCTTTATGCCAGAGCGAAATGACACTTGATACGGCATTTAAATTAGAACAGCAAAAAACGAAGCAGGCTGACAAACCGGTGCTAAATATGGAAGATTTAAATAAGATGGCAGAAAGCGGCGGGTTCGGATATTATCCGATAGTATCAGAGCTTGAAAAGGTGACGAAGTTTGCAGAAAAGTATGATGACAGCGGCAAGTTAAAGAAAAGTTTGGAAAAAGATGTCTGTTTGCAGGAATTTGGCGCCCTCGGGTTGAAGCTCGGTAAGGAAATTAAAGAAAATCAGCATAATGAATTTTATAAGGAAGCTAAAGAAAATGCCGGCTTTGAGAGAAAACGTCGTCAAGACTTCGAAAAAGTCAAAGCGATGCTTATGGCAACGGCTGATTGCGGTAAGGTTTAAGCTGAGGCTGTTTACGATATTTTAAGCCTTCTTTGGTATGTTTGTGTTACATTTAATTTGTTTTAGGAGATAAAAATGACTATTGCTTTGATTATTGCCGGCGTTATCTTGGCGGGGGGATATGCGATTTACGCGTCGCTTATTAATAAAAAGAATAACGTTAAAGAAGCGGCTTCGGGAATTGATGTTCAGCTTAAAAAAAGATATGATTTAATTCCGAATATGCTTAAAACGGCAAAAAAATATATGGAACATGAAAAAAGCGTGTTTACGGAAGTTACCAAACTGCGTGAAGCGGCAATGAATGCGACAACTTATGAGGATAAATTTAAGGCTGACGCAAGTTTGTCGCAGGCTTTGAAGTCTTTTAATCTTCAGGCGGAAGCTTATCCCGAGCTTAAATCCGATGCGGCGATGGCAACAGCTCAGCAGGCAATGGCGGAAACCGAGGAACATATTGCCGCGGCCAGACGCTTTTATAACTCGGCCGTTAAAGAATATAAAAACGCATTGGAAATATTCCCATCGTCTATGGTTGCCGGAATGATAGGGCTTAAAGACGAATATCCGTTTTTTGAGGCAGTCGAAGCCGAAAAGCAGGCTATTAATGCGAGTGAGTATTTATAATTTATGTTTTTTTACTTTGGCGCTGCGGTTGCGGCGCTTTTTTTTGTTTTGTTAAGCCGGAATTAAGAATAAGCTGGTATGATGGTAAAAAAATATTAGGAGAACTTTGATGTCACGCGCGGAAGATATTTTTGAGAAGCTGATTTATTTCGGGGAAGATGCTATTGACGAGTTTATTGAAAACCGGCAGACCGAGGAGCTGTTTTTAGACTTTAAACAGGCGGCTTCGGACGGCAAATCTATGCGGACGTTACATCAAAATGACAGGAGGAATTTGGCTAAGGCCATATCGGCGTTTGGCAATTCGGAAGGCGGGGTTTTGGTTTGGGGCGTTGAGTGCGCGAGAGATTTGGAAATCGGCGATGTCGCGAAAGCCAAGGTTAAGGTTAAGAACGTACACAGGTTTTTAAGCTGGCTTGAAAACGCTATTTCGGGGTGTACCATTCCTTCGCATAACAAGGTCAGAAACCATATTATCGGTGAGGATAAAAACGGAGACGGTTTTTTGGCGACTTATATTCCAAAGTCGGAAATTGCGCCGTTAATGACAACGACCGGCAGCCAGATTTATATCCGTTCGGGGTCGAATAACGTCCCTGCCCCGTATGCCGTGATTGCGGGAATGTTCGGCAAACGTCCGCAACCGAATATTGAATTAGTGATTGCGGATAAAGCGGTGTTAGCAGGTAAAGACAGCGAAGATGATATTTTTGCCGCGCCAAAAAAGAGTAAGAAAAAAGAAAACTTTGTCAAGGTACGTTTTTCGCTGTTGGCGGAAAATAATTCCAACGCGGTTGCCAAGGAGGTTTATTTGTCGTGCAACACACTTTGCACGGGCGGCGATAAAAACAAGGTTAATTTTTATTATGACAGCCAACTTGAGAATTTGTCAGCCGCGCATAACTCAATTAACCTGATTACGCCTTTAGAAATGCGGGTGCCGCCGCGGGCGTTGTTTTCATGCGCAAAAGCGGAAATTAAATTTTCTGATGAAATTACGGAAGACTTTTTGCTGGAGGGGGTTATCGGCGCTGATGAGGCAACGCCGAAGAGCTTCCGGATTTTTGTTTCCAAAAATGATTTACGCTCTTTTGTGGCGCAGGGCGTTCGGAAAAATGCCGATTTCGGGGTTTTGGCCAATGAGTTTTTTTCGCAGTATTTAAGAACGGAAGTGTGAGGATAGTTTTATGAAACGGATTGAAATATTTACGGACGGCGCATGTTCGGGAAACCCCGGAGCCGGCGGTTGGGGCGTGATATTAAGATATAAAGATTTGGAAAAAGAATTGTCCGGCGGCGAGGCCGAAACGACTAACAACAGAATGGAACTCCGAGCTGTTATTGAGGGGCTTAAAGCCCTAAAAGAGCCTTGCAACATTACGCTTTATACCGACAGCCGGTATGTGATGGACGGAATTGAAAAATGGATTTATTCGTGGAAGAAAAACGGCTGGAAAACCGCTAATAAAAAATCAGCAGTTAAAAATGTCGAGTTATGGCAAGAGTTAGATGAACTTAGGAATAAACACGAAATTCGTTTTGTCTGGGTTAAGGGACACGCCGGCCATCAGGAAAACGAGCGTTGCGACGAGCTTGCCAGAACGGCTGCGGCTGAGTTTAAAAAGGCATAAAAAAAACAGCCGGTTTAGGGCTGTTTTAGGGAATTAAATCCAAATGCTCCTGATAGATTTGACGAAGTGTAGCTTCGTGTTTTTCAACAAGATAAGTTATGTCTTCGGGAGCTGTTCTCTTTAACTCTTTTAGTTGATACTCAAGCCATTTTTTGAGGGCTAGCTGGTCTGTTGTCGGCAAGTGGCTTATCCGCAGTTTAAATCTTTCAAGTCTTGGCTCATCATCAAATGCGATGCCTGTTGCCTGAGGAAGATTTTTGTTTAGCGTGAGCCACAGCTGATATCCTTTTTTTAACTGATATTGTCGGCGATATGCCGATTGCAAACACAGACGAGCAGGATGAGCAATCAGATGAAATAATTTTTCCATACATAAAATAATTTAGTTAAATAATATATTTTTCGGATAGAAATATAGCTTTTTTGAGATGATTTGTCAAGTTCTTCTGGGATTTTTTTTTAATATGGAGTTGATTTTTTTAAGAAATGAGTTAGAGAAGATAAAGAAAATTTTATTATTGAGATATTATGAAAAAGTTTAAATTATTTTTTTGTTCGCCTGAGCTTTGGTTCTTTGGAGGAATTATCGGGATTTCGGTTTTGTTATGCAATTTGTTTTCCCATGAAGCACCGGTCAGCCTCGGCGTGTCAGACTGGATGGAGGTTACGGTTGTCGGAAGGACGGAAATTCCCGCAATGTATCTCTCCGGTGTTAAAACGACCGGAATAAAACTAAAACTCAGTAACCGGCAGGAGATTATTGTTTCTGATTTCGGCAAAGTTCCGGAACTGCTTTTTTTGAAACAGAAAAATATCGGGGATACAATTTGTTACAGAAAAAATCCGCAAAAACCTTTAGGAAAAGAGTTTTGCAGACAACCTTGAAAAAAGACGCCCCTGTTCAGAGGCGCTTTTTTTATATCATCTAACCGATAATCAGAATGCCCTTTCGCTGGTAGTCCGCCGTTACGAAAGGCTTTGCCTTTCTGCTTACGGGAACAACTAAATGTTGTTGCGTTCGCTATGCTCGCTTACAACATTAAGAGAAGTTTCGAACCCACTTATGGGTTCTCATCCCCGCCTGTAAATCAATCAAAAAGAAAAACACCTCACAAGGAGGTGTCTTTCTTTTTGATGGTAGCGAGAGAGGGATTCGAACCCACGACACAAGGATTATGATTCCTCTGCTCTACCGACTGAGCTATCCCGCCATCAAATGACAGCGTTTTTTTTACAGAGTATTTTTGAGATTGTCAATAAGAAAAATGAAAAAATGTGCAAAAAAGAATATTTTTTTGATAACTGTTTTAAAAAGCTTAAAAAAATTGATAAAAGCGAAATAAAAAAAAAAGGGGGGAGGTAAAGGCCCTACTTGCGAGGGTCTTTACCTTTCAGGGTGTTGAGGAAACGGAAAGGATCGTTTTGCGCGGTTTTCAAGATGGCGTCGGTTATCATATACAGCCTGACGGCAAATAATCCGCAGACACCTGAAATGCCGTATTTAACGGGAGTGGATATGTCCATATATTCGGCCAAGAGACCTGCCAGCATACTCACGATAAAAGTAATGAGCATATCACGCAGCGTTTGGCGAATGGAAATAAATGGCTTGATAACAATTGTCACCAAGCCCAGAAACGCGCCCCATAAGCCGTAGCTTATGAAGATTTCTTTGATTCTTTCCATATCCCCTCCTAGTGCAGCAGAATTGCCGGAATCGTGATAGTTTCGGTTTCCGGAGCTTCTTTTAAGTAGATGCGGACATACCCGTCAAGCGCGGTTGATATCGGGGCAAAATTGCCGGAAACGGCAGAAGCCGGATCAAAGACGACGGTTGGCGCGTGTGCAGTGGTGGCTGATGTGACGGGAATATCCAACTTATAAGGATAATCCGCATAGGTTTCATCAGCGACAATATTTGCCACGCTTGCCGTCAGGTTCGTCACCTTTAATGTTTTACTGTTATTGACAAGCGTATTGACGTCATCTTTATCATAATAGTCCGCAAGCGTTGTATTCAGCTCGCTTTTGGTGTAATATGACGCGTTGATTTCGCTTTTGGTATAATAGGAGGCAAGTTTGGTGTTTACTTCCTCTTTGGTGTCATAATTTTGCAGTAAAACTATGGTTTTCTGGTAATATTCCAAAACCTTGTCGGTTAAGGCAGGAACTTGTTTGATAAGATTAAAATTATCATTAATTTCCAACATTAACTCGTAGATTTCTTCCGGTGTTTTTTCAGCACCATCAGGAATTGAAACACAACGGCTCAGTGTTTCTTTTATCGATTGCAGCGCCATAATTAAGCGGTCAAGAGAGATTTCATAATCTCTGGCCGGAAAATTTTCGCCTTCGATAAAGGTTGTGAGCTGTGTTAGCGGCACATTACGCTTAATCGTTATCTTGGTATTTGCCGCGGGCGCTGTTTTAAACACGACTTCGCCGCCGGAGGGCTGCCCTGCCCCGCTTAAGTCATAGTCCGTACCTTCTACAAGCGGTGTTTGATCGACGCCGGTGCAGACGGCTATTTCTTTATTAAAAAAATAAAACGGTATGGCAAACGAAGTTGTTGTTCCGTTGGCAATATATACCGCTTTAGAATTTTCTGATTGAACAGTCATATTCTTCTCCTAAAAAATATATAAAAAAACCGCGGAGATATCCACGGTTTTAGGTTAAAATTAATAAAAAAAAACGGCTTTTAAACCCTTAAAAGCCTTCAAATGACACTTTGCCATTCTAAGGGTTTTGTTAGCATAGTCTGTCAGAGATGTCAAGTAGGCGGGAGCGTTTTTAACAGCTCTTTTTTTTAGCGCCCTTCTTTTTGTTTTTTTAAGAATGCGGACGAAGTCGGTTTTGAGGCCGCTTCGATAAATGTTTTGCGATTTTCATAGGATAGTTTCACGGCATTGACGGACAGTTCGACGGCATTCGGGCTTATTTCAAGTTTAAGTCCGCCGGAAAACGTCAGAATTATTGCGGCTTTATGAGACGAGTAAGCGGTTTGTTGTCGGATTTTGTTTGAATCGAGCCATTTTTCTTTTGTCAGACAACAGTCTTTTCCGATTGTGAGCCTATGGCCTGATGAAACAGCTAATTCCTCGTTTTTGCCAAGAGTGATTGATTTGGCGTTTTGTATATAATTTAAGACTTCAAGCTCAGAACTTAAGGCTATTTTGCTGTTGTCCGGCGCAGTTAAAAAATATTTGCCGTTTTGGGAAAAATAAAGTTTTACGCCGTCAGGGTATGTCAGTTGCCGGCGTTTTAAGTCTATCGTCAGACCGTTTGTGAGCCGTAAAGAGGTGATTTGCCTGCCCTCAACAGTTATGGCAGCGTTGTCGGCATATTCTTCCGTATAGCTTTTTGAGGGTGTTTTTTTGAGGGCATTGTCTTTGGTTATTTTGCGGCCGTCGGGCGTGATTATGTTTAAGACTTTTTGTTTGGCGTAATCGATTGTCACGATTAAGCCGTTCGGGTGTCTGGCCTGATAGATATTATCTTGTATTAAAATGACTTTCGGCATAATTGTGTCCAGTTTATCTTCCAGCGCAATAGCGGCTTGTATAAACTCCGGAAGCATTTCCTGCACGCGGGCGTTTAATTTTTCATCCAGATATTTATGGCTTAAGTCATTCCTTAGTTTTCTAAAGTCATTCCATCGGGTATTTTCTTTAGCCGACAAGATTTTTTTATGGCGCAGATAATCCCAAGCCAGAGGCGGCGTCAGGTTTTGCCCCGAAAACAGGCTGTATTGACAGATTTTATATTCTAAATGGCTGAATATTTCAACATATTGGCGGCGATACAGGTAGCTTCTGATGCGTTTTAAAAATGTTTCCATATCCATAGCCGTATTATCAATAAGTTCGGCATGAGGGCAAATTTTGGCAAGGTTTTTGCTTAAAGCGGCTTTCTTTTCTTCGCCGTACTCATAATCGGCTTGGATATAAAGGCGGGGATATTTGTTTTGCACCTCTTTTATTTGCCGGATAAGCTTTGAATTGGTCTGGCCTGACCGGCGGATGATAAATTCGGGAATAAGTTCGGAAATAAGCGGAATGAAGTTATCAGCCGTTTTGATATATTCGTCAATCCGCTCTCTTAACGGCTTATCACATAAACGGCGGTAAGAATCGAGATAACGTTGGCGGATAGAAAGGTTTTTGGCGCTTTCTTCATCATTAAATTTGCACAGGCCGTCAAGCGTATCCCACTGGTGGCGCATAAGGTGGCGGATGTTCAGCGTGTCCTGCATGAGCGCGGCGGACTTAATCAGCCCTTTGGTTTGTGCCTGATATAAATAATCCTTATTACGCGGGGAAATAAGCATTTTCAAGGTATTGTCGGTTTCTTCCGCCAAGCTTGAAAGTGTGCTTAGGATAATATTTTCAAAAGGTTGTGTTAACATAGAAGCCAGAGCTTCGTGTTGCATATTTAAAATATCCTGTTTTTCAAGCGTTGTTTCTTTTTGAGGCATTATGCTTATGATATCAAGCATAACGGCAAAACTTTTTTTGAATTGTTCATCAGCAAAAGCGTCTTTGAGCAAGGTGATGTTTTCAAGTTTATGGCAATAGGTGAGCTGATAGTTTCCCGAGACGTTAAAGATAACATTTTGCAGCGTTTCATTTTTATCAAAAGCGGCAACATAGCGTTCGACCCGACAAGGAAGTGAACTTCCGCCGCTTTGAATAATGAAATCTTCAGGTGCGGCGATTATCCCCTGCCCTAACCCCCGGAATTGTTTTGCGGTGCAATTTAGCGAAACATAGCAGTAATGTTTGCTTCTGTCGGGCGGATTATTGGCTAAAAATTCATCATAGCAGTTTCTTGCTGTTTGTGTTTTATATTCGATTTGCCACGGATTTTCTTTAGCATCTTTGCCAAAAATACGGGTTAGCTCGTAGGCGGCAAGATTTACTTTTTTATAGCGTTTGACAACTTGTTCAAAATTGCGCGTTAAGGCAATATAATCTTTATAAGCACCGAAAAGCCGGTCTTTTTGCGCCGGCGTTAATGAAGAATAGAGGCTGGTTGCGTTTAATTTATCTGACATTGTTTTCTTGACTGGTTATAATTTTATGCCATTTTGCCCAAAAACATATGTTTTGTCAAGTTTATTTTAAATATATTTCTGTAAAACGGCAAATTTTTCTTTACGAAACAAAATTTTCGTATTATTTTGAGGGTAAAATTGTTTTTAAGGGGATGAAAATGAGGCTCGGAATTTATTTTTTAGTTGCAGGGATATATCTCGGAACTTATTCTTATGCCTGTGCCGATGAGTCTATTTATGAAGTTGTCAATAATGAGGACACGGCAACTTTTTCGGATATGGTGGTTTTGGGCTATGATATAGACGAGCCTGACAGTGATGGTTTTACCCCTTTGATGATTGCTTCTGCTCTTGGTAAAACGCATTTTGTGCGTTTTTTAGTTGATAACGGTGCGGATGTTAACCGTTGCAGCTATAACGGTGTCACTTCATTGCACAGAGCGGCGCAGGCGGGCAATAATGATGTGATTGACATTTTGCTTGATGCGGGAGCTAATATTAATATGCCTGATTTTGACGGAAAGACACCGCTTGTTACGGCGGTCGAAGCCGGACGCCGTTTTACGGTTGAGCTTTTGGTGGCCAGACGCGCTGATGTTAATACCCGTACGGCGAATAATGAAACAGTGCTTGGTATTGCCGAAAAAAAGCGTTTTAAGGAAATCGCCGATTTTTTAAGGCTTAAAGGGGCAAGAAAATAATCTTTTTTTGTATTTCAGACTTGCGGTTGCCGGTAAACTTTCCTATATAAAAGAATAAACGGTACTTTGATTTAGGAGAATTTTATTATGGCCGAAAAAATTGAGTTTAAAACCGAAGTTAATAAACTTTTGGATATTGTGATTAATTCGCTTTATTCGGAGAAGTATATTTTTTTAAGAGAACTGATTTCTAACGCTTCGGATGCGCTTGATAAACTTAAATATTGGAAACTTACCAACCCCGAACTTACAACAGCTTCGGGTGAGTTGCGCATTTTAATTACGCCGGATAAGGAGAATAATACGCTCACCATTTCCGATAACGGTATCGGCATGAACAGAGACGATTTGATTAATCATATCGGCACGATTGCCAAATCCGGCACTTCGGAGTTTTTGCAAAATGCTAAGGACAATGAGTCGGCGATTGATCTCATCGGCAAGTTCGGTGTTGGTTTTTATTCTGCTTTTATGGTGGCCGAGAAAGTGGAAATCCTGACCAGACGTGCGGATACAAAACAGGCTTATTTATGGGTTTCCAACGGGACCAACGGTTTTGAAATCAGCGAGGCTGAGAAAGAGAGCAATGGTACGGATATTAAGCTCTATCTTAAAGAAGACGCTAAAGACTTTACGGATACGATTTATTTAAGAAACATCATTCACACTTATTCTGAGCATATTGACTATCCGATTGTGCTGAATTTGGGTGAAGCCGGCGAAGAAACGGTTAACCGTGCAGCGGCGCTTTGGACGCGCAATAAAGCTGACATTACCGAGAAACAGTATAAAGACTTTTATCAGCACGTTACCAAGAACTTTGACGACCCGTGGATGACGCTTCATTTTAAGGCAGAAGGAAGTTTAGAATATACGGGATTGTTGTTTATTCCGACCAAGGCTCCGTATGATTTATTCCAGCCGGACCGGTTAACCGGAATTAAACTTTATGTCAACAAAGTGTTTATCTCGGATAAGGTTGAAGGGTTGATGCCTGCCTATTTACGGTTTGTTAAAGGGGTGATTGACAGCGCGGATTTGCCGCTCAATATTTCGCGCGAGATGTTTCAGCAAAACGCCTTGATTGCCAAAATCAGGCAAGGTGTGGTGTCGCGTTTGTTTAAAGAGTTAAAGAAAAAGGCTCAAAATGAGGACGATTACGAGATTTTCTGGAAAGCGTTCGGTATTGCTTTTAAGGAAGGCATTTATGAAGATTTTGCCAATCGGGAAGAAGTGGCCGGACTTTCGAGATTTTATTCGACTAAGTCGGTTGATAAATTGATTTCTTTAGATCAGTATATTGAACGTATGACGGCTGAACAAAAAGAGATTTATTATATTACCGGCGATGACGCTCAAACGCTCTTTTGCAACCCGATGTTAGACGCTTTTAAGCAAAAAGGAATTGAAGTTTTGCTTTTGACCGACCCGATTGACGAGTTTTGGACACAGACATTGCTTTCTTATAAAGGGCATGAGCTTAAACACATTTCGCAAGCTAAGATTGATTTGAGCTTTGACAGAAATGAAGTCAAAGCCGATGACGAAGGGCTGAAGCTTTTAATGGAAAAAATGGGCGAATGGTTTAAGGAAGATGCCGGTAAAGTCGAGGCAACGGATAAATTAACCAAGAGTCCGGCGAGCCTTACGGTTGAGGACGGGCAGATGAGCATCCATTTAGAGCGATTGATGCGCAACCATCAGCAGAAGACAAACTTTGACAGCACCCGCATTTTGCTGATTAATCCGTATCATCCGTTGATTATTAAACTCTCGGAACTTATTAAGCAGGAGGAGAAAAAAGACGAGGTTAAAAGTGCGGCCGAGTTGATTTTGGCTCAGGCCAAGATTGCCGAAGGCGAAGCCGTTTCTAACCCCGGCGCATTCAGTGAACAGCTGTGCAGCTTTATTCTTAAAGCTTGCGGTGAGTAACCTGAAATAAAGTTTAAAAACAAAAAAAGCGCTCTTTAAAGGGCGCTTTTTGTTGTTACGGTAATGTTTCCGAGCGAAGGTAGGTTATTTGCGGCTTATCGTTCTTATTAAACGACAAAATCACCTCTATCGTCTTAGCATCAAGTTTTTTAGAAGTTTTTAACATTTGCCACATAGGCCTTTGTTTGCAAAAGAAGGTGAGTGCCAACAGACTTGGTACGGCGTAATTGACGGGATTTATCAAAATATTATTATGATTTTCCCATTTTTCGTGGCTGTAAAAAGCCTTGATCGAGCTTTGC
>JAGASU010000083.1 GCA_017621635.1 Alphaproteobacteria bacterium | reverse complement strand
CGGCGGCTTAACCAAAGAAGAACTTGAAGAGGCACTAAACGAACCCGTCTATTTATCTGACGGCAACCCTGACCGCCCCACCTCCCCCGGACAAATGTTAAAACACTATGCCCCCGGCAAAAAATTTCGTATCAACGCCTTAAGCGCAGAAAAAGACGAACTCTTTATCGCTTTCGGACCGGATTTCCCTGACGCCAAGATGAATTTAAGCAAAACCGGCGACCTGCGCGAAGCCGCGGCCAACCTTTTTGCCTATATGCGCCTTGCTGATGAAACCATGGAATATGAACGCATAGCCATGGCGCCCATCCCTGAAACCGGCTTAGGTCTGGCCATAAACGACAGAATACGCCGCGCCGCCCGCAATTAAAGCTACAAAATAAAGAACATATTTCTCTCACGATTCATTGCAAGCCCTGCCGTAAGGCATAAGGGCATGGCAAACTTCTCTTTTTTACACAAATTATTCCTCCCCGAGTCATTGCGAGCCCCGCGACGTCAGGAGCACAAAGGCGCGGCAATCCACAACTAGTGCGCAAGCACACAAATCCCCCTTGCTTTGTTTAAATCTTCCTCTCCCCAAAAAACACTTGACAAAAATACAAAAAGTGCTACATTTCCGTTGCTAAAATATATTTATGTTAAATTTTATTATTAAAAAAATTATGAACACAAAAACAACTAAAGCTCAGGAAAAACAAACAACACAGGAGCAAAAACCTCAAATAAGGATGACGCCGGAAGACTTCCTTAATCAGAATAAGGACAGTAACCGAACCAAAGACTTGGAAGAAGCAGATTTAGAGGCCATGGATGACAAACAGCTTAAATGTTATATCAACACTTACAAGCCTCAAATCGCAACCACAAGCGCATTATGGCAACGGCTTTTTGAGTTTAACGACACAAACCTGATTTTAAACGCTATGCCGATGTCTCCCTGTTATCCCTCCGAGAATAACATTTTCTTCAGTCTTCTGATCGTTACGGATAATCCTCAACTTCAACAAGAGTTCTCCCTGCGTTACCCAATCACCGAAGAACTGGAAGAGCGTTTTATAGCCATTGCTTCGCTTGAGTTTTTAGATCGTTATTACAAAATCAACGCCCCCAGCTTTTATGCACTCTCTAAAATTTTAGAAATGTTATTTTTGCCTGACTGTGCAGAGCGTTTGTTAATCTGCTTTCAAAACATCGTCTTAAGTGAGCATTCCGAGCTTAACCTGATGTCCGCAGACAAAAAGCTGGTTGCGGCTTGGTTACAAAAACGCAAAATTAACTATGACGCTTCCAAGGCCAAACTTTTGGACCGCGGTGATAAAGAGCTGATAGACATTTATTTAACCGCACGCAAAAATTATTAAACTTACAAAAAACGGACGCCCGCAGGCGCCCGTTTTTTTTCATTCCCTCAATAAAAATTTTTCACCATTCTCTCAAGCAAGACCCCGCCCCGCGCCACGTCTTCAATCTTACCGTCACAAAGCCTGATCTGGCGGTTCATTCGCGCGGCAAGCTCCATATTATGCGTCGCAATCAAAGCCGAAAGTCCGGTCTCGCTAATCACGCCAAGCAACATTTCAAACACTTCTTCCGAAGTCCTCGGATCTAAGTTTCCCGTCGGCTCATCGGCAAGCAAAAGTTTCGGGTTGTTCGAAAGCGCCCGTGCAATTGCCACACGTTGCTGTTCGCCGCCCGACATCTCCGCCGGACGATGTTTCAACCGATGCGAAAGTTTTACTTTATCCAGCAAAAACGCCGCCCTCTCCTTAGCCTCGTTTTTCGCCACACCTTTAATCAACATCGGCAACATCACGTTTTCAACCGCATTAAAATCTCCCAAAAGATTGTGATACTGATAAACAAAGCCGATAAAATCACGCCTCAGCACCGTACGCACATCATCTTTGGCCGCAGAAATATCTTTGCCGTTAAGAAAAATCTTACCCGCACTCGGCCTGTCCAAAAGCCCTGCAATCTGTAACAAAGTAGACTTGCCCGAACCGGACTGCCCCACCAGAGCCAGCGCCTCGCCCGAACATAAGCACAAATCAACTCCTTTTAACACCTCTAGGCTGTTTTTGCCCTGCTTGTAGCATTTCACAACGCCGTTAAGCTCTAACACGTTTTTAACTTCTTTATTCATATCTCAAAGCCTCCACAGGGTCCATCTTCGCCGCCCGATAAGCCGGATACAGCGTCGCCAAAAAGGATAACAAAAGCGAAATCGCCGCCACACTCATCACAACGCCCGCTTCAACTTTTGCCGGCAATTGTGACAGAAAATAAATTTCTGCGGCAAACAAATCTCTTCCGGCAACAGATTGTAAAAACTGACGGATATTTTCAATATTATCGCAAAAAAGCAATCCTAAAACCACGCCGAGCGTCGTCCCGACCACGCCGATAAAAGCACCGTCTAAAAAGAAAATCCGCATAATAGCGCCCTTGCTTGCACCCATCGTCCTCAAGACGGCAATATCCCGCCCCTTGTCCTTAACCAGCATAATCAGTCCCGTGATAATATTAAACGCCGCGACAAGAATAATCAACGTCAGCACGATAAACATCACGTTGCGCTCCACATCAACCGCGTTAAAAAACGCCGCGTTCGTCTGCCGGTAGTCATAAATATACGCTCTGTTGCCCGAACTCTCAATGGCCATACTGATAAGCTGGCGCTCATGATCAATATCCGCATCATTTTTAAGCGTCACGTCAATACCGGTTACACCATTTCCGGTAGCAAAAAACTTCTGCGCCCCGTCAAGCGGCATAAAAACAAAATTGGCGTCATATTCATACATACCGAAATTAAACGTCCCCGCCACCTGATAGCTCTTCATCCTCGGCACCGTGCCAAACATCGTGATTTTGCCGTTTGGAGACAAAAGCGTAATTTCATCACCGTCAGTCACCCCGAGCTTATTGGCAAGTCTGTAACCCAAAACCACGGTATCGCCCTTAAAATAATTCAAATCAAATTGTTTAAATCCTTCACGCAAAACCTTTTTCTTGGCAATATCTTCCGCCCGAATACCGCGCACCATAACACCCTCGGCGCTGTTACCGGCCGTCGCCAACAATTGTTTTTCAATCAGCGGGATAGCAATCTCAACCCCCGGAACTTTACTCTCCAAACTCTTAACCGCTTCTTCATAGTTATCAAACGGACGTCCGCTGAGCGCCCCAATACTGATATGCCCGTTAATTCCCAGAATACGCCCCAAAAGCTCAGCCTTAAAGCCGTTCATCACCGAGGTCACGATAATCAGCGTCGCCACGCCCAAAGCAATCCCCACAAAGGCAAATCCGGTAATCACCGAGATAAACCCCTCTTTTCTCTTGGCGCGCACATACCGCGCCGCTACCATACGTTCAAAAAAAGAAAACATCATAAAAAAACTCCTATCCCTCACACCATAACCAAAACTTCTTATCATTCAACCATCATCACACACATTTCCACAGACAACCTCGCAAAACAACTTGACAAATAAACTGCAATCTCTATTATGAACTTATAAATTCTATTATTGTTCTCTTATTGTCTAACTTAAATTTTTATGTTATGAAAAAACTTGGTGACAAAATCCTAATCGGCTTTTGTATTAGCGCTTTAGTAGTTGCAGCTCCGGCACTTATACTTGCCGGTCTTTGCATTAAAGGTTTGGAAAAATTGGGTGTAGACAATTCTCCCGCCCCCCCGAAAGAGGATTGGCAGAGACTTTTGGACGACCCTTTTCCTTATTAAAAATCACTAAATTAACCTCAAAGAGCGTTTATAAAAAACGCTCTTTATTTTATTTCCCCAAAAACCGAAAATTGCACCAACACGCCCCAAAAAAAGACCGAACGCGAAGCGTTGCCAAGGGGGCAGAGAGTGCCGGTGCTGGAAGCAAATTGCCGACTGCGGTGTACAAAGACGTACATAAAGGAGGTGATTTGCTTTCATGACCGGTGCTATATGCCCCCCAAAAAAAACAACTTGACAAATAAATAAAATTCGTCCACACTCCCTCTTGTTAAAAAATTATTCTCTAGAACCCTTGCGAACAGGCGCAAGTATATACTATTATGAAAAAAATAAAATTTACTCCCAAAAAAGAACAAGTCGAAAAATGTTTTTACACCATTCAATTCGCTATTGCAATTATTGCGCTGATTACCCTCTGGTTTCTGCCGATAAAATACTGCTTAATTGTGGTGTTACTGCTTCTGCACAATGCCTTTTCATATCACAAAGGCAAATATGAAATCTGCATAGATGAGTATGAAATGGACGGCTACCCGATTTTTGGCTGGGAAAAAATGGTCAAGTCTTGGCGCTGGAACATTCCTCTGTTAGTTATCTTGGCAGTGATCTTGGCAAACCTAAGTCTGGAAACCAGCCTGATTATCCTAACAGTTTATACGATATTCTTGGTTAGCTCCTACGCTGATTCTTTTTCTGGCTAAAAACCAACACCCCTCGGTCGCTAATCGCCGCCGCGGGGCTTTTTTATCTTCGCTCCGAAAATCAATAAACTATAAATACAGCCAGACAAA
This sequence comes from Alphaproteobacteria bacterium, assembly GCA_017621635.1. GTDB lineage: Bacteria > Pseudomonadota > Alphaproteobacteria > RF32 > CAG-239 > CAG-267. Next base: position 2,778 of record JAGASU010000083.1, on the reverse strand, counting down.
CAACCCGATAAACGGCAAATAAAGCCCGCCGTAAAACACATACCGGTTAGGCACCATCTCTCTGACCTTTCCCCGATACAAAAGCGCAAACAGTAAATAAACCAAAAAATAAACTAATCCGAAAAAGTTTATGCCGTCAAACACGTCGCAGTTCATCACAAACGACATACCTTCGCCCAAAACCACCGGAATAATCACCATTCCCAAAACAAAATAAAATATTTTTTTAATCTTAACATACCAAAACCTTCTTAATTTGACAATTTTTCCCTAAAATAAGCCGTTATCAAAGAAAGGGGAATGCCTAAATAACTCAACAAACTAAACACAACAGCCACTCTTTCAATCGTTTCACCCGACCACTCACAAACAACCGCCAGTAAAAGAACAACAAAAACACCTATCATCTCCACAAACGGAATCCACCCGATAGAAACAACATAATAAGCAACACGCGGGTAAACTTGAAAAAACTTACCCACAAACCCCGAAAATCTCACCACATAAAGCATAAGCGCAGAAACAAGAAACGCCGCAAAAAGCCACATCATAATCTGCTCGCTCAATTCCGTTTGAACAAATAAAAAAGGAACACTCAAACCACTATATATCCCGCCTATCAACAAGGCTTCCCGCGAACATAACTCCATCGTCTGCACTCCTTTTCTAATAAACTAAAAGTTATTTTAACCATCCCCAAAAAATAATCAACTATTTTCTTGCCAAACCATCTCCACACCTTATAAACCTGTCTTTTGACTCATTGCGAGGTCGGAACGACCACTCCTCCCGTATCATTGCCAGCCCCGCAACATCATCCTTTCTAACAGTTCCCCCTTGAGTCATTGCGAGCGGGCGTAAGCCCATATGTGCGAAGCAAACTTCTCTTAAGCCCTTGCGAGGGCGGCCCCCCCTCCCCCGAGTCATTGCGAGGCGCGTAGCGTAAGCTACACATCGCCGTGGCAATCCATAACTTGTGACTTCAGTCACTCAAATTACAATAAAGCGAAGCTTCGTAGCGGCGCAAACTTCTCTTAGTGTTGCAAGGAAGGAACGACCGCGGCAACACTTAGTTGTTCGTACAAGTAGAAAAGCTTCAGCTTTTCGTAGCAGTACAATCCATAACTCGTGCAAAGCACCCTTTATCTAAGTGTAACAAAATTATCTAAATAAAACCATTAGTCAAAATCGAATCCCCCTTTATAAAGAGAACTTTCAGGCAATGCTTAAAAACCAAAAATTAATTTATTTCGAACGATATTGTGCCAGCTTTGCTATTGAAAACGCTTTATTATGAACATTTTTGATTTCTTTTCCCAAATCTGCATGACAAACCTTATCTATCCCGAGTTTTTCGGTAATTTGCTGTTCAACATATTCTTGAAGCCCGTAAGCATGAATTTCCGAGGGCTGCATCGTATATAAATCTCCGGTCCTGTTATTAATCTCATTCTCATACACATGAATATTTGTCAGGTTGCTGTTAAAAATACGCTCCACCAGCGGATTATCAAAATTGTTGATATCCTGCCGAAGATGTGTCCCCTCATGAAACATAACTGATACGGCAAAGAAATTATCACTGCTTTGTAACCGCTCCTCATTAAAATGAATTTTTCCATTTTGATAATAGGCTGCGCTAATCGGAGCATCTTCATTTAAGCCAAGACTGCGGCGCTCGGCTTTTTCATCTTCCAAAGTAAAGAAAACAATCTCCGGTGCTGTTTGGTAAACATATTCAAAAATCTTTCCGACTTGTTGAATCATCTGTTTTTTGTCATCTAAAGAAGTATCCCGCCAATTCTTCATCTTATCTGTTATTTCCGGTTGCTTTACAATCAAAGAAACAAATCTGTCGGCTGATTTTTTCTCGTTATTCCAAAAACTTTTCGGAAAATCCATATTGAAAAGGCAAGCCCTCAGGTTTTCTTCATTCTTTTGACACACACTCATTAATTCATCTTTTGTTTGCTGTGAGGGAAACAATAATTCTACATATTCAAGCTTTTGTTCAAGCGAAAGCTCTGCAACCTGTTGGGGCGTCATGTTAGAAAATTGTTCAATTTTTTGTTGTTGAAGTTTTTTGCGTACCTGATAAAGAGAACTATATTTCTGTACCATTCCTTGAAAAGCGTCCACAGATAAATTTTCCATCTGATTTTCTTGAATGATATTATGAAGCTTCGGCCGGTCTTTATTTGTGCGTGCTTCAAAAGAGACACATCCGTTGTTATTAAGACCGATTTTACTTTTATCCATCAAAAACTCGAATTCGTCCAAATTCATCAGCAACTCCATACCAAATTACTTCTTTATACTACCACCGTTTATAGTAAAATACAAGTATATAAATAGCTCAATAGAGGAAGGATCCGCCGCCCCGAATGAAAACATTATTCGGACTTGAATAACCCAAGGGTTCAAATCCCGAGCAACACAAAAAAAGCCCTCGTTTTACCGAGAGCTTCAAAACTGGTGATACTAATGCGATAAATCTCGAACTTTTCCTTGCTTCCGAGTATTATCAAGCAACAATAAAAAGATACGAAGAAATAAGAAAGGCTAAAATTCTACACTATTTATAAGCTTACACTCCAACATCAATACACATAAGGCTAAATAAAAAATAAAACTTATCAGTTCCAAACCTATTGACATCTGTGTCATATAGCTGTATCAATTATATTAATGTGGAAATTTATCCTTAAATCTTCACAGAATAATCTCTCGGCAACGGGAGTTTTTTTGTTTTAAAATTAACCAAGAGTTTTGATGGTT
>JAGASU010000082.1 GCA_017621635.1 Alphaproteobacteria bacterium | reverse complement strand
TCTTCAACCGTCCATAAAGAGATAATTTCATCTTTAATATCATCAATCTCGGGCAAATGCTCATCTGTGATTTTTGTTACTTCGGCCACGATAATTCCGTCATCAAATTCTTCGGCCGACGTTGTTTCATTAAGTCCGTAAGAAAAGACCAGTTCATTAAAATCAAGTGTCGAAACAGCATTTTTAACCGCTTCGGGTGCGTCTGCAACAGTTTTTTCTTCACTGATATTCTGAACTTTAGCAAGATCAAACCCAAGAGATTTGGCAACTTCATTAAGCGGTTTGCCGCCGTTAATCTCATCATCAATCTTACCTCTGAGTTCTCTTGTCGCGTCATAAAGTTTTTCGTTGGCAAGTGTTTCAACAATCTGTGGCCTGACTTCTTCAAACACAGCGTCTTTTGCTGCCGTAACCTGCTTAATACGAATAACCTGCCAAGTGTCGGCAACTTCCAACAGCTTGGTTTCTTGCGCTTGCATATCAAAAGCTGCGGTTGCCAGCTCATCGGCCAGTTCGTCATAAGCAACCAAACCCAAAGTCGGCTCAGCGGCGTTTTCAGCCTTAAGTTCTTTGGCAACTTTGTAAAAATCCTGACCGGCCAGAACTTTATCATAAGCTTTTTGCGCCGATTCCTTATCTGTAAACACCATCTGCAAAACTTCGCGTTTTTCCGGCACGTCAAGTTCTTTTTTATGTTCATTAAAATAATCTCTGGCCATATCGTCCGTTGCTGCAAATCTGCTCAAAATCACCTCATTTGGGATAAACAAAACAACGGCGTCTCTCATCTCGGGTACCGTAAAGCGCTCGCCGAAATCAGCATAATACTGTTTGATTTCATCATCGCTGATTTTCCGCTCAACTTTAATGTCCTGAGGGGAAACAACCGCATATTTAAAAGACTTGCGTTGGTTGTCCATCTTGTGAACCGCCTTGCTTAAAACGCTCGGAACCCCGAAATTTTTAATCAAATCGCTGACAAGAAGCCTCTGTCCCATCATTCTCTTAATCATGGCAACATATTCCGCTTCGCTGACACCGGCCGCGGAAAGATAACGCTTGAACATTTCAACGTTAAACTGTCCGTTTGCCGGATTGATAAACTCTCTTTGCGAAAAAATAGCCTGTTGTACAAAAGCTTTTGGGAAATGAATACCATATTTATCCATCGTTAAATCTAAAACATTTTCGTTGATAATTTGTTTTAAAACGCCCTCAATTAGCGAATTGCGCATTTCTTCGCTGATCTCAAAATCATCGCCCGTTAAGTTTTTAATCGCGTTTGTTTCTTTTTGCAAACGGTATGAAAACTCGCTTTGTGTCGTTTTTTTATTGCCGACTTTAACCACGCTCAGGTTCTGACTTGCATTATGAATATATCCGGTCACGCCGAACAACGATACAAAACTGACTGCAACCGCTGCCGAAATAATCTTAAAAAACCAACTTTCTTTTGCTTTAGCTAATTTACTTATCATTTTTTATCATCCCAAAAAAATAACCTGATTGCCGCCATTATAAAAGCCAAAAAAATTTATGCAATTGCAATTATCAAAATGTTCAACGTTTTTTTGCCATATAATTAAGGAGAGCCGTCAAAACATTTTTTTGTAAACAACTTTATTTTTGGCTGGAAAATAAAAATGCCTGTGCTAAAACATAAAAAGTTATAATTTTTATTTAAGGATGCAAAAATGGTTAGAAAAACTTTGATCGCCGGCAACTGGAAGATGAACGGCCTGCAAGAAGACGGTGTCGCTTTGGCCAAAGGCGTTGCTTTAGAAGCAAAAAAGAGAGCTCGCAAAGATTGTGAATTTTTGGTATGTCCGCCGTTTACGCTTTTAACCTCGGTTAAAAAAGCCCTTAAAGGCTCGAGAGTAATGCTTGGCGCGCAGGATTGCCATTATGCCGCCTCCGGCGCCCACACCGGCGATGTCAGCCCTGTTATGTTAAAAGACCTCGGTTGTCAATATGTCATTGTCGGCCATTCGGAGCGTCGCACCAACCACTATGAAACAAATGAATTGGTTGCTAAAAAAGCCTCTGCCGCTATTGAAGCCGGCCTAAAAGTAATTATCTGCATCGGTGAAACCGAAGCAGAGCGTGACGCCGGTAAAACGATTGACGTTTGCAGCGCTCAGATTATGGGGTCGGTGCCTGAAAACGCAACCGCTGCAAATACGGTTATCGCTTATGAACCGGTTTGGGCTATCGGAACCGGCAGAACGCCGACCGCAAACGAGGTTGAAGATGTTCACGCGGCTATCCGTAAAGTGATTTCTAAAAAATTAGGCCGTGCCAACGCTAACAAAATGCGTATTTTGTATGGCGGCAGCATGAAACCGTCTAATGCAAAAGAGCTGTTGGCGTTACCTGACGTTGACGGCGGTTTAATCGGCGGCGCCAGCCTCAAAGTTGCTGACTTTATGGCCATCGCTGCTGCTTGTCCAACCCTGACAAAATAAAGGAAAGAAAAAATGGGATCTGTATTGTTGGTAATTCATTTAATGGTTGCAATCTTTTTGGTTGTGATGATTTTAATGCAACGTAACTCGGGAAATGCATTGAGCGGTTTAGGCGGTGGTTCCGGAGCAGATAATTTCTTATCGGCCCGCGGTAAAGGAAACCTGATGACCAGAACAACGGCCATCTTGGCAACTATCTTTTTTATCACCTCAATCTTGCTCTCCTTATATTATAAAGGTGAAACAAGAAAAACGGAATCCATCACCGATGTTGCTCCGTTAACGCAAACCGCGCCGGTTGTACCAAACGTGCCTGACGCTTCGGCACAGACACAGGCTGAAATTCCGGCGGAAGTTCCTGCCGAAGCTCCGGTAGAAACGCCGGCAGCGGAATAAAGCAAATGAAAACAAAAATCTAAAATAAGGCACCTTTTCAAGGAGGTGCCTTTTTCACTATAAAATCTGACTTAAAAAAGGATAAAAATATGTCTGAACTCAATCCGAAAACAAAATTTATATTTATCACCGGCGGTGTTGTTTCTTCTTTAGGAAAAGGCTTGGCCTCGGCTTCGCTTGCTTCGATTCTGCAGTGTCGTGGTTTTAAAGTGCGCTTAAGAAAGCTTGATCCGTATTTGAATGTTGACCCCGGAACGATGAGTCCGTTTCAACATGGTGAAGTTTTTGTAACCGATGACGGGACGGAAGCGGATTTGGATTTAGGACATTATGAGCGTTTCTCCGGCGTTTCCGCAAAAAGAAGTGACAGCACCACCATCGGAAAAATCTATCAACGGGTTATTGATAAAGAGCGCCATGGCGACTATCTCGGCTCAACCATTCAGGTTATCCCCCACGTTACAAATGAAATTAAAAACTTTATTATCAGCGACTTGGAAGACGAAGATTTTGTTTTATGTGAAATTGGTGGAACGGTCGGCGATATTGAAGGTCAGCCGTATTTGGAGGCGATTCGCCAACTGGCCTATGACTTGGGACGGGAAAGGACGATGTTTGTTCATTTAACCCTGCTTCCGTATATTCCGGCGGCAGGAGAGCTGAAAACCAAACCGACCCAGCACTCGGTTAAAAAACTGCAGGAATACGGGATTCAGCCGGATATGCTGCTCTGCCGTTCGCAAATGCCGCTGCCCGAAAATGAAAGGAAAAAACTGGCGCTGTTCTGCAATGTTAAAGATGAAAACGTGATTGCAGCCCTTGATGTCAGCAATATTTACCAAGTGCCGTTAGCCTATTCCAGAGAAGGAATGGACAGGGCGGTTTGCCGTTACTTCAATCTGCCGTGTCCCGAGGCTGATTTATCCCGTTGGGAGAAAATTGTTGAAACCTTAAAAGCCCCCGAGGGGGAAGTGCGTATTGCCGTTGTCGGTAAATACGTTAAGTTGCTGGAAGCCTATAAGTCGCTTTCCGAAGCCTTGACTCACGGCGGTATAGCCAATAAATATAAAGTTAAAATCAAGTGGATAGACGCTGAAGATATGGAAACGGGCAATCCGGAGGATTTGCTTTCCGATGTCAGCGGCATTTTGGTCCCCGGTGGTTTCGGACTGCGTGGAACAGCCGGAAAAATTGCCGCGGTAAAATACGCCCGCGAACATAAAATTCCATTTTTGGGAATATGTTTCGGTATGCAAATGGCCGTAATAGAAACAATGCGCAATGTCTTGGGCATTAAAAACGCCAATACTACCGAGTTGGATGAAAACTGTGAAGCGGTTGTCGGCTTAATGACTGAGTGGGATAAAGACGGCGCCAAGCAAATCCGTCATAAAGACGGCGATTTAGGCGGGACGATGCGTTTAGGCGCTTATGAGGCAGTGTTGAAAGTTGGCTCTAAGGCTTATGACGTCTATCAAACCGAAGAGATTTCCGAACGTCATCGCCATCGTTATGAAGTCAATATTAAATATAAAAACCAGTTAGCCCAAGGCGGTATGCTGATTTCCGGTACATCACCGGACGGTAAACTGCCCGAAATAGTCGAACGGCCGGATCATCCGTGGTTTATCGGCGTGCAGTTTCACCCTGAATTGAAATCAAAACCGTTTGCGCCGCACCCGCTGTTTGTGGAGTTTGTTACAGCATCCGTTAAACAAAGCCGGCTCGTGTAATCAAAATAAAAGGCCGCGGTTGAAGCGGCCTTTTTAGTCAAATAAAATTAAGTGTTGAAAAAAAGAAAAATCTTTTCTACATTAAATAAAATTATTTTGCTTTAAGGAGAAAACTATGCAAAAAGATGACTTAAAAAATCTAAAAGAAAAACTAACCGCAAAGTGTTGCCGACTTTGCACAGAAGCTAAAAAAGACCCCAAACAGCTTATTGTCGGCGCCATTATTTTGGTGGTGGCTTTGCTGCTGTTGCTTTTGGCATTCAAAGGCAGTGATAAACCTCAGGAAAAAGTGTTGGTAAAGCCTGCTGTTGAACAAACGGAAGATGTTAAAGCGCCGGCTGTTCAGCAGGATTAGGATATTGAGACAACACAACAAAAAAAACAGCCCGAAGCCGAGGTTCCTGCTCTAAAAAGCAATGAAAAAGCAGCTAAAGAAGCTATGAAAATTAAAGCCAAAAATGCTGTTGTGACATTTACGGCCAAAGCTGATAAAGATTTTGACTATCAGGTTTTCTATACGGTAGAGCGCGAGGTTTGGTTTGATCC
>JAGASU010000081.1 GCA_017621635.1 Alphaproteobacteria bacterium | reverse complement strand
TGGCGGATGCCCGAGTGGTAAGAAATGCTCTAACGGAACTTGTGTGACAGATCATACTCATAGTTACTCCTGTCCGTCGGGCTCTCAAGCTTCCAGTTGCTCGACTTCTCAAGTTCAGACCGGAACACCCTCTAAGGTTTGTTCTTGTGGCGCCACATCAGGAACCTGCTACACTTGTCGTGCTAAAACTTGTGAAGAACAGGGATACCGATATGCCTGCAACAATACCGGTTATGTCGGAAAGGGGTCTCCGTGTGACGGAAAATACAAAGAGTGTGATTGTGCACCCGGTTATCAATGGTTGCCGACATACCCCGGCTCGCGTGAACAGACTTGCCAGATTCCCGACAAAACCTGCTCAGACTCGGGTTACTACGGCGGAACTTCATGCAGCAACTGGAGCGGATACTCTTACCAACAATGTGCCCAAGAATATGGCCAAATGGGTTCGAGCTGTAATGCTGCCGGTAATGTGGGTTCGGGAAGCTGTGACGTAGACTCCTGGAGACGGTGCTGTCACCAATGCAGTGGAGACCTGACATAAAACAAAAAGCAACCCGGATCAAAATCCGGGTTGTTTAAAAAACACATATTGACAAAAAGTACAAAATAAGATAATCCCATCTCATTGAAAAAATATTATTAACCCTATAAAATAAAAATTATATGAACAAGATTGTCTTTGCAATGTACGATGCCGAAACAGCCAATGCTGTTGCATCCGCTTTGCCTTTGCTGGCTGCAAAATTTGATGTGACTGTTATCGCACAACAATGTCTGGCTTATCCCAGCTTGCTGAAAAAACTCGAATTCCGCGAGAGAACCCATTTCAAACTGATTGAAGTTGAAAGCTTTCCGATGGAAACCGCGCGGGAATTTCTGCTTGAAGAAAAACCCTGTGCTGTTGTTACGGCAATTTCAAATTTCCGTAAAGTTTCGAACAAGGTCGATTTCACGCTCCCGGAAGCGGCCGCCGCTCAAAAGATTCCGGTCATCGGTATTTTTGAACCGGCCTATCTTTCACCGACGATGATAGAACCGAGACTGAATTTTGAACGCAGCCTGCCTCAGAAAATAATCGTGTCGTCAAGCGTTATGAAAGGAATGCTGACCCGGTTAAAACTGTTTGCAGCTCAGGACATAGTCATCTCGCCGATGCCGAAATACTCTGATTATCTAGTTGTAAGAAAGTCCCCTGACTTGCCGGAATTAAACCACATTTTCCGTCGGCAGAACCAAATTGACGACAACGATTTTGCTTTGGTTTTCACTTCCTCGGCTCATTCTGACGACATCAAAGTTGTCGATTTGATTGCCGAAGCGGCCTCCCGGATGAAGTTTAAAACATTGCTGACTTTTCATTCCAAAGACAAACCGGAGTTTCAACAATATTGTTTACAGACAATTCCAAATTCCGCATTAATCAATTACGGAACGCTGCCCGAACTCAAAGCGCTTACTGCGCTAAGTCTGGGCACGCACGGAGCCGTCTGTTCGCTCAAATGTTCTCTGATGTTTGATGTTGCCGCCTGCGGAGGAAATACAATCAGTATCAATCCCAACTATCCCGCAATCAGCGAAGATGCGGGCACCATTCTCGGTATCACCAGAGATGTTGACAGCGCAGACACATTGCTGGCGGCACTGGACGACGTCAGGACCGGAGGCTTGGCTGTATCGGTAGTTTTTCCCGAATATAACCGGGCTCCCGCTGACTTTGCCAACCTGTTGGAACAACTTCTGAAAGAGGTAAGATAAAGAAATCTATTTTATCCGCAAAAAAAAGCCGCCCTTTATCGGACGGCTTTTTTAATGGGGCGAACGATGCAATGATATTCGAACTTTTTACTATGATAACATCATTATTGTCTGGCAGAGAATTAGAGCTAATCCAACTTATTTCAAATTAGCACCAACTCAATAGGTTTATATTTTATTCACATAAAGCATTCATAATACCAAATAACGAGAAAAATTAAACTTGACAAATTGGTTTAAATATTTTACCGTATGCGTATTATGAATACTAAACCCAAATCATATTTGAACCAAATGCTGTCACAACTGCCCAATGGTTGTGTGGCAACTTCAATATGGTTAAAAAGCCTCGGAATATCAAATGACCTGCAACAATCATATAAACGAAACGGTTGGCTAAAATCCATAGGCAAGGGTGCTTTTGTGAAATATAACGATGAAGCTACGGCAGAAGGAGCTATATATACTTTGCAAAAGCAATTAAATCTAAAGGTTCATATAGGTGCAAGTTCTGCCCTAACTATACATAACTATGAACATTTTACCGTCCTAAGTTTTTTTCCGACTCAATTATTTACGGCTGATAATATTAAATTACCCAAGTGGTTTATGGATAACTTTATAAAAAATGCTAAAAATCCTACTAAAACCCAAAACGGCTTTTTTAAAACTTCTCTATTTTCCACTGATGTTGGTATCAAAACCATAGAACAAAAAGGGCTTGAATTACAGATATCTACTCCAGAAAGAGCTTTTCTCGAAGAATTGTACATAGCTCCTGAATATATAAATTTCTCCAGTATATACCAAATGTTAGAATTAGCCGTAAATTTGCAGCCTGAGCTATTGCAAGAATTACTTGAAAACTGCAATTCAATAAAAGTAAAGAGATTGTTTCTATATATGGCTGAAAATATTTTACACGAATGGTTTGATTATCTAAACTTAAACAAAATCAACCTCGGCTCCGGCAAACGTGTCATAAGCAAAGGCGGAAAGCTCGATAAAAAATATAATATCGTAATCGAAGATTTGGACAGCATATAAAATGAGAATTTCTTATGAAGAACAGGTAAAATTATTAGTGCAGGTGTTGCCGTACATTGCAAAAGAAGAAACTTTTGCCCTCAAAGGCGGCACCGCCATCAATTTGTTTGTTCGTAATCTGCCTCGGCTTTCGGTCGATATTGACTTAACGTATCTCGGTTTTGAAGGCAGAAAAGAAGCTATTAAAAACATCAATGACAGTCTTACACGCATTTTAATACGTTTGGAAAAAGCCGGCATAAAAGCGACCATACTGAAAAACAAAGAAAATATCAGTAAAATCATCTGTTCAACCCCAAGTGCAAATATCAAAATTGAACCAAACTACACTTTACGAGGCTATGCATATCCTCCGGAAAAAATGCGTATAAACACAAAAGTTGAGAATAAATATGGCTTTGCAAATATCAATGTTATATCAAAAGCTGAACTTTATGGCGGAAAGATTTGTGCTGCACTTGACCGCCAACACCCTAGAGATTTATTCGACATCAGATATTTACTGGCTAATGAGGGTATTACACCGGAAATCAAAAATGGTTTTATAGTTGCATTACTAAGCCACGGCCGTACACCTTATGAACTACTACAACCAAATATTCAAAACCAAGAAGACACATTTAACAAAGAATTTGTCGGTATGAGTGACGAGCCATTCACATACCAAGATCATCTAACAACCTTCGACACCCTGTTAAAATCCATCCACAATTCACTCACAACCACAGATAGAGAATTCTTGCTAAGCTTTTTTAATGCCACCCCTGATTGGGATATTATACAGATTCCCAATCTCAACAAACTTCCCGCTGTCAAATGGAAATTGCAAAATCTGGAAAAATTAAAAACAACAAATGCAAAAAAATTTTCCGAACAAATAACCAAGATGCAACAGTGTCCAAACTTTTAGTAAACAATATTTCCAATAAAAATCACTTTTTCAAATTTTTTTCGAACCCTTTTAAACAATTAAAACCAGTCACTTATGACTGGCTCTAATTTAATGGGGCGAATGAAGAGATTCGAACTCTCGACATCTGGTACCACAAACCAGCGCTCTAACCAACTGAGCTACATTCGCCATCGGCAACAACCGACTTTTACATATAATACGTTTCAAAGTCAAGCTAAAAATCACAACTTGCTCCGAAAAAAATAATTTTCCGCTGCCGTAAAATTAACAATTTATTTTCTTTTTTTGCTTAGACTTAAATAAATTGAGTGTTTTCAGCAAAAGAAGAACGTTATGAATAGAAAATTTAACATCTGTACCGGGTTAAAATACATCTTTGCAGCTTGTTTGCTGAGTTGCGCGCTGGTTTCTGGCGCCCACGCTTCGGTTTCATCCATCATCATTGATGCCGAAACCGGAGACGTTTTGTCGTCGTCAAACGCCGACTCGCTGCGTTATCCGGCATCGCTCACCAAGCTGATGACGTTGTACATCACCTTTAACGCTCTTGATAAAGGTCTGATAAAATTCGAAGACAAACTTCCGGTTTCCCGCAACGCGGCTAACCGTTCTCCTTCCAAAC
>JAGASU010000080.1 GCA_017621635.1 Alphaproteobacteria bacterium | reverse complement strand
TATATTTCGGAATATACCAAAACAAACAACGGCACTGTCGGCGGCGAAGCCAGTTATGATGTAACGGTTGAAACAGAAGAAATCGAAACAGGCTTTACACTTGATGTTTTGCCAAGAATTATGGATCATGGCCGGCTGATGATGTTATTTAGCCTGAGCTTGTCTGATTTGCTTGCCTTGGAAAACGTCCAACTCGACAGTTCTGATGAATCGGGATACATTCAGAATCCGATCACGGAAGAACGCGGCTTTTCACAAGAGGTTGCTCTTAAATCCGGTGAAACTTTAGTTCTTGCCGGTTATGAAAGAGTAGAAACAAGTGATGCCAAAGAAGGGTTAGGAGCCGTTAACAATAATCTTTTAGGCGGCAATCAGAAAATGGAGAAAAAAAGAAGCATTGTTGTTATTTTATTAACACCGGTTGTTTTGGAATCACCTTTAATGCCTGAATCCCGCATGAAATTTTAACCTTTGAGGAGAGAATCGTGACAGCAGAAAATAACGCAAACGAACCTGATTCTCTTAGAGAGAACAGCAAAGAATGGGCGCCAAGCTTTACAGTTGACGGCGTTACATATGCTGCAAGTATTTTCTGGGAGAGCTTGCAAAATGTTGACGCACCTTTTCTTGATGCAAAAGAGGCTGCTGAAAATGTTTTGGTGGGTGCGGATTTGTTTTGCGTTAAGCATGGTAAATCTCCACAGCTTGGTTTGGCTATTTCCGCACAGGGATTTAAAAAAGGGATGAATGCTGCTGCCGTGACAGCGGTGACGGCTATGAGTGACTCGACTTCGTTGCTTGCCGTATTTAAGGTTGACGCCGGATATTGGTATCTTTGCGTCAGAAATGACGTTATCTTGTCTGATGGCGATGTTTTGTTTGTTAATGAACAAGACGCCAAAGAGCAGTTTATTTCTATGCTTTCCGTACCGGATTGGTCTAAAAAAATTGCGCCGGCGGAATGGGGAATTGATGATACCGAACAAAAAAATATTGCAGAGGTTTTTGCTTCTGGACTCGATGTTAAACTTGAAAAAATTAATGCTTTACGCGGAACGGAATTAGTTATCGTTATTTTACTGTCACTTCTTATCGGTGCGGTTATTATCAACTTTGCTTCAAAAGTGCTTTTTACAACACCGACACAAGCAACTAAGGTTGTTACCAGAAGAGCGCAGAAAAAAGAGGTTAAAGAGGTTCAAAAGGTCATTCCGGCGCCGTGGGAATCGATGATTGATCCGGTTTGGGTACTCGATACATGCCGAGAGAGTATTTTATCTTTGGTTGCTATCTCCACGCCGGGCTGGAAAAATTTGGGTGTCAGTTGCTCTGCCTCCAACGCCGTTACATCTTGGCGCAGAGAATTCGGCAGATTATCTTGGATTGAGTTGTCTTTAACTCAATCGGGTTTAAGTTTTGCAAATAAATCTATTGATCCCAGAGGAACTAATGTAACGATATCTCTTCCCTTTGCGGAAGCGAAAAAAGTTACATCCATTCCTAAAGTAAACGCACTTACTTTGCGTAATATGATAAATGATTTGTTTCAGACCTTGAATTTAAGTATTGATATCAATGACGGACAGGTAAAAGTTGGTGATAAGGTTTATCAATACCTAAGCTTTAAGGTAGTTTCTAAGTATGATCCCGAAGTTTGGAAGAGTTTGTTAACAAAATTTTCAGGACTTAAGGTTAATAATATAATGTATAACGACGGCACATGGAATTATGAGGGGATAATTTATGTTCAATAACGGAAAAGAAAAGCTTTTGGTTTTGGCTGTTTTGGCAATGATTGCCAAGGCTAATATCAGTTTTGCCGCAGATGCCGGAATGGCTACTGTTGACGCAGCTGATTTGCCGATTAATGTAGCAAACAGCTCTGCAGATAAGAAAGAGGCAACCACCAAGGATAATCAAGTACCTCTTGTTTCGCCTACAAAAGCACAGACTGGTAATGTTGCGCTTCCTGTCTCTCAAATGCAAAAAGATGAAAATAAGCCTGCCGGAGAGGTGGCTTCACAAGTGAAACCAGCTGAAATTCCTGCAGTTTCCGCTACCGCAGAAAATCCTGATATTGTTTCGACTCCTGCTGAAAACGACTTTAGCTTTGATTTGAAAATGAAGTCTATTAATGCTCCGGCTCCTCAAGTTGTTGCTCCTCAAAATGAGAGTGCAGGCGAGCCAGCTAATACGAATCAGGCTTCTGCTCCCAAAGAAGCTATCACTGATGCCGATTTGCCTAAAGAAATCGAATATAAAGTTGATACCATGGAAAATCTGGGCAACAGTATTTTATCGCAAATGGATGGAGATTTATTTTCACAAATGTCTGAAATTGAAAAAAGTACGACATTGTTGACACTTGAGTTGCGCAGAGAAAAACTTCGTAATGAAATTGAGGCGCAAAAGGCCATTCGTCAAAAAAATATTGATGATCAAAAGCGTAAACAGGCTGAAGATAAACTTAGAGATCTTGAAAAAGAAAAACAGATTGAAGCAAATGTTTTAAAAGAAAAGCAGATTTTGCTTGATAAAGAAAAAGTTTTTGAAATTTTGAAACAGCGTAAACTTTTGAATGCTTATATGAATCAGATGCTTCTTAACGAACAGGAATGGCTAAAAGAAAAAGAAGCATTATATGCCCGTTTAGCTCAGGCAGAAGAAGAAAAGAAAGCACTTGTTTCAATGTTTAAAACGCGTATTGACAAGGTTTTGGAAGCATCGCAAAAAAATATTCAGACAGCTGAAACCGCCAAAGCTAATTTTGAGAGAATCGTCAAAGGGCTTAAAGCCAGAAACGAACAATTAAGAAAGCGTGTTGAGGCTGATGCTAAAATTATTAAAAATGCGAAAAGCAGTTTATATTTGAAATCGCAGTCTATAGAGGAATTAAAAAACAAGAATGCCGCTTTAGGTTCTGTTGGTACGGCAAATGCTAATGCTTCTGCCATTATTGAGAATTCCAAGCCTATTGAGGAACTAGAGGAAGAAGAACCGGAGGCAAAGCTCAGCTCACAATATGCTATTTTAGGAATTACGGGCAGAGCCGGCGTTATGTCTATTGATGTGATTGATACAGACGGACAATCATTATCTTTAAAAGTCGGTTCACCGCTTCCTACCGGACACGTTGTCAGCGAGATTGGTTCTGATTATGCTAAATTCAGCCGTGACGGCAGCGATGATTATCTTTATGTTGGTAAAACGATTGACGGTGTTGTGCCAACGCTTGGATTAACGGATAACAGTCAAAAATAAAATAGTATATTATTACAGGTATTAGAAATGGCAGAAGAAGCAAAAAAAGCAGCAGCAAACGGAGGGACTTCTTCCAATTTTGAAGAAGAAGGCGGAGCAACGCAAGCTAAAAAAGCGAATTTGTTTGACACATTGTTTGCAAACAATAATAAGCTTTTGACGGTTAACGGCTCTGATTTTGCTATTTCTAATGAAACGAGACGATTGTTAGCCTTGTTTTCTGACGGAACGTATCTGGTTTCAAAAGATAATCGTTTTGATGGTGCGGTTTATAACTTTGAAGCGAATGTCAAAAGGCGTAAGATTCCGATTAAAGCACCGATTTATGTAACGTTGAATGAAATTTCAGCTATCTATGCTTATGCCGAGCGCGGTGCAGGTACTGTTGATGTATCTGCCGAAGAAGCTGAAGATATGCAAATGATGATTGACTTCATCAATATTATTCAACGCGCGTCGCAAAAGAAAGTTTCCGATATTCACGTTATTGTCGGCTCGTCTTCAACTGTTTTGTTCCGTGAAAACGGTATTATGGTTAAACAAAACGAATATGGCGGCGAGTGGGGTGAAGCTTTTGTTCGTGCCGTTTTCGCCTCTGCGGATATTTCCGACTCGAACTACTCACAAAATGAATTTCAAGGCGCACAAAAATTAGGTGCCACTCCGCTTCGCGGTTCTAACGGAAAATTAATGTTACCGCATAATGTATTGGCTATTCGTTTACAATTTAACCCGATTGCATTCGGTTCGCAATATCTGGTTATGCGTCTTCTGTATGCAGATGATAATCCGGAGGGAAGTTCTGACTTGCGCTCTCTCGGTTTAGGCTCATATGAAGAGAATCTGTTTTATAAAATGCGTTGTATGGCGGTTGGATTAAACGTTGTGGCCGGACCTACCGGTTCAGGTAAATCAACAACATTACAACGTAATATGATTAAGCTTTTACAAGAGAAAAATTATCAAATTAACCTTTTGACCGTGGAAGATCCGCCGGAGTATCCTATTCCGGGGGCGCGCCAAATGCCGGTGACTAACGCCAATACGGAAGAAGAAAAAAATGAGCAGTTTACGAAAGCTTTGTCTGCGGCACTCCGTTCCGACCCTGATGCTATTCTGGTGGGTGAAACGCGTTCTTTGTCGACGGCAGAGTTAGTGTTTAAAGGCGCACTTTCCGGTCACGGTGTGTGGACTACTTTGCACGCGAACTCAGCGCCGGCAATTGTCACCCGTTTGCGTGATATGGGCGTTCAACCATATTTGTTAAATGATCCGGAATTGGTTAAAGGGCTTGTTTCGCAACGTTTGTTCAGAAAACTGTGTCCGGAATGCCGTCAATCCATTAAAACAAAAGAAGGAACACCTGAATTTGAACGTTTACGCAACGCACTCGGTGAATACGGAATTGAAAACGTTTATGTCAGCGGTCCGGGGTGTAAGGCTTGCGGATATAAAGGGTTTAAGGGCAGGATGGCTGTTGATGAGATTATTATGCCTGATTCCCGTTTCCTCAATCTCTTGATTGACAATGAAACTGCAAAAGCTATTGACTACTGGGTAAGTGAATTAAACGGTCGTCCGCTCAAAGACGCTGCTATTGAACGTATGATTAAAGGGCAAATTGATATGGATGAGGTTGAACGTTGGTGCGGCTTAATCGATCAACGTCCGGTTTACTAGAGGTGTAACTATGGTCAAAAAAGACGAAAGTGCAAAATCATCATTTAATAAAGCGATGAAATCTTTAGGATCGCTTGAGGTTTCGTTTGCAAAATTGAGAGTTGGCATGGCCGGTAAAGCCCGATTAAAAGTTTATAAAAAACTGGCTTCGCTTTTAAGAAACAGATTTTCGTTGATGAATGCACTTGATATTATGTATGGCAGTATCACTGATAACGGCAAGCGAACAGGAGAACCGATGGCTATTGCCATTGCCTCGTGGGGTAAAGCACTGCAAAACGGTTATGCTTTTTCAGATGCCTTAAAAGGATGGGCGCCGAGCCGCGAAAGACTAATGCTTTCCGTGGGTGATATGAGTGACCTTGAGAGTGCGCTTTTGAACCTTATCAGAGTTGCCGAAGGAACGGATAAAATGTTAAAACCGATTATCGGTGCTATTGCTTATCCGTCTTTCTTGCTGTTAATGTCTGTATTGGTTATTTGGGCTATTGGTGCATATATGGTGCCACCGATGGAAGATGCTGCACCGAATGCGAGATGGACAGGCTCTGCAAAAGATTTGGTTGCTGTTTCGCACTGGATTAAAGAAAACTGGCTTGTGGCATTTTTGTTTTTTCCGGTATTATTTACACTTATTTATGTTACTATCGGTATTTGGACCGGTCCGACACGCAGAGCTATTGACGACTGCCCGCCGTGGTCTCTTTATAAAATGTTTATGGGTATTACCTGGCTCTTGTCTTTGTCTGCTTTGATTAAAGGCGGTGTGCCGATTTCTGTTGCTTTGGCCTCTTTAAGAAAAGATTCTAATCGTTATTTGCAAGAGCGAATCGACCGTGCGATGGATTTTATCAAAAACGGTGATAACCTTGGTGAAGCTTTGTCAAAATCCAAAATGAACTTTCCTGATAAAGAGATTGTTGCCGACTTAAGGATTTATGCCGAGTTGGATAACTTTGAAGAAGCTCTGGACAAGTTAGCTAATGACTGGCTTGACGAATCGGCTGAAGCGGTTGAAGCCAAAGCGTCTATTTTGAACATGGTCGCGATGTTCGCAATTTCGGGTATTATTGCCTGGGCGGTGTTCGGCGTGTTTGAAATGCAAGATCAAATTACCAGTGCGATGGGATAATTTCATGCAGATTAAATTTGATTTTAACAAAGATAAAATTTTACTTTGTATAGAGCGTTTAAAACAGAAATTATACACTTCGGGTGGTCGGTTTTTGGCTTGGTTAAAAGTAAAAACTGTAACAGTAAAACCGCTTTTTGTAGAACATAAAGAAACCATCTTTAAGGTGTCAGCGCCGTTGCTGATCATTTTTGCAGGCTTATATTCCTGTTCTGTGATGCAAAGAAACATTACAAAAAACCTTTCCGAGTTATTTGAAATTGCTGATAATATCCGTGAGCATTATCTTGGTAAGCCTGATTATTGGGGCTTATATACGGATTTTGCGGCAAAACAGCACTTAGTTGATGCAAAATTTATAAAAGACAATAAGATTATTTTAAATAGCGGAACTGAAGTTTTTATCGGAGAGGGAGAAAAAGCAGAAGTTCTTATGCCTTTTTCGCAAAATTTTGATATTTCTATCCGCGGCCTTAATAAGGCTGAATGCATTGCTTATTCTGAGGCTAAATTTTCTGAAGAAAGACTTTTGGAAATTATGCGTATTTCAATCGTTAATAAAACGGGAAATTATATCTTTGAATGGGGGGGGATTCATCCCTTGCCGATACAAAAATATGCAACCAAAGATTTTTGCCAAGATAGTGATAATACTTTGATTTGGTCAATTAAATAAGCTTAAAATAACGATATACCCTGAGCTAATTTAATAGCCTGACTTTCTATTGCCGTGCCTAGATTTAACTTTGTACTACGAATAATTGACCTAACCTGACAACCTTTATTTGGATCCGGATTGGCAAATAATGTCTCTAAAGCCGGATGACGATTGGGAGCAATACCCACTAAATCTTGTTTGACTATTCCCAATATTCCACGAGATAAAATATCATATGCCGAAGCCTCGCTCATATTATAGGCGGCATATTTAACAAGTGATGTAAACGCATCCGTTATAGAGTTGGCATGGATTGTCGTTAAAACAAGGTGACCGGAAATGGCTGCGCGCAGACATTGTTGCGCAGCTTCCGGTGTTCTTATCTCTCCGATTAAGATATAGCGAGGGTGCGAACGCAATGCTGATTTTAACGGGGCGCCCCAGTTGTCATCTATAACTTCGGTTTGTTTGCATACACCGATTGAGCCGTTAAAAGCACTGTATTCCTTCTCTAAAGGCATTTCTGCCGGATCTTCAATTGTATAAGCAAAACCACCTTCTAACTTTAAATATTCTGCCAGCAGTGCTGATATTGCCGTTGTTTTACCCGAACCGGTCGAACCTGCCCATATAATTAATCCGCTTAGTGAGGACAGTGACAGCATATATTGTACAAAACGATAATCAAATCCAAGGTTATAAATACTCGGTACTTCAACCGGCTGACGGCGCAAACAGTACATCGGGCCACCAAGACTTACAATGTGTTCACAACGAAAGAAAATTCCTTTATAGCATACCGAATATGAACTTTCTTGATGCGGAATACTCGTCAGCGCATTATAAAACTCTTCCCTGTCTTCAGGAATGACTTTTTTTAAGCTATTGACATAGTTTTCATCGGTTATGAAAAAATTATGGTTTGTATCAATATAGAGATCTGAAAAGTTATAATCCAACAGGTTTCTTTTATCCATTATTTTTTACCTAAATTTAAAGTTTTGAGATTATCAATTGAAGCATCAACAAGTTTTTCATAATCTTTTGAGGTTAATTTTTCTTTGATAACCGTATGCAGAATTTCCATTGTTCTTTGGCTGACTTTTGTTTTTATTTCCGAGTTTATCTGGTTTAATGCCAACTCTATTCTCGCCTCTGCTTCTGCTTGTTTTTGATTTAACATTTGATTGAGTTCATGAGTTTTGCGGTCTTTATTTTCAGCAATAACAGCTTCTTGTTCGGAAACAATTTGCGCAACTTCATTGTCTGTCTGGGCGAACTTTCGTTCATAGTCTGCATAAAGTTTTTGTGCTTCCAGTTTTAAGTCTTCGGCCTTTCTCAATTCATCTTTTATACGGGTAATTCTTTTAGATGTCAGTTGACCGATTACTTTTATTAAAGGAGAGAATAAAACGACACAAACCAAAACGAAAGCAGCACCGACCCAAAATTCTGCGCTTTGGTAAAAAACTTCTTCATGTTCTATGACTGTTTTAGCAACTTCGGGAATATTTGAAACCATAGATTATTTCCTTTGGGCAGTTGTTTTCTTTTCCACCGCGTCTTGTACGGAAACAATGCCTAACTTTGCTAAAATTACAGAAGCGGCACTTTCTGCCATCGTTTCGATCTCTTTCATTGTTTCTGCGCGCTCTTTTACCAGACGGGTTTCATTTTCTTTAATTTTTTGGTTTAACTGCAGATTTATTTCCTCTTGTTTTTGCGTGATATACTCTTTGAGCGTTTTTTCTTCAAGAGAAATTTGCTCTGCAGCTTTTTCTTTGGCCGCAGCTAACGTTTCTTCATAACGATTAAGCGTAGCTAACGCTTTTTTATTAAACTCATCTGCTTTTAATATAAAGTCGTTATACTTACGCTTTCTTGCTTCAATTGTTTCGGCAATTTTCGGAATAATGAATTTTGCCATTACAAACCAAAAGCCGAAAAAGGTTGTAAACAACCAAAAAATTTGCGTTATATAAGTTGATAATTCAAGCTGCGGCATTTACTTTCCGGCCCTTATTTAATCATCATAATGGCAACAACGAGCGCGTACAAAGCAATTGCCTCAATTGTACCGGCTGCAACGTAACCTAAAGACTGAACATCTTTTTTTACCTGCGGATTACGACCGATTGTTTCAATCAACACACTCCAAACCTTTGCCAAGCCCCATGCGGAAACAGTCATTGACAAAGCACAAAGACCGGCGCCGATATACATCAATGCATCTGAACTAACAATATTTTCCATTTTATTTCCTTTCCTTCAGTTTTGAGTTAATGACTATGTATCGCATCGCTTAAATAGATGCAAGACAAAATTGTATAGATGTAAGCCTGCAATATTCCAATAAATATTTCAAAGGCTATAATCAAACCCGCAAAAACAAGCGGAATTTCTCCTCCCAAGAGGCCTAAAGCGACAACAAAACCGGCAATACTTTTCAGCATAATATGACCGACGGTCATATTGGCAACAAGCCTTATCGTCAAGCTGAAAGGTTTTGAAAGAAGAGATATTATTTCTATCGGAATAATCAACGGAGCAATTGCCAAAGGAATTCCCTTGGGGAAAAATGTACGCAGATAGCCCCATTTTTTATTTTTAATACCCACAAAAATATTAATAACCAAAGCCAAAACAGACAAACTGCCAACGGCAGCGATGTGCGACGTGAATGTAAAACTATACGGGAAAAGGCCTAACAAATTTCCGGTCACGATAAACAAAAAAAGCGTAAAGATAAAAGAAAAGTATTTTAAGCCTTCTTTACCGATATTCTCACTAATAAGCCTATGGATAAATTCATAAGCGCTTTCGGGAATACACTGTGCCACATTGGGAACCAAAGTCCTTTTACGCAAGCAAAAAGCAAAAACAACTATCACCGTCAAGGCAGATAACACCATACACAGCGCAGAGTTGGTAAAGCTTATGTCATAGCCGTTTATATCAAGCGGCAAAAGCCTTTTTATTTCAAACTGTTCCATAGGATCAGCCATCGCTTTATTTCCCTTTTTCGTTTTGTTCGTCAATTTTCTTTAAATAGCGCGCCACATTAACCAAACCCGCTATTGATCCGAATATGGTGAATATTAATAGGAAAATAAACTTAAAGTCAAACACTTCGTCTAAAATATACCCTATTGAAGCTCCGACCACTGTTCCCGAAACCAATTCGATACCGGCTTGCAGTGCTATGCCTAAATTAGAATAATCACCTTGTTTTTTTAAGGATGATTCATTTTTTGCGTTATTTTCTTTTTTTACCGCTTCTATTTTTTCATTCAGTTTTTTAATATCTTCAGGAATACGCGCCATTATTTTTTTCCTTCCAACCGAGCGTCCAAATACGTTTTCAACTCATCATAGCTTTGCGAACCGACAATCAGTTCTTTTTTGCCAAACCCGTCAACAATAAAAGACGGTGTACCTTGTATACCGAAATTTTTAATTGCATTATCTCGTGACAATAAGATGTCACTGGTTAATTTTTTATTATCCGCACAAGCGGTTAATGTTTCTTCCGTCATACCAAAATTTTTAGCATATTTATTAAGTGTTGCTTCGTCAGTTGAAAAAAGCCAGTCTTTATTATCATAAAGCTCTGTAATAAATGCTTCAAATTTATCTTCCGGCAAGCAATAGGACAGCTTTGCCGCCCGCATTGACGTCGCCTCCAGAGGGAAATGTACAAAAATGAAACGAACTTTACCCTGCTCTATAAAATCTCTTTTTATTTTAGGAAGTATAAATTTATGAAAATCCCGACAATGACTGCAGGCCATAGAAGAATAGTCATAAATTGTCAACGGAGCGTTATTATTGCCTAACGGGCGCATCATCTCTTTGCTTAAGTTTATATCTCCGGTAATGTTATGAGCGAATTTACCGTCATCTTTTGCCTGAGCATGATTTGAGAGAATCATTGTGTTTCCGGTAAAAACAAACCCTTTGGCCATCAGATATGAATATGCGCACACGATATAAACCGCACACAGTGCCAAAATCCGGCTGATTCTTCTGACAATTTTCATCACGTTTCTTACTCCTTTTTATTTTGCAATATATTTTCACCCAACTTTATTAAAATTTCCCTTAAATTATCATCTTTTATTGTTTCAGAAAGCTCTGCAAGATATTTT
The DNA here is from genome assembly GCA_017621635.1 of Alphaproteobacteria bacterium. Classification (GTDB taxonomy): domain Bacteria; phylum Pseudomonadota; class Alphaproteobacteria; order RF32; family CAG-239; genus CAG-267. The sequence continues at coordinate 10,495 of JAGASU010000080.1, read as the reverse complement.
TTTTCATCCTCGCTGAGTTCACGACTTTTTTTGCGACACAAACCCTGCTCGGTTTTATTTATTTTTATATTAGCATTTTGACTGACATTTATTTTATGAACAGCCTGATAGCCGAAGTATGCGTTTATTTTATCTAAAATATAGCGTTGTTTATGCTGAATTTCCAGAGCAAACCCTCCAACCGGAACTTCTACGCTTAAGGTTCGGCAATTATCTTTCGGATTATAGCGCGTTTTTACCGGATGACAAAACATGGCCATTTCTTTACCGACAATATCCTGCCATTTTAAAATGATATCAACCTCCACCAAATCTTCTGCCTTGATAACCGTCTTAATCAGCGGCAAAAAAATGCTGCCGAGACTTTCTAAATCATGACAATGCGGCTCTTTAGAAAATTGCATTCTAACTTTTTTCATTGATATCATCTTTTTTATTTTGTTTTTGCATTAACGGGTGGTGTTTTTTTATCTCATCCACTAGCTTTTCCGTGGTGATATGAGTATAAATTTCCGTAGTGACAACGTTTTCATGGCCAAGCATTTTTTGGATTGAGCGCAAATCCGCACTGTTATTAACAAGCTGCGTTGCAAAAGAATGGCGCAAAACGTGAGGATGAACTTTTTCAGGCGCTATTCCTGCCTGAATAGCCATTTTTTTTAAACTTTTAAAAAAACCATCCCGCGTAATATGGCCACACATAGAACGAGATGACGGAAACAACCATTTTTTGTTTTTAGGATTTCCCATATAAGCGTCGCGACGTTCTATGTATTTAAAAATATCCTCAATTGCGTCTTTGGTTACGGGAACAATTCTTTCTTTACTTCCTTTACCGCAAATCAGAATTTGTTTTAAGTCATAATTAATTGCATTTTCCGGAAGCGAAACAAGTTCTGAAACTCTTAATCCTGACGAATACATTAACTTAACCATCGCTTTTAAGCGAATCAGAGAAAAATTCTTCTCATTTTTGGCAACATCACATAACTTTTTAATTTCTTTCATTGTTAAAAAAGAAGGAAGTCTTTTACCGATTTTCGGTGTTTTTAAGCGACTCGCCGGATTTTTTGAGATTATTTTTTCACTTTGCAAAAATTTATAAAATTCACGAATACATGATATTTTACGGGAAAGAGTTTTAGACCGGCAACCATCATCTTTTAGTTTTTTTAAATAGTCTTCAATGTCTTCAGACTTTACATTTTGCACCAGCAGAGGAGCTATTGCTTCAGAAAATTGATGAATATCATTACGATAAGCTTTTAATGTATTCAACGCGGCTCCTTCCTCCACCGTTTTGACATCTAAAAACTCTTTTATCAAATTTCTCATTTACTTAACTTCAGTTCTATTGTCTTTTCCGTATGTTCCCGTTCAGGCACCACATTTTTGCACGCCGTATAGGCAATACCCGCAACCAAGATTAACAAAACAAAGTATGTCATATATCTGCTTTTTGATTTCATTTAAGTTCTCCCTAATATAAGCCAAGCTTTTCCCCTTGTATGAAATAGGGGTTGATTATTATTATTAACATTATATCCTTTATTGTAAAGCATAATAATAATTTTTAGCGAATATACGAATGATGAAAACAAACAAAATAATATTACTGGTCGGCCTTATCGGCAGCGGGAAGACAAGTGTCGGCAAAAGACTTGCTAAAAAGCTCTCGCTTCCGTTTGTTGACGGTGATCAGGAAATTGAGAAAGCCAGCGGTTTATCGGTTATTGACGTCTTCAAGTGTTTTGGTCTGGAAGAGTATCGTGCCGGTGAAGAACGGATAATGAAACGTTTACTTTCAGGTTCTCCTTGTGTTTTGGCTTCCGGCGGAGGGGCTTTTGTTGCCGAGCAGACGAGATGTTTGGCCAAAGAACACGCTATCACGGTTTGGCTTAAGGCAGATATTGAGGTTCTGTATAACCGCACGACCGGACGTAAAAGACGCCCGTTTTTGCAGTGCAGTGATTCAAAAATCAAGAATAAACTACAAACGTATATAGATGAGGAATATCCTTATTACAATCAGGCTGATATTGTGGTTGAAACCAAAAATGAAGCGGTTGAAAATACGGTTGAGAGGGTTTTTCAGTCTATCCGCAATTATTTAAAAAAGGAGGCAACACAAAATGAGGAGTGAGAATCGTCAATTTAACGAATTAAGAAAAGTTGAAATTATACCGGATATTAACTTATATGCCGAAGGTTCCTGTTTGATTAAATGCGGGCAGACACAAGTTATTTGTACAGCCAGCGTTGATGAGAAAACGCCTTTGTGGCTTACGGGGCAAGATAAAGGCTGGATTACGGCCGAATATGCGCTTTTGCCCCGCTCGACACAAACAAGGTGCAACAGGGAAACACGCGGTGCCGGCGGCAGAACACATGAAATACAACGACTTATCGGGCGTTCTTTAAGAGCTGTTGTTGATTTGAGCGTTCTTAAAGGTTTTTCTATCTTGATTGACTGTGATGTTATTCAGGCAGACGGCGGCACCAGAACCGCCTCGATTACGGGAAGTTTTGTTGCTTTATACATTGCTTTGGAGAAAATGGTAAAAGAGCAGAAAATTCCTTATAATCCGATAAGAGAACACGCGGCAGCAATATCTGCCGGCATTTACAATGATGTTGTGTTGCTTGACCTTGATTATTCAGAAGACTCCAAAGCGCAAACAGATGCCAATTTTGTTTTAACCGAGAGCGGCAAAATCATTGAAATTCAAGCAACGGCGGAAGGAAATCCTTTCTTGAAAAAAGATTATGACACCTTATTTGATCTTGCTTATAAAGGAATCCAACAACTTATTTTGATACAGAAAGAGGCGATTAAACATGCAAAAATATAAAGAACTTATCTTTGCCAGCCACAATAAGGGAAAAATTGCCGAAATCAGGGAAATTTTATCCCCTTTAGGGATTAAAGTTTTATCCGGAGATGATTTAAAGCTACCCGATGTTGAAGAAACAGGCAAAACTTTTGAGGAAAACGCTTATCTGAAAGCGTTGGCCGCGGCAAAAGAACAAAACATTCCGTGTATTGCCGATGATTCGGGTTTATGCGTTGACGCTATCGGCGGCAGACCCGGGGTTTACACAGCCAGATATGCTCCGAATCGGGATTTTGATAAAGGAATGGATAAACTGCTGGAAGAACTTGCGGCCACAAAATCCGGCAACAGATCGGCTCATTTTTCATGTGTTATTGTTTTAGCTTGCCCTGACGGACGGTATAAATCTTTTGAGGGACGGGTAGACGGCTGTATCGCTTCCCATAAACAGGGAAACGCGGGATTCGGCTATGATCCGATTTTTATTCCGACAGGGTTTAACCGTTCGTTTGCCGAGTTTAGCGGAGAAGAAAAAAACAAAATCTCCCACCGCGGGCGGGCTTTGCAAAAATTTATTTCTTATCTTAAGGACTTAGATGAAGTTTAATGGCTGAGGTTTTAAAAAACATATTTAATATTCCGCTCAGCTGTTCGTTTTGGGATTGTTTGGCTGAGATTTATTTGAAAAAATGCCAAGGAAACAATTTTAAACTGGCTTCCGCCTTGTTTTTAGTTCCTAACAGGCGCGCTTGTCAGGCTTTAACGGCAGCTTTTGTTCGCCAACGCGGGTTAGAACCGACGATTTTGCCGCAGATTATTCCTATTGCCGAAATAGATGACGACGAGTTATTTTTTAACAGTTTCGGCACATCTGATTTTTTTCTCAATGAAAAGAAGACTATCAGCCGAGAAGAACGGTTATTTTTGTTTGCAAAAATGATTATGTCAAAGCCTAATGATTTCGGGTTAAGACAAATCTCTTTAGCACAGGCGTTTAACCTTGCGCTTGATTTGGCTAATTTTATTGATACCGCCTGCAACCAAGGACTATCGTTTGATAAATTAAACGATCTGGTGCCGGAAAAATACGCCACACATTGGCAGGAGACCTTAAAACTTCTTAAAATCATCACGCAATATTGGCCGTTAATTTTACAAGAAAGAGAAGCTATTGACGTTTCGGAGTTAAAAAAGAGGCTTTTGTTTTATACAGCTGATTTATGGAAAAAGGAGAACAGTGACAGACATATCATAGCCGCGGGAATTACCGCCAGTTTTCCGGCCATTGTCAATATGCTTAACGTGATTAAAGATTTGCCGAACGGAGAGATTTATTTTGCGGGAATCGATAATTTTGCCGACGATATTTATTGGGATACAATAGACGAATCGCACCCACAGTTTGAAATCAAAGAACTTTTAGATTTATTAAATATAGACCGCAGACAGGTTTCAAACGCCTGCCCGCCTCTTTTGCCCGAACGGGAAAAATTTATTTTTGAAATTATGCGCCCGGCTCAGGTTTCTAATGTGTGGCGAAATCTGCAACGCACGCCCAGCCTTGAAAAAGCCATATCAGACATTGAACTTGTCGAATGCAATACCCAACGAGATGAGGCTCTGGCTATTGCGCTTAAGCTGAGAGAAGTTCTTTCTTATCCGCAAAAAACGGCAGCTCTGGTTACTTATGACAGAAATTTGGCGCGACGTGTTGCAGCTGAGCTTGAGCGTTTTGAGATTAAGATTGATGATTCCGCCGGTTTACCGCTTAGTTTAAGCGCTATCGGGATTTATTTACGCCTTGTGGCAGAAGCGGCTGAAGATATGGGTTCTCAAGTTAAACTGATAAATTTGATGAAGAATCCGTTTACTTTGTTTCATACGTCTGCTGCCGAATTTAGAAAAAAAGTTTATGAATATGAACTTGCGCTTCGCTCACCTCGAAAAGAGGCTAATCCGGAAACAGAAGACTTTATCCTGAATTTCAAAGAGGCGTTGGCTGATTTTAGTGAAGCCCTGCATTCTCCTAACGTTGAGTTTGGTTTGCTTATTGAAAAACATATTAAACTTGCCGAAGATTTGGCGACATCCTCAGATACATCAGGCAAAGCCTTTTTGTGGAAAGGAGACGGCGGAAAAACGGCCGCTAAATTTATCACAAAAATACTTGAAGCAGCAAAGTATTTAGGAGAGATTGCCGGAAAAGACTATCTGGCTCTTTTTTCAGAATTAATGATGTTAGAAAGTGTACGCACAACATACGGCACTCACCCGAGATTGAGCATTTTAGGACCGATTGAAGCTCGTTTGCACCATTTTGATTATATTATTTTAGGCGAAGTTAACGAAGGTATCTGGCCTAAACCCGCCCAAGCTGATATGTGGATGTCACGACCGATGAAAAAAGATTTCGGCTTTAATCTTCCGGAAAAAAATATCGGTATTTTAGGGGCTGATTTGTGTGGCTTTTTGGCCTCTGGGCATGTAACTTTAACCCGAGCCGAGCGGGTTGACGGCGTTCCGATGAAAAAGTCCCGCTGGCTGTTTAGGATGGAAACGGTTTTAAAAGCGCTTGATTCAGACATAGAATCGCTTAAAAATAACGATTTGTTTTTACTCGCCAATGTGCTTGACAAGCCTCTTTGTTTTAATCCGATTAAATCTCCCGCCCCCTGCCCTCCGGTCAGCGCCCGTCCGCGCAAACTATCTGCCAGTGCGGTTGATTTGCTGATTTCAGACCCTTACAGCGTTTTTGCCAAATATATTTTAAGCCTTTACCGGCTTAATGATTTGGATGCCCCGTTAGACCAAAGGGATTACGGAACGCTTATTCACGGCATTATTGAAGAATTTAACAATCTTTATCCTGCCGAGTTGCCGCAAAACGCGCTTGAAATTTTGCTTGATATCGGTAAAAAGCATTTTGCAAAACAAGGGATTGATAAAGAACTGGAGGCTTTTTGGTTTCCGAAGTTTGAAAATACGGTACGTTGGCTGGTCAATCAGGAGGAAGGTTACAGGACTTTGGTTAAGCAGGTTCATAACGAAGTTTCGGGAGAAATTTGTTATAATCTTCCGAAAGGAGCCTTTACGTTTACGGCTAAGGCCGACCGTATTGATTTGATGAAAGACGGTTCTCTTAATATTGTTGACTACAAAACCGGTAAAATTCCCAGCAAAAAGCAAGTTATGAGCGGACACGCCATGCAGCTTTTATTAGAAGGGCTGATTGCTTTGAAAGGAAGATTTGCAGGGATTAACAATGCTGATGTTACTCATCTTATTTATTGGCAGCTTGGAAGCAACTCACTTGAAATACCTGCAAAAGAGCAAGACATTTTAGAAAAAAGCGAAGAGTATTTGCTAAAGCTTGCCTCAACGTTTGACTTTGAAACAACGCCTTACTATTCGCGCCCGGTGCCGAAGTTTGTTTCCAAAAATAAAGACTATGAACATTTGGCCCGAATTAAAGAATGGTCTGTTCAAGATGACGGAGAAGGAAATGACGACTAAATACAAACAAGCTAAAGAAGATCTGATTAACCTTGCTTCTTCTCAACAAATGTCAGCGACGAATCCGAAAATGTCGGTTTGGGTGGAAGCTTCTGCCGGCACGGGAAAAACAAAAGTTTTATCAGACAGAGTGCTTAGGCTTTTGCTGGCAAAGGTTAATCCGGCCAAAATATTATGCTTGACATACACAAAAGCCGCTGCGGTTGAAATGAGTGAACGTATCTCTAAAAGATTAAGCCTCTGGGCCGTCAATGATGATAAAGAATTACAAAAAGAAATTCGCGGTCTTTTGGGTGCCGAATACCCGAAAAAAGATGAAACAACACTTTTGAACTTCGCCCGCACTTTGTTTGCAATGCTATTAGACACGCCCGGGGGAATGAAAATTCAAACCATTCATAGTTTTTGCCAAGATATTTTAAAAAGGTTTCCGCTCGAGGCCGGTATTTCCCCTTATTTTGATGTTTTAGATGACCGTAACGCCAAAGAAATTTTGCAAGAAATTAAAACCGAACTGCTTAAATCCGCCGATAATGACAGACAAAGCCCGCTCGGACGTTCCGTATCCTATTTAACGCAAAATGTCAGCGAATTTAAGTTTCCCGAAATTATGAATATGATAACGGAGAATCGGAGCAAAATTGAGGTTTTGATAAAACAATATCACAATGACATTAACCAAATTTTGCCGGTTTTGGAAAAAAGACTCGGCGTTTCCTATGCCTTAAAACCTGACGATATAAAAGCCCAAACGCTGGCGTTGACTAATAAACTTAAGTTTAAGCTTGCCATGGAGGCTTATAAGCAAGGCGGCAAAGATGATTTAAAACGTGCTGAATGTTTGGCTTTTGCCGGCGAGAATCGATTTTCAGCGGCGTGTTATGATCGTTACAAACTTGTTTTTCTGACAAAAGATGGCGACGCCCGTGCCAGTGCTGCCGGAAAAACGGTTAAAAAGCTTTATCCGGAAATTGAAGAATTTATTGAAGAAGAAACAACCCGCTTAAAGGCTGCCGAAAACAAACTTCGTGCTTTGAGCGTTTTACATTCGACGCTTGCCGTACTTTATATTGCGCAAAATATTATTGAGAACTACAACGCCTATAAGCGAATTTACTCTGTGCTTGACTATGAGGATTTGATTGTTATTACAAGACGTTTGCTTGAAAATAGAGAAGTTGCCGACTGGGTTTTATTTAAACTTGACGGCGGCATTGAACACATTTTGATTGATGAAGCGCAAGACACCTCGCCAAACCAATGGGCGATTATCCGCGCGTTGACACAGGAATTTTTTGCCGGTTTCGGACAACATCAGGAAGATTTGGAGCGGACGGTTTTTGTGGTGGGAGACAGGAAACAGTCTATTTATAGTTTTCAAGGGGCTGATCCGGCCGAGTTTGATAAAATGTACCACTATTTCAATACACAAGCGCAAAATTTTGCCAAAATCCATTTAGATGTTTCTTTCCGCTCCACTAAAGCGGTTATGGATTGTGTTAATACATTGTTTAGCGCATCTGAAGCTAAAAAAGGTGTTGTTCCTGATGATGAACAAATTAACCATAGGCCTTATCGTTTGGGTGATGGCGGCAGAGTTGAGATTTTTCCTTTATTAAAACCAGCAGAAGAGAAAGAAGATAAAGATTATAATTGGCTTTTGCCGGTTTATCGAGAACAAAAAAACTCCCTTTCAAATATGCTGGCACGCCAAATTGCGCAAAATATCAAACGCATTGTCGAATCGGGTGAACTTCTGGCTTCTAAAAACCGGCCGGTCAAATATGGCGATTTTATGTTTTTGGTACAACAGCGCAATGCTTTTGTGGAAGAGTTTGTTCGGGCTTGCAAAGAGATAGGTGTTAATGTTGCCGGCATTGACAAACTAAGGCTTTTAGAACAGATTGCCGTGGCGGATTTAATTTCCCTTAGCAAATTTTTGCTTTTGCCTCAAGATGATTTATCTTTAGCCGAAGCATTGAAATCGCCGATTTTCGGACTTGATGATGATGATTTATTTAAGCTTTGCCATAAAAGAAAAAGCTCGCTTTTTGAGAGTATGTTAAAAAACGAAGCTTACAGTTCTGTTGCTTGCAAACTTAAAGAGTTATTAAATATGGTTGGTTTTGTACGCCCGTTTGAATTGTTTAATCATATTTTAGTCAAACTCGACGGGCGAAAAAACTTTATTTCCCGTATGGGAATCGAGGTTGAAGACGTTTTAGACGAGTTTTTAAATCTAACCCTTGTTTTTGAACAAAAACATACACCATCTTTAGAAGCCTTTATTGCCTGGGTTGCTAAAGATGAAGTTATTATAAAAAAGGAAATGGAACAAGGACAAAGCGATACGGTTAAAATTATGACCGTACACGGATCAAAGGGCTTGCAGGCGCCGATTGTTATTTTAGCAGACACAACAAAAATAAAAAACAAGTCTTTTAAAAGCGAGCTTTTATGGGACGGCGACAAAGAAGTTTATTTTCCGGATTCTGCTGCAAATTATGATACTGTTTGCACCGAGATTAAGCAAAAGAATCTGCAAGCTGATTTTGATGAATACCGCAGGCTCTTATATGTTGCCTTAACCAGAGCCGAAGACAGAATTTATGTCGCCGGTTTTGTAAAAAACAAAGACGCAGATGAAGCGTCTTGGTATAAACTCTTAGAAAATAATATAATTTCAAATGTAACGCTTCCGGCAGAAGATAAAAGAATCGTTTACGAGATCGCCCAAGAAAATGATTTTAAAGAAAGCGATGTGATAAAACCTTCAACCTCAAACTCTGTTTTTCGCCCTTCATGGCTGACTCCTGCCCCGCTTGAAAATCCATTAGCCAAACCTTATGCACCGTCAAGAAACGATGATGACGAAACAGAAATTACGGCCTCTCCTTTGGAAGAAAACGGTAATTTCTATAAAAGAGGCACGGTTATTCATAAACTTTTGCAATATATATCGACTATTCCCGTTTCACAAAGGCTGTCGGCAGCTCTTCTTTTCTTAAAAAAAGAATTGCCGGAGTTTTCGCCAGAAGAACGGGCAAAAATTGCGGATGAGGTTTTGAGACTTTGCGGGGCTTATACTGAAATATTTACAGAGAACTCTATGGCGGAAGTTCCTGTCATTGGTGAAGTTGAGGGAAAAATTATCTCGGCTAAAATTGACCGCTTGGTTGTAATGCCTGATAAAGTTATCATTATTGATTACAAAACAAACCGTCCGGCGGCGCGAAATATTGCCGAAGTTCCTGATATTTATAAAAAACAGCTTCAAACTTATAAAATATTAATTGAAAAGATTTATCCCGAAAGAAGTATTGAAACATACTTACTGTGGACTAATACCTGTAATTTGATGAAAGTCTAAAACTTTCGGATTAAGATTTAAGTTAATCTTTGAATAGTCAAATGATGTAACTATATTATACGCAGAAACACGAGTTGAAAGGAAAAACAGATGAAAGCAATTAATGACAGCCAATTTGAAACGGAAGTATTAAATTCTAAGGGGTTGGTTTTGGTTGATTTTTGGGCTGAATGGTGCGGTCCCTGCCGTCAGCTTGGTCCTGTATTGGAAGAAGTTAACAAGAATTTGGGTGAGAAAGTTAAAATCTGCAAAATGAATGTTGATGAAGCACCGGCAACAGCTGCCAGCTTTGAAATTCGCAGTATTCCAACTATGTTTTTATTTAAAAACGGCGAAAAGATTGATACCAAGGTTGGATTTAACTCTCAGTCTTCTATTGAAGATTGGTTAAATTCTCATCTTAACTAATACTCTGACTATGAATAAAAACAGAGAGATAAAAATTCCCTCTGTTTTTATTTGTAATTTGCCTTAAATATTTGACAAAATTTTCATTGTAAAACTGCTGAAAATACAGATTTTCCAAAGTGGCTATTTTTTGGTCTAAAAACACCTCCGACTCCTAATAATTTCGCCGCCGAATCCGTTGTTTAGAGTTGTTTTTGGTTATCATATTGATTTTACTTTATTTTTTAAGCTTGTCGTATAATGACTCTTATGCAGATCAACCCTTGAGCAGTACCAACGTCTCCGGCAATTTGGACAAAGTTTCCGGTCTCAAATATGGCGATGTTTTCATCGAAACCGCAGAAGCTTTCGATGCAGACTGCGGCTCTAC
>JAGASU010000079.1 GCA_017621635.1 Alphaproteobacteria bacterium | reverse complement strand
GCTTGCTCGTTTTGTTCTAAAGATGAACTATCTTCTTGTTTTTCAACATCTTGAGCGGTCTTATCTACAAAAAGGGCATAAGCTAAACCAAGAGCAATAAGCGTAATCCAAAAATTGTAATTTGGTAAAGTTTGCTTAATGGCAATATAAGCCAAGGTAATACCACCGACAAATAAACAAAAACCAAGCGCTTGCCACAACTGAACTTGGTTCTTAATCATCATTATGCCGATGATTAAAAATAAAAGTGCCGCCGCGCCGCATATAATCCGTTTAATTAAAAGCATATCTTCTCCGCTTATAACCTGATCTGATAATCAAAATGCCGCTTAATCGTAAAGATTCGGTAAAATATCACCATCTTTTTGCTGCTTTTTCTTCATTTTATCAATCTTTTTAAAAATTTCAATAAATTTAACATCATCAAAAACGCCTTCGTCATCAGAGTATAAAAATTTATTTAAAGCAGCAAGTTCATCGCTGAATTCATTATTGTTTACAAAAGAGGACAGTTGATTAAAATTTTTAATATCATCAGACGAAAATTTCTGCTCTCCCCATCGAATCAAAGCTTCCTTTGCGCCTTTGTAATTATGGCTTTTTATCATTGAAATAACTAAATTCCTTTGTTTGTGTTTATTTTTTTGTGTAAGCCATAATTTCAGGATAAGCACAAAAATAAAAATACCGGCAAGAAGCATAATCAATATTTTTTTATTAAACTTTTTTGCAAAATCATCAATCTTATCTAAAGTTGCGTCCGCTTTTTTATGTTGGACAGTATCCGTTTTCTCCATCTCAACGGTTGGCGTATTGTTCTCTAAATCAATGACAGAGGATGTATTATCAGTGCCGGTAGTTGGTGCGATAGTAACTTTTTCCTCAGGCAAAACAGCTTTTTCAAATCGGCCGGTGCGGACGTTAAACCATTCTACATCAAACGCAGGAATAGTCAGTTCTCCGGATTTAACGGGAATATAGACAGTATTAATTGTTGCCGTTGTTACTAATTGTCCGTCAACAATTTTTTCCACAACAGATGGCTTTTCGGGATATTGTTTAAACCCTTCGGCCTGAGGAAAAGAAAGTTGCGGCAACATACTCTCTGTCATACCGGACGCTGTAAATGTAATAATCCGGCTAAGCGCTTCACCTTCTGTAAATTGTGTTTTCGCCGCCCAGTGTGCGGACATTTTCAAATCTGTCAAAGGAAGCCATGTTGTGCCGTTTGACATGGCTGGCGCCGGTTTGACGGCAATTTCTTCTGTTTTGCTTCTCATTCTGACCGGAACTTTTTGTCCGAACGCGTTTCTGAAATCAACTCCGAACATCATCAAATCATCATCAAAATTCGGAAAATCAAAATTAGAATTTTTAAGATAATATCCGTTAAAAGAAATTTCCGGTGTCTTTATTTTGCCGCTTTTTTGCGCAAAGGCGGCAAATGCAAAAGTAATGACGTTAACATGTTTGTTGTTGACAATATCTTGTTTAACAAAAGGCTTATCTAAAAGCGGGATAATAATCCAGTCTTTTTTCGATTCGTCACTGATGGTAATGGCACCGTCTTGTAAACCGATACTGTCATAAATCTTTGTGATAATGATAACTTGTTGCTGAACATAAGGAGAGGTCGTGTCGATAGTTTGTTCAATCTGAAAATAAGGGGCGTTTGAATTTTCTTCACTGTCGGGGACATAAGCAATATCCGTTACTTTTTTGATCTCAACTTCTGCGTCATTTGAAATTAAATTGCCGTATCTGATCGGTGCAATAGAGATTTTTCCTGTTTTAAGCGGAATTAAGCCGATTGTCCATTTCTTCGTTTGGCTGATTATTCCGTTAATCATATTATACTGTTCGGCATAAGATTGTGAAACAATTTCAAAATCTTTTCTTAACGGGCTTAAATCCGGTTTGTCATTTTTCTCTCCGTTATAACTGATAGTTAAATAAAGCGTATCCCCCTCATTAATAACCGGCTTGTCAAGAGATATGCCAATTTCTGCGCCATAGGCGCTAAAAGCCAGACAACAAAAGATTAATGTATAAAAAAACTTATAAATTTTCATCATTATACCTATCCTTCATATATTCTTTTTTTATAAATTCTCGAAGCAAACCACCCGTATCTTCGGGAATTTCTCTATATCTGCGCTGCATAGCCAAAGCTTCCTCGTCATAAGGCGTATTATCATCGCCTTTCTTGGCATTCATTAAAGAAATGCTTTGTTCTTCTTGTTGTTCTTCATTGCCGTTATCGTCATTTCCCTTATTGTTTTTGCTTTTGTTTTCATCACCATTATCGTTATTTGCCTTATCCGGTGTATCGCCTTTTTCTTGTTGTTTATTATCTTCTGCATTTTCTTGCCCCTCAGCGTTGTCATTTTGCGAAGGGTTATCGTCATTTTTACCTTGTTTAGGTTCTCCTTGTTGTTCATTCTTGTCTTTATTATCTTCATTAGAGGCTTGTTCGGATTCGTTTTGGTCTTTTTGTTGATCTTGATCCTGCTTATCAGAAGAAGATTGATTATCCTCACTTTGTTGTTCATTTTGTTTATCTTGGTTCTGTTCAGATTGTTCATTTTGATCTGAGGATGAGGATTGTTCCTGATTTTGTTGCTGTTCGTTCTGCTGATTGTTTTGATTTTGTTGATTTTGCTCTTGATTATTGTTGCAATTTAAAACCGAAGGGTCGCTTTTTGCCTTTTCAAATAAATCATCAAGCACTTTTTTATTATAAACGGCGTCTTTATTGTCAGGATTAAGTTTGGCGGCCTTGCTGAAAGCTTCCAGCGCTTTCTGATAGTCACATTGCTTGGTTAAAATAACCCCGCGGTTATAAAAAGAAACATCACTTTGAGATTTTGCCAACTCTTTTAAAGCCTCATCATGTTTATCCATTTTATAAAGGCTGATTCCTCTCCATAACGGATCTTGAAATTTATTAAGCGCTGCTTCATACTGTTCTTGTCTAAAAAAGCGTAAGCCCTCCTGATTATCATTTAATAAAAATCCGGCTTCTGCCTGTGTTGAAAAAAACATAAAACAAAAAATCAAAATTCCCTTTCGGAAAAACGGCAGCATACACAATAAAGGAATAAAAAGCAAATAATACCCGAAATCAAGATAATTCGAACGCAGGTTTTGGCTGAGTGTCATCTTTTCCTGATTAATATCCGAAATTTTATGAATAAGCTTTTTCGGATCAGCCTCTTTAACGCTAAGATAAACGCCATTGCCTTTTTGGGCCAATAGTTTAAGTTTTTCGCTTCCCGAATAAGAGCTGTCAACCACGTTAACAGAATAGTTTAAGGTTTGTGCTTTTTTGACAGCCTCTAACGCCAACTCAAACCACTGTCCGACATCGGAAGCAAATAAAATAATGTTTCCGTTTGCAAATCCGGCAGTTTTAAACCGTTCAACCGCTAAATCAATAGCTCTGTCGGGACGATCCCCCTGATCAGGCACGATATCGGGCGTAATTTGTGCCAAAAGGCTTTTAATTAGTTTAACATCGTCTGAAAGCGGCGTGATAAGATAAGGCTCTTGCGAATAAACCTCTAAACCATACTGTCCTTGCTCTAAATGATCCGTAATGTCCGAAATCATAAATTTGGCTCTTTCCAAACGGGAGGGAGAAATATCTGTTAGCTGCATATTCGGAGCTAAGCTCAAAATAAACATAACCGGATTTTCAACGGCAAATGTAGGTACTTCTCTTTTTTTCCAAGCAGGCCCCGCTGCTGATAAAACAGCAAAAACAAGTCCGGTGTAAATAAATTTTTTAATTGATATTTTTTTTAGTTTGTTGTTTCCCGTAAGCAAAAAATCAAGCAAATTTTTATCACAGATATTTTCCCATGAGGAAGCACCTGCTTTTATATTTATCTTTTTTAAATATAACCCTAGAGGAAGAAGCAAAAAGAGCAAGACCCAAGGTCTTAAAAAATGAAAATTTTGCAAAAAATCAATCATTTAAATAACTCCTTGGTAAAAATAGCAAAAAGGCCGCCAAAACTAAAGCAATAATAAGCGGTATATAAAAAAGCTCTTTAATTTCTTGAATGACGGTACTGTCATTACTTTGAGGTTCAAGAGAATCTATTTTTTGATAAATATCCGCAAGTCCGGTTAAATTTTTAGCTCGAAAATAATTGCCTTTTGTTCGTTCAGCCAGTTCCTTTAAGCTTGCTTCATCAAGTTCATTATTCCTGATGCTAAATAAAGACCCCAGAAAACTTGCGTCCGCACCAACACCGACCGTATAAACCTTTATTCCTTCCTTTTCGGCCAAATCAATTGATTGAGCCATACTGAGCGAGCCATCATTGTTCTCCCCGTCGGTAAGCAAAATAATAACCTTATTGTCTTTATTTTGCTCATCTTTTAAGTTTTTAAGAGCAATTCCCAACGCATCGCCGATAGAGGTCGAGTTGCCGGCCATTCCGGCATCGGTGTTTAATAAAATCTCCTGCACGGCCTTTTTATCAAAAGTAAGAGGTGCCTGTAAATAAGCTCTTGTTCCGAATAAAATAAGCCCGATACGATCATCTCTTCTTTTATCAATAAAACTGCCTACAACGGCTTTAACCGCACTTAAACGGTCGATTCTTCTGTCTCGGGTTGAAAAGTCAGGTTGTAGCATTGATGTAGAAATATCAACAACAAGCATAATATCCCGATTCTCGGCTTTAAGTCTGAACGGCTCGCCGACAAATTGCGGTCTTGCTGCCGCCGTAACAACTAAGCTCCATAAAATAAAACAATAAAGAAATTTCATGGAAAATAAAACAGTTCTGTTGATGGTTGAAAAATAAGTTTTTTCTGCTCTGCTTTTTATATTTTTTAAATCATCGATAAAAGGAACGCGTAAAGCCTCGCCATGCAGGCCGCGCGCTTTGGGTAAAATAAAGTAAATGACAAAAGGCAGAGCTAACAACCAAAACATAAAAGGATAAGCAAAATGATTCATAAGTTTGCTCCTATCCAATTTTTACAAAAAGTTTTTAACTTTTCTGCCGCCATCTCGTTAAAAGGGCTGTTTTGTTCTTTCATAAAAGGAGCATACATAAGTAAGTTAGCTTCATCTCCGGATAATTTATCTTCGGTATGATTATTTAAAAAATCAATCCACTCTTGGCCGTATAAAGCAGCAGCTTCCTTATATTTAACCGTACAAATACGTCTTAACAGCTCCGACATTTCTATTGCGGCGGTAACGGGGCTGTTTGCGTTGATGTTTTTTAAAGTCTTCAAAGCATAATGCTTCTTGCTTTTTTTTATGCCTAAAAGTAGCAATTTTATCATAAAAAAGAGCAAAAACAAACCGGTAAGCAAAACCCACCAGCCGTAAGCAATCGGAAAAAACGAAACGCCGTCAGGTATATAAATATCCCGTATTTCAGGTAAATTATTCATAACCGCCTTTCTAAAAAAGATAAAACCTAAACCTAAATTTATGTTAAAAAGTTTCAAATATCAAGAGAGCTTGTCAAGATATCGCCTGATCTCAAAAATAAATTTATCTTTTATCTTTAAATAAGCCTCTTTTTTAAAATCAACAACATTTTCCACGGCAAACACAAAATCCGCCCATATGTATTTCTTAAATTCGGGAATTTTGGTTTGAACGTTTATTTCACTCTCCTGTCCGCAGAAATAAAATAAGGAAAAATAAATATCTTGTCCGTCATTAAAAATGCCTCTTTTTCTGAAATTCTGTTTAATTTCATCCGTAAATTCATAACGAACCGGCGTTTCTGTTGTGTATACTAATTTAACCGAAGAAACACTTGTTTCCTCAAAAAGCTCACGCTTGGCAGCCTCCTCGGGCGATTCGCCGGTTTCGATACCGCCCTGAGGAAATTGCCATGCGTCCGCGTTACATTCAATACGACTGCCTAAAAGAACATTGCCGTCAATGTTAAAAACAACCGCTCCCGCACATCGTCTGAATTTTTTTGTCATCATTTCTCCTTATTTTTCTTCTAAAGAAGAATATAAAGCTAATGCTTTCACCAAATCAAGCGCACGGGTTAGCTGATAGTCGGCCAAATCCTCTTTGCTTTTTTTGCTCTTTTCCGTTTTTTTAGCGTCAATATCGCTGTCATTTTTAAGAGCATTGTTTAACTCGGCTTCGCTGATATTAAGCGCATAAGAGTCCAATTCCTCAACCTTGGCCGGTTTAACTTCAATGTCAGGCTCAATGCCTTTGGCCTGAATAGAACGTCCCGACGGTGTGTAGTATCTTGCGGTGGTTAAACGCATAGCCCCGTAATCTCCCAAAGGAATAACCGTTTGTACCGAGCCTTTACCAAAAGACTTTTCACCTAAAATAATAGCCCTGTGATGGTCTTGAAGCGCTCCGGCTAAAATTTCAGAAGCTGAAGCCGAACCTTCATTAATAATAACAACAATCGGCAAACCTCTGGCAATATCACCTGCCGTGGCCATAACTTTAGATGTATCGCTTTCATTACGGGAACGGGTAGAAACAATCTCGCCTTTGTCTAAGAATAAATCAGAAACGGCAATCGCTTGGTCAAGCAACCCCCCGGGGTTGTTACGAACATCAATAACAATACCTAAAAGCTTGTTTTTTAGTTTCTTTTTTGCCTGAGAGATAGATTCGGAAATAACTTTGTCAATATCTTCGGTAAAGGAGGAAATTCTGATATAATTAACCGAGTCCTCTTTAATCTCACTTTTAACCGATTGAATTTTAATTTCCTGACGTTTAATAGTCATCTCAATAGGTTTGGAATTGGCGCGCCGAATAGAAAGTTTTACTTTTGTTCCGATTTTACCTCTTAATTTGCTGACTGCTTCATTAAGGTTTAAACCGATAACAGTTTCTCCGTCAATGTTGGTAATGTAATCGCCGGCCTTGATTCCCGCTTTTGCTGCCGGAGTATCGTCAATCGGTGAAACAACTTTGACAAGTCCGTTATCCATTGTGACTTCAATGCCAAGTCCGCCAAACTTGCCTTTTGTTTGTTCGTTCATATATGTAAAGCTCTCGGCATCCAGATAGCTTGAGTGCGGGTCTAAAGACGTAAGCATACCGTTAATGGCCGCTTCAATCAGTTTTTTATCCGTAACTTCTTCAACATAAGATTTCTTGGTTTGTTCAAGAGTGTCGGCAAAAAGGTTTAATAATCTATATGCTTCGGCATTATCATTAGCTTGTTCCACAGCCTTGGCAGGAGATGTACCTAACATCAGGCCGATAAACAAAGAGAGTAACAATAGCTTATTTTTTCTCATTTCAAATCCTATCAAATAAAATTAACCGGCAATCCATGGTGATGGATTAATCGGATGTCTGTCTTTCCTGATTTCAACATAAAGCTTTGTGTTGTCTCCTTCAGGCATCGTTCCGACCGGCTCGCCGGCCAAAAGCATTTGCCCGACATCGCAATCAATACTGCCCAGTCCGGCCAGTAAAGACAAATATCCGTCTCCATGTTCTACAATAATAATATTACCATATCCTTTAAATGGTCCCGAAAAAATGACTGTTCCGTCAAAAAGAGCCGTAACTTGTGCCTTGGAACGGGTTTTATAAGAAACCCCTTTAGAGGTAACACCTTTTGAAATCATCTGTCCGTAATCCGTGACCTTTATTCCGCTAACAGGTTTTGTAAGGCGTCCTTTGGCTTTGGCAAAATTTCCCCCTTTAACTTGTTTTTTTATGCTTGCGTGTGTTTTTGTATCAACCGTGTGAGGTGCATTAAGTCGCTGCATTTCTTCTTGTCGTTTAAGTGCTGCGATTCGCTCCTACTCTTCCCGTTTTTGTCGGGCAATTTCTTTTTGCCGTTCTAACTCTTCTAAAAGGTCTCGCAAATTTTGTGCTTTTGAAGATAATGTTTCGGCAATTTTTTGTGTTTCCGCGCTTTTGGTTTCTACGGTTTTGCGCAAACTGGCTTTTTTATCCATCAGTTTTCGCATTTCTGCTTGTTGTGTTTCTAAAAGCTTTTGTTGTTTTTTCGTTTCTTCAAAAGTCGATTCGATTTTTTGTTTTTGCTCATAAACACTGTCTAAATCGACTTTTAATTTAGATGATTTTGCGTTAAGAAAAGGAACGGTTTCTCTAAGCAAAATAGCGCTTCTTATAACATCAATCGGCGATATCGGCTGTAAAATAACCGATTCGGAAGGATTTAAGGACATACTTTGCAACGAAGCCAGAGTTTGTACCAGCGAATTATTTTCTTTAATAAAAACTTCTTCTTTAAGCTTTAGCGCGTGTTTTAACTGAGTAAGCTTTTCCTCTAAATCAGACAATTTTTCCTCATTATTTTTAATCTTCTGTGCTAAAACAATAGTGTTCTTGTCAATTTTAGATAATTCTAAGTTTAGTTGGATAGCTTGCGCCTGCAGCTTTCTTGATTCTAAAGCTTTTTGCTGAGCTTCGGCCTCAATTTTGATGACATCGTTTTCAGATATATCTTTAGCATAACCCAAATTGCAAAAACAGCAATTTAGTCCGAAAAAGGATAACGTTATGCTAAAGAATAATATCTGTTTCATTAAAGCCTTATTTGTTAATCAAAGAATTTCCGGTCATCTCGATAGGTTTCTCAATGTTCATCAAATCAAGCAAAGTTGGAGCAATATCGGCAAGCCGTCCATCTTTTAAAGATTTAACCGGAGGTTCTGAGTTAAATAAAACTGCTTGAACCTTACCAACCGTATGTGCCGTATACGGTTCGCCTGTTTGTTCATCAACCATTTTTTCCGCGTTGCCGTGGTCTGCCGTAACCAGCAAAACACCGTCAACACTCTTAATAGCTCTCATAACATTACCCAGACATTCATCAACAGCGGCAACAGCCTTGAGTGCCGCTTCCATAATGCCAGTATGGCCGACCATATCCCCGTTGGCAAAGTTGCAGATAATAACGTCATATTTTTGCTTTTCGATAGCGTCAACCAACTTTTCTGTGACTTCATAAACGCTCATTTCCGGTTTAAGGTCGTATGTCGCAACTTTCGGGCTGCTGACTAAAATCCTATCTTCTCCCTTAAATTCTTTTTCTTCTCCGCCGTTAAAGAAAAATGTCACATGAGCGTATTTTTCCGTTTCGGCGATTCGAAGCTGTGTTAAACCATGGTTGGCAACAACTTCACCAAAGATGTTTTTGAGCGCTTGGGGAGCAAAAATTGTCTTCATAAAGCGTCCGTGATCAACAGAATATTCAACCATACCGACCAGCATGGCAAAATTAATAATCTTTTTTCTTTCAAATCCGGTAAATTCTTTATCACCCAAAGCATAAAGAATTTCTCTTGCGCGGTCGGCTCTGAAATTAATCATTAAAACCGCGTCACCATCTTTAGCACCTTGATAATCACCTATAACTGCCGGAACAACAAATTCATCTGTTACACCATCAGCATAAGACGCGCTGATTGCCTCATCAGCCGAGCCAAAACGTTTGCCGTCTGCTAAAACAATATTATTGTAAGCTTTTTCTACTCTGTCCCAACGCTTATCTCTGTCCATGGCGTAAAAACGTCCGGCAATAGTTGCAATCTGAACCCCGTTAAGGTCTTTAATTTGGTTTTGAAAATCCTCAAGAAAACCCTTGGCTGACTGCGGAGGGGTATCTCTGCCGTCCAAAAAGGCATGAACTTCGGTGCGAATACCGTTTTGAGCTAAAATACGGCACATAGCTTCAATATGTTTTTGGTGTGAATGAACCCCGCCCGGCGACATTAAGCCCATCAAATGGCAAGTTCCTTTTGTTTCTTTTAATTTATTAATCATATCAACCAAAACAGGGTTTTTAGCCAAAGAGCCGTCTTTAATCGCTAAATCAATTTTCGGCAAATCCTGCATAACAACACGCCCTGCACCCAAATTTGTATGTCCGACCTCGGAATTTCCCATTTGACCGTCAGGAAGCCCGACGTCATAACCGGACGTTTCAACAAAACAATGGGGATAATGTTCTAATAAATAATGCCAGTTTGGCGTATTTCCTTGTTCGATAGCATTATCAGGGGTAATCTTTTCTCTATATCCCCAACCGTCTAAAATTAACAACATCACAGGTTTTTGCATAACTTTGTACTCCATATAAATTGTCAAATCTTCCTAAATATAAGTAAACTTAAATCAGAAAGCATTATTTTTATCCATATTTTTTTAGGTTATAAACAATATAAGTCTTGTTAAACAAAATGATAGCTTTATATTAAACATAAATATTAATTATTTTAAGAGGAGCAGATGAAAAAAACGCCGTTTTTGCTTTTGTGTTGCGCGCTTTCAACGCCGGCAGCCGCCGGCACATGGGAAACAGATTACAGCTTGTTTTTAAATAACTATTATGGTTATACGGATTACGCTTCTCCTTATAATCGGCTTCATAAACAGAACAATCTTAACTCTTCAGTTAATTTTTACGGCCAGACATCTTATTTCTTTAATCAGGATTATTCGGCTTCGCTGGTCGGTTACTTTATGGCCGATTCTGCAAAAAAAATAGAAAATTACAATCAAGGTATATGGGGTGAAGAAGTTTTTGCTTTGGCTGATAGTCCTTATGGGCAAATCTCGGTTGGGCAAAATTACAACGTGGCTTATGCTTTTGCTGTCGGCGCCCCGAATATCGGAGCGTATCATATCAATAATACTGAGCTGACAAATTTTATAACCAACCCGAATTGGTATAAAAAAGGACATAAAGCATCGTATAAAACGCTTAATTCCACCTATATCAATACCGACGGTGCCTCATTGAAAGCAAGTTACATAACACCGACATACAAAGGAATAAAACTCGGTGCAACCTATGTTCCTGAAACGTACAGTGAGTCAGGTTTGGTTGCCAAAGATTCTCCCTATAAAGATAAAAGCGCGTATATTTTGGGCGCTTACGGCGGTTGGGATATTTTAGGATATGAACTTGAAACATCTTTGGGTTTTGCTGATTTTGATAAAAATGATAAAGAATATTCCGCCGGCTTCAGCCTTTATCGCAAAGGCTGGACATTAGGCGCCTCATATCGTAAAACTAAAACAAGCAAAAGCGATTATGCCCTGAATAAAGAAAACCTGTTTGACGCATATCGGGAAGGGCGGGCGTATAACATTGGTTTAAGCTATGCCATAGGGCCATATACCGCAGGAATCGCCTATTTCGATTCTAAAGCTGAAAATTTTGCTAACCATGACAAAATAATCAGTTTTTCTAACACGTTTCAGTATAACAAATACGTCGCATTTTCCCTGACTGCGGCTCATCTTAAATCCGAAGGGGAAAATAATGACCTTAAAAATACCTCTAAAGGCTACGCCTTTATTGTCGGACTGGAGTTAAGCTTATGGTAAAAATCAATATAATTTCCTCAAATTCCGCCTTTGCCGAGGATCTGGATTTACACATAAAACAAAAAATTCCCGCAGCTGAAATCTTTTTGGAATATCCTGTGGCAGATACAGATATGGTTTTTATTGATGAAGATAAAAATATTTTGGCAAAGCTGGCTGAACAATACAAAGAATTACCAATCGTCTTTTTCTCTAAAACAGATGAAACATCTGAATTTGCCGATTTAATCATAAAAAAGCCGTTCAGATTGCCTGATTTTCTCCAAAATCTGAAAAACAAGACCCTGCTGCCCAAGGTGCGAAGAAAAGAATGTTTGAACTTTAAAGAATACAGCCTTTAT
>JAGASU010000012.1 GCA_017621635.1 Alphaproteobacteria bacterium | reverse complement strand
GTCATTGCGAAGTCGGCGCGTTAGCGCAACCTACTGAAGCAAACTTCTCTTAGTGTTGCTAGGCTTTAGCCGCGGCAACACTTAGTTGTTCGCTTAAAGTAAGAAGATGAAATCTTCCGTAGCAGCGCAATCCATAACTTATGCGAAGCACTCAAATTTTCCCCAAAGCAACGCACTCCAACCAAGGAGCGGGATTAATTGCGAAGTAGCCGCAGATGTCCTCCAAAGGAGGGGAGTGTACAAAATGGTACATGACCCGACTGAAGCGAGGCTTCCATCCGCGAGCTAATTCACAATTTAGCACGCTCCGCCCCCCTTCTCTACACCTCCAACTCTTCCTCCACATCATCTCTCCCGCGCTTCTCAGCCGCCGTCAAACGAAACACTTCCCGCTCATCAAGCGCCAAATATTTAACCATTAAATCAAACATCCGCCGCTTACCAAGCAAAAACGCCGCCGCATTCGCATCAAACCTGTTTTTAGTATCATAAAAATACGGCACCCCGCCTTTCCCAAGCTCCCCTCTGGCTCCGGCCTCATCGCGGAAAAAAGCTAAAACTTTTCCCCCGTCTTTGCTAAGCTTGCCGTCATCATCAAAAAAAATCTCCTGAAACGCTCTCACAAGCGCTAATTCTTCTTTTGCTTTTCTAAAAAACATCTAAAATCTCCAAAAAAAAAATTAACCATCAAGGCACCTTGCCACACCCCAAAAATTTAAAACTGAAAATAACTTCAAGTGATTTTGCCACGGGTTTGAGAAAATGCCCTGCTGGGAGTGAATTTAAAGCCGTAGTGTACAAAAGGGGTACATAAGGCTTTAAATTCACAATCATGAGGGTGTTTTATCGAACCCACAAAAAACGTTGACTACCCCTACTTACCCAGCCCCCTCATCGCCGCCATCAACGGGTTGTTCGTCACACCCATCATCGCCTGAGCATTTTCCATCGTCGCCCGCTGTTTCAAACGTTCAACATCTTCTGCCGTCCGCACCACATCGGAGCTGACACCGTAATAATCGGCAATCGTCCTTAAAGCGCTCTCGGTATCAAAAATATCCAAAACACCAGGGTTCGTCTGCGCCATGGAAACCGCCGCCTCAATCGTCTTATAAAGCCCCATGATAGCCCCCGACTTCTGCATATGCACGGCAGGACTTTCAAACTCAATCGCACTCGCCCCGTCATACATCAATTCGTCCGGCACATCGTCCAAAAGCCCGTAACCGGCTAAAATATCAAGCTCGCGCTCAATATTGCCCGAAAGCCACTCGGCAGCAATCCTCTCGCACATCGGCGCCAGCAACATAGATTTCTCCATTTCACGTTTCTCAACCTCAGTCGCCGTCATCTGCTTAGATTGGGTTAAAGACTGAAACAACGGCACTAAAAACGCCCGCTCAATCGCCGCCCGTACTTCTTTTTGCATTTCAATCGTAATCGCCAGATTGTTGCCATACTGCATAGAAACCGCCGCCGGCTTGCCTTGGTTATCAAGACCGCCCCGAATAACCGCACCGGCAGACCCGAGCTTAGCCGCGTCAATCAACCCCATATTCGTCAAAATCGGCGGATTAGCCTGCAGCTGTCCCGTGCGTAAAATCGTCTTGCCCATTTCATTGGCCGTCAACATATCATAAAGCGCCTGAAGAGCAGGACTGTCGCCGTAAGAAGACCCCGCAATCCCTAAAAACCGCGGCGCCATATACGGAAGCGAGCGATACCCGCCCTGACGGATAACTTTTTTTGAACCTAAATCCAAATGCACGCTCAAATATTTCATACCGCGAAAATCTTTCTTTCCCGCAATGTAATCATCGCGTTCAATCACGGCATGTAAAAATTTAAATTGCCGGTCCGGCGTGTTCTCAGCCGCTTTCTTAATATCAAAAGAAACCTCGTCGCCAAACTTCTGCACCGCCTCATAGGCTGAAAGCTCATACTCGCGAAACACCGCTTCAAGCTGGCCCCGATCATTCTTCTTAATATAAGCTTCTTTGACAGGAATAGCCCGATACACAATCCCTTTGCCGATATCGTCCTCAACCATCCAAACCGCGTGTCCGTA
Source organism: Alphaproteobacteria bacterium (assembly GCA_017621635.1). Classification (GTDB taxonomy): domain Bacteria; phylum Pseudomonadota; class Alphaproteobacteria; order RF32; family CAG-239; genus CAG-267. The sequence continues at coordinate 12,207 of JAGASU010000012.1, read as the reverse complement.
AATCCCCAGCTGATTAAACAAAATATCGCTCTCGGACGCAAAATTGGAATTCGCCGCATAACGCGAGCGAAACAACACCTCGGTCACACGTTCCAAATATTTCTTAACCTCAGCACTTTTATCAAGCTTCGGATTTGTCGCCTTAAGCCTGTGCCATCTGGTCGTCGTCGGCACAATAACGGATTTCAGGCTGGCTGAAAAACAAGACAAAGCATTGCGCCCTGTCGAATCAAACAACGCCTGCTTAACCCGTCCTCTCTCATCTGTTGAAAAAAGCCCCGAATCAACCGAACACATCTCAGCCGCTTTATCCCACATCGGCTCCCACTTCGCGCGTTCCGTTTTCATCACGGCAAATTTTCTCATCACCATCTCCGCCAAAGCCGTTTCAGAATTTTTCAACTCCTGCCGCCCCAGCGTCTTAATCTCTAAAGTCATACCATAAACCTCCAAAAAAAATTAAAAAAAACTTCTCCCCTTCTTTTTGAACAAACTCTCCACCACTACGAGTCATTGCAAGCCCCGCTCCCAATTCAGGCGGAAAATTTTGGTAGTGAGCCTCAAATGTCCTCCAAGGAGCACGAGTGTACATAGAAGTACACGACGCGACGACGTGAGGCTTCCATTTGAGAACTCAATACCAAAATTTTATCCTCCAAGCGTCTTCTTGCCATTCCCTCCTAATATATCATAACTATTCTCATGCGACAAAAGCTGGGACACAGCCCCCATCTTCCTTTTGCGCCGTTTCTCCAAATCATATGTCATTTCCGGCACATCAACCGTTTCCGGCTCAACTTCCGGCTGTTCGACTTTCACCACTTTGGGTGATTTAAATACTGAACTCATTTTCATTCTCCAAAAAATTAATTAAAAACACTCTCTCCTCTTCCCGTCATCCCTCTCGGACGACCTGTTTCGTCGTCCGAGTCAAGGGATCCCTCTCAACCTGAGTACACTCTCGCTTAACTTCCCCCTTCACAAATACACCCCGTCATCAACAAACTCACCGCCTTGCCTCCCTCTGCCGTTCAGCAAAAACGCCGCATTTTCAATTGCAAACGTCAGCGCCAGCGCATCGCCGACATCGGTCGACCGCCCGATACGTTTCTTAATCTCTGCCTTGGCTTCAAGTTGCATTCGTCCAAGAGAATCAAAGCTCACCGCCGGCGCCGTCAAATCCTCTGCCAGCCCCTCCATTTTCGGCAAACTTACCGCTAACGGACTTTTAAGCCAATCACGCACGCGCGCCCACATCTCCGCCCGTTTGTTAACATAGCGTTCGGGATAATCCGCCTTCTGCCCGAAGTTAACCGGATAAACCACATCGGCAAACCCCTCGGCAATCAACACGTCATACACCCCCGCACCAAGCCCGCCGACATCAATGCACACTTTCGCTGGCCCGTATTCCGCAATCATTCCCGCCGCCGTATGCGCCGCAGTAACTACATCAAGTTTTTCATAGGTCTTAAAGCAAATCACCTGCCGCCCGCGCCTGAGGCAAAACGCCGTCTTGTCATCACCAAACCGTGCCACATCAAGCCCGATAATCAATGGCGCCATACCCGCTTCAATCGTCACGGAATTTTCCATGGCCTGAAACACATCAGCCCGCCCGATAAGCTTGTTGCCGGCCTCTCGCCGCGGTTCGCCTTCCCAAATATGCAGATATTCGTCCAAATCGCTGGCTTTCGCTTTCATCGCCAACTTTTTCATCCCTTCCGGACAATACGGATTATCATAATAATTCACCTTGCGCACCAGCGTATCCGCGTCCGGTTTCAAGGCAAGCGCTTTGAAAACCGGATCAGCCTCCTCCTCACGGTTCATAGAAAGCCAAATCTCCGCCCCTTCTTTACGAATGGTCGGATCAAGCACTTCCCAAGCCCGAAAAGAAATCTTTTGCGCTTCTTCCACCCAGCAAATATCCACCCCTTCCAAAGATTTGATATTCTGAGCATTATGCTCCATAATCCCCTTAAAAATAAACTTAGACCCGTTGCGCAAATTAACAATCCTGTCCTCATAAAGCCGAAACGAAGAAGACAGTTCATAATAGGCAATCCTGTCAGCAATCAGCTTATACACGGAATCTTTAATCGAACTCTGCACTTCACGCACACACGCAATCAATAACTTTTTACTCATACAAAGCGTCAACAACGCATCGGCAAACGCAAAAGACTTCCCGCCCGCACGTCCCCCATAAAATAATTTATAGCGCTTCTTCTCCGTCAATAATTCCGAAAACGCTCTTGCAATCTCCACATTCATCTCACACTCCACAAAAAAACACCAATCTCCCCTCTCAAACGCCCCTCTATTATAGTCATCCCTCTCGGACGACCTACTTCGTCGTCCGAGTCAAGGGATCCCCCGCAACCTGAGAACACTCCCACTTAGCACTGTCCCTCCCCCACGAGTCATTGCGAGCCCCGCCATAAGGCACAAAGCGAAGCAAACTTCTCTTAGTGTTGCAAGGAAGGAACGACCGCGGCAACACTTAGTTGTTCGCGCAAGTAGAAGCGAAGCTTCGTAGCGGCGCAATCCATAACTCGTGCGAAGCACACCTTATCCTTCCGCAGCGGTACAAACTTCTCATAGCTTCGCGAGGAAGAAACGACCACTCCCCCCGCGAGTCATTGCGAGCGCCGCCATAAGGCACAAGCGCGCGGCAATCCATAACTCGTGCGAAGCACACCTTATTTTTCGTAGCAATGCAATCCATAACTAAACGCAAAGCGTTACCTTATCCAATCATAACGACGCCCCATACCATAACCAACCGCACCGCATTTCCCCACCACACAACTTCAAATCAAAAAAATTGTATTTTTCTCTTGACTCTCAAAAAAATATACATTATATAAATCCTTGAATGTATACATGGCGCCGGTGTGATGTTAACGTCCCCGGCGCGCACCATTTTTTTAATCTATTTATTTCTTTTCGGATATGAAGTCTTCACCACGTTCTTCCCATTTTTAGGATTAATCGCAATATACCCAACTTTAGATTTAACATTCCCGGGCTTCCTAATCTCCTGAATATGAGAGGCATTTCCCTGCCCGACAATATTCCCTTTACCATGAAAAACCTCTTTAAGCATCCTTGCAACCCGCTCCGGCGACATCCCATTACCTTCACTCCCCCTCACACAAACTTAACCACAATCTCCTCAACTCCATCCGCACCATCTTCTTTTTTTCCCGCGCCGGACATCTCTCCGCCGTTCTCCGGACTGGCCTTCAACGCCAGCCATTTCTGCGTCTCAATCAAAAGCTTCGCCGTAGAATTATCCACCTCGCCCGCCTTAAGCGAAGCCACAATTTTTCTTATATCATCCATACACTGGTCGGCATAATCCGCCATAGCCAACCGAAACTCCTCCATCGCCTCCGCGTCATGCGCCACTTTTCTATAAAAAACTTTCGTCGTCATTCCGGCCTGTAAACACGCCGCATAAAGCGAACACCCGCTCCTTAAGCCCGCCCACACCACGGCAAGCTCTCTCTTCAAAACTTTCTTACCACTCATCACATCTCCTCAAAAAAACACCATACTCTCAAACAATCTTTCATAATCCCGTCATCCCCTCAAACAACCTTTTTCCAATAGTCCCTCACCCCATACCGTCCCCCTCTCAATCGCCCCTCTCCTCTAGTCATTGCAGCCTGCAGAATCAAAAAAGCCCGGTGAGCACTTTTGATCGAAAGCGATTCAGTTGTTGGTAAGCAACTTGCCGGCAACGCAACAAAGAGGACCATAGGCAAGCCCTACGAAACAAGAGCAGGCTTAAAGCCCTCATGTGCGAAGCTATCCATAACTCATGCGCAGCATATAATTTAGCCCTATCACACAACATCTAATGCCGGAGAAGAATATTGCGAGAGAACAACAGATGTCCTGCAAGGGCGGGGAGCGTACTTAAGCGTACGTGACCCGACCGCAGACAGGCTTCCATCTGTTAGTTATATCACAATATTCTTCCCGCACACAAAAAAACGTCCCGATGTCACCATCGAAACGCTCAAAGTATATAAAAGAAAAATACCACGAAAAAATCTACAACTTAAATACTATTTTCCATGATAAGCTTTTTATTACTCCCCTCTGTCACACTTGTCAACCCCTTTTTACCCCCTGTGAAAAACTTTTTAAAAAAAATCTCCTCTCACCCTCAATCGCCACACCGCCTTTCACTCCGCCAACACAACTAAAGCCCCCGTAAAGGGGCATATTTTTATATTTCTCTGAAATTTTGCGAAGTGACTACGGATGTCCTGCAAAGAAGGCGAGCGTACATAAAAGTACGTGACCCGACTGAAGACAGGCTTCCATCCGTGCGTCAATTCACAAAATTTCAGAGAAATGGTGGACCGTAGAGGTAACGCTCCTCTGCCACATCCATGTCAAGGATGCATTCTACTTTTAAACTAACGGTCCGTTAATTCAAATCACCGCGGCGCAAACACTCACCGCTAACAAATCCTCTCCTTCTTTATCACGTCAAATAAATAATGCAAGCCTTTTTTCATAAAATTATTGAAAAGTTAACTTTTTTTGTGTATAACTCCCTCAGAGTTTAACGAAATAATTAAATGAAACAGCAAAAATATGAGCAATAACATAGACTTTACAGTAGATTATTCCAAATTAAACCCGATAGAGGAGTTTAACACAACAGAGTTGAAATATCCTCTTATCCTCTCGATTCCACACGCCGGAACCGTCTTTCCCGAGGAATTTTTAAAAGCCGTCACCCCGACGGTAACCGAGCTGCGCAAAAATGAAGACTTATTTGTCAAAGACCTCTTAATGCCCGCAATCAAAGATCACGGCATAACCGCCTTGGCTCTGAATATCAATCGCGCATTTATTGACGTCAACCGCGCCAAGCTTGAAATTGACCCCTCAATGTTTTATGACTATCCTAAAGACGATATCGGCTTAAACCGCCAACGCGCCCGCTATGGCTTAGGCATCGTCCATAAGCTGACCGCAGACAGTCGCCCGATTTATGCCAAGCCGATTTCATATCAGGAAGTCGAACAACGTATCAAAAAAGTCTATGACCCTTATCATAATCGCTTAAAACAGCTCATTGAAGCCATAACCGCAAAGTTCGGCTTCTGCTTAGTGCTGGATTGTCACTCCATGCCCTCTAAAATCTGTTCGATTATTTCCGAAAATCCGCGCATAGATATCTGCCTTGGCAATTTATTTGAACAAAGCTGTCCCAATAAAATCAGCTTTTTTGTTGAAAACGAACTCTCCAAACGTGAATACTATGTTTCCAAAAACCGCCCCTACTCCGGCGCATTCATCACCTTTAATTATTGCGAACCGAGAAAGCAATCCTACACCCTGCAGTTAGAAATAAACCGTGAAATCTATGCCGATGAAAAATTATTAAAAGAAAACGAGAATTTTCAACAAGTTAGATATGATTTAAGCAAAATAGTCGTCAATCTGGCAAATTTTTTGCTGGATTTTTAAAATAAATATGTTAAAAGCTCCCCTTGAGTTTGTCAAAATGGACACTATATTCCCTTTTGGCATAAAGTAACCAACCCGGGTTTAAGGCCGGTTTTTAACCGCCGGAGCCGAAAGTTTAAAAACAGGGACGCTCTTTTGCCTTAAAACGGTATCAAGGAAACATATATCGTGTTAAAACGCCTCAGCATCTTCATGGCACTGGTTTGTACTTTAACCACGCCTTCAATTGCTTATGAAGCCCAAAACACCATAAATTTAAATCTTATTACGGATTTACCAAACCCAAACAAACAATCTTTAGATTTAAACACAAACGTTTCAGCCCGAACGCCCGCAAACGAAGATTTGTGCGCCTTAGCTGTCAATGAGGCTGAAACCGCTTATGGAATAAAAAAGAACCTGCTTGCCACAATCGCCTCGGTTGAAAGCGGCAGATGGGATACCAAAACCAATCAGCGTATCGCTTGGCCATGGACGGTACACGCCGGCGGCAAAGGCTATTACTATAAAAACAAAGCCGAAGCCGTCGCCGCGGTCACTGCCCTTCAAAACAAAGGGATCACCAACATAGATGTCGGCTGTATGCAGATAAACTTAAAATATCACGGCCACGCTTTCAAAAACCTAAACGAAGCGTTTGACCCCAAAGCAAACGCCGCCTACAGCGCAAGCTTCTTAAAAAAGCTCTATAACCGTACCAATAGCTGGCAAAAAACCGCGATGCACTATCACTCAAAAATAACCAGCAAAGGTTTAAGTTATAAAAAACGGCTTGAAAAGCACTATGCCGAGTTTATCAGCAAAACACCGACACAAACGCTGTTTTAAACCAAAAAAAGACGCCCGAACGGACGTCTTTTTTTCTACTTTTCCAACCGGTATAAACCGAAATTCCCTTGATCTGCAACATACACACCTCCGGTATTAAACATAACCTTATCGCCGCCGCTAATCCGATAGGCAAACTTAAAGCCGCTCGAATCTTTTCTCGTAAGAGCATATAGGGCAAACATTCCGTTAGGTTGCCGCAACGCAAGATAACACGGACTATAAGAACTAAACTTACACTGTCGAACACCAAACTCATGCTGGTCATACACTTCATCACTCATCATATCAATGTAACAAATACCATGATTACAAACAAGCAAGTTATAAACATAGTTCTCAACATCATAGTCCAACATCAAAACACCGTTTTCAAGTAACACGCTGATTTTTTCCCGATTATCAAACAAACCGATGCAGTCTTTAACCGAAGAGCCAATAAAAATCTTATCATTCTCCGAAGGTTGATAAACAATATACCCGTCCATCACACTTTCAACTAAAATAGTTTTATCAGCTTGAAAAACGTTTAAAACATTAAAAGCATCAAACCCGCGGTTAAATGAAAAACGAACAAATCGTCCTTTCAGCCATTTGCCGGCAGAATACAAATAATGTGTTCCAAAAACGGCGAAATAAACCGTCCGTCCGTCATCATACTTGATTTTGGCATACCAGTCCGGCATCGTTAAAGAGTTAAGCACAAGCAGCCCCCCCACAAATAGAGGAAAAGAAATAACCACTAAGTGCAGTTTTTCCCCAAATGTCAATACACCTAGGCTCCACAAAATCAGCAAAGAGAAAAAAGCCAAGGCTCCCACATCTTCTACGCTTCTTTTCCAACGTTCCCAATTACGCCAGACACCTGATCTGAAAAAAAGTAAAATTTTCATAATAAACTTATTAATTTAATGAAACATAAAAATATAAAATCCCGTTTATAATACGCATTTTTCCACATTTTGCAAGCATAAAATTACAAAAAAAACACTTTTTTCCACCTCTCCTCCCCTCTCAAACACCCCCCTATTATAGTCATCTCATCCCCTTCCCGTCATCCCCTCAAACGCCCCTCTCCCCTAGTCATTGCGAGGTCGGCGCGCAGCCGCAACCTACCAAAGCAAACTTCTCTTAGTGTTGCTAGGGCGGGACAACCGACGCAACACTTAGTTGTTCGTACAAGTAGAAAAGCTTCAGCTTTTCGTAGCGGTACAAACTTCTCTTAGCTTTGCAAGAAAGAAACACTTCTCCCCTAGTCATTGCGAGCGGGCGTAAGCCCATATGAGCGAAGCAATCCATAACTTATGCGAAGCATTCCTTATCCAATCATAACAACGCTCCCCCGCAACCCGAGAACACTCTCGTTTAACATTCCCTCCCCTCAACTCCTGATTTTATCAAAAATTCCCCCAAACAGTCACAAAAAAAACGCCCCTCAGGGCGTTTCTTTTCTAAGCTAACCGATACAAATTTTTTGTCAGCACATACTTGCAGGTGTCTTGTGTAAACCCGCCGACAGAAGATTTGACATCACAAGAAGTCATAAAAACCTCTCCTTTGCACACCACTTCATCTGCACCGACAATCCGGCAAACAAAACGAATCTCCTCGTTTGTATAGCAAAGCACATACAAAGCATACTCACCGGTCTTGCACTCCAAAGCAAAACAACAAAGATTTGCCCCTTCTTGTTTTTGCTTCATCTCGGCCTCATTATACAGCTTTTTGTCAATCAAATCTATATAACTCGGCTCCTGCTCACTTTGCACAACAAACGAAGAATACAAATGCTTGCCGCCGCAATACGCTTCTCTGCACATCCCGTCTTTTAAAAGCCAGCTTATCACTTTTCCGTTATCAAACATCGACCTTAGTTGCAAAGGGCAACCCCAATAAGAATCCCCCACAAAAACTCTGTTTTTCACCTCTTTAGGCCGATAGATAATAGCACCATCCATCCGGCTTATAACCACAACGGCATCACCTGTTCGATAAGCATCATGCGCAAAAAAAGCATCAAAATCATCCATTCCAGCAAAACCGATAAAACGTCCTTTGCTCCAATAACTCTCGCCATTGCAGATTTTGCGATACTCTGCCCCATACACGGCAAAACGGACTTTTTCCCCCTCTTTGTCTTCAATCTCTTCATACCAATCAGGTCTAGAAGCCATCCACAGCGATGCATAAATAACAAGCGCTGCAAAACAAAACAGAAAACAAGTCCAGAAATCTACCGTCGGGTTAACGTTCAAACTGGCAAGACAAATAGCAACCATAACGCCTGTAACCCATAGAAACTGATAAAAATCACGATTGCCGCGCCACGCGCCGCACAAGAAAAAGAGTAAAATTTTCATAATAAAAAGTTTTTAATTCAACATAAAAATAAATAATTCCTTGTAAAGATATCTTATTTTTCCCCACAATGCAAGCAAAAAAACAAAAAAATTTCTTATTTCCCCTATAAACTGGAGATAACCCCGCATTTAGACTTGAAACCACCTCAAAAACTGCTACATATACTAAAAATACCACATTCATATTCGGGGACAAAAATGAAACAAATCACCAAAATTTTAGCCGTATTCTTTCTCTTAACCGCAACCGCGCACGCCGCCGCCTCTAATGAAGATATCAAAAAGGTTGAAAACTATCTTAATTCAATCCAGACGCTTTCCGCTGATTTTGTGCAAATCGCCTCTAACGGGGAAAAAGTCGAAGGCCGGCTCTATATCAAAAAGCCCAATAAAATCCGTATGGAATACAACGCCCCCTCCAACATTCTCATCGTCGGCAATGGTGACTATATTGTCTATTATGACAAAGAGTTAGACCAGATAACTAATATTGATTATGAAGATATTCCCGCCGCGCTTATCCTTGCCAATACCGTCAAAATCAATAATAAAGATCTCAAAGTAACAGATTTTATCAAAGACCCCGGTATGACCAAAATCAGCTTAAAATACAACAAAGCTCAAGAGTTAGGCCCCTTCACCCTCACTTTTGCCAACAATCCGTTTGAATTAAAACAGTGGAAAGTCATCACGCCGCAATCTTTAGAGGTATCGCTGTCATTGTATGACACCGTAACCGACGCCACGCTTAACGATACGCTGTTTACGTTCAGCAAAAGAACCGAGCAAAACAGAACGCTCAAGCACCGCCGTAAATAGCCAACAACGCAACGCAGGGCATAAATATACTTGACTTATAAATGATATTGCCTTAAATCACTAACCGAATTAATCTCAGAAGAAAGGAATAAAATGCTCTGCGTTTATCACTCCGCCGACCATGATGGCAAAGGTTCTGCCGCAATCGTTAAATATGTATACAAAGACTGCGACCTCCTGGGCTATAACTACGATCAGGAAATCCCTTATGACGAAATCGCCAAACATCAGGACATCATAATTTGTGACATTTCCTTTCCGATGGACTATATGTTCAAACTCCATAATGAAAAAAATTTAATCTGGATAGATCATCACGCCTCCGCTATCGCCTTATATGAAGACCACCTAAAAAAAGAAGGCGGCTTCGGCATCAAAGGCTTAAGAGAAACAACCTCCGCCGCCATCGAGCTGACTTGGCGCTATTTTCTCCCCGAGCGTGAAGTCCCCGAAGGCGTCAAACTCTTAGCCTTAAACGATTTGTTTGATTTAAGGGATAAACGCGTCCGTCCGTTCGAATTTGCCTTTCAGGCCCAAGGCGTGAACCGTCCGTATGAAAAAATCTGGAAAGAACTGTTTGAAAACCGGATTGATATCCCCCTGATGGTTGAAAAAGGCAACGCAATCCTCTCATACATCCGCCACAGAGATTATCGCTTGGTGCGTAATATGGCCTTTGAAGGCAAATATCAGGACCTGCGCTTTATCGCTGTCAATATGCCCCAAGCCGGTTCAGACTTTTTTGAATCATTGGATAATATCAAAAATTATGACTTTATGATCAGTTTTTCCTTAAACAAGCGCTCGAAATGGAACTTGTCTTTCCGTACCACCAAAGAAAACATAGACGTTTCCAAAATCGCCGCTTCTCTCGGCGGGGGCGGGCATAAAAAAGCCGCCGGCGCCTCCGGCTTAAACCGACTGCCGGACTTTTTAACCGCAAACGTTCGCGAATGGACGAAATTTAATTAATCATGCTCTTTGGCCATTCTTTCCCGAATCGCTTCGCCGGACGTTTTATAGGTACTGCTCTTAACCGAGAACACCGCGCCGCCGCCATAACCGCCGACGTTAACGCGCCCTTGCCTCTCAATCATCGCCGTACGCCGTTTGTCGTCTTCGGCAGCTTGGCGTTTTTGTCTTGCCAGTTCTTTGCGTCCGAGGGTTTTAACATTCTTTGCATGCACGGCAAGCATACGCCCGATATTAGCCATAATCATCGCCGAGCTGGTCGTGCTGTCACTGACAACTTCACGCGAAATTGCCGGTAGCCGTTGGCTTATAATCGTTTTAAGCCGTTCTAAAAGCTGCATATCGCCATAATCTACACTTTTGCCGCCTTTTTGTATCGGCCTTTCCGCTTCCCGAAAAATCTTATAACTTTCAAACAAAAAAAGCTTGTCTTCGCTGGAGGCTAAAATACGCTCTTTCGGATTTTTCCTGTCATGCGCTTCAATCGCATCAAGCGCCATATCAAAAGAAGGATTCCCCGCAAACGCCTGAAAAAGAGTAAATTCTCTGCTTTCCTTTATGCTCAAAACCATCTGCGCCTCCTAAAAAGAAATCATACAATAAAAAGAGTATATCACATTTTTCCCCTCAACACAAGCAAAAAAATCCCTGCACAAGCTCAAAATTCACTTTTTATTTCCGATTTTTCTGCTATAACAAAAACACCCCGCAACCTCTAAGGAGAATATAATGCGCCCAGCTTATCATGAGTCATTGCGAGCCGTGACGTTAGTCACACCTTGCGAAGCAATCCATATCTTATGCTTTAGCATGCCTTACCATAACACCTCGCAACCTCTAAGGAGAATATAATGCGCCCAGCCCGTTCCGAATTAAACGCCAAGTCCCTGCGTCTGCGCCGTACCATAAAAAAACTCACCGGCTTTATGAAAAGAAACCTCATCTTAATCACCTTAACCTTAGCGGTATATGAAGCTATACTGGCAAGTTTCTCTCAATGGAACGGCGCCTACGCGGATTCAGACGGCTATATGCGCGCTTTAAAAATAAGAGAATTTATCACCAACCCTTCTTTTTATGAAACCCCGCTTCTTTTCAGTAATTATCCTTTCGGCGAAGTCCTGCATTGGACCAGACCCATGGATATCCTCTGGCTCATAATGACCCTGCCTTTTTTATACCTTGATAACTTAAATGACATCATTTTTATCTCCGGCGCTTTCCTTTCTCCCGTTTTATGTATTCTCGCCGCACTTGCGCTCGCCTACGGCTTAAGACGCCGCTTTAACCCGTGGCTCACGCTTTTCGGCGTGCTGATTTTCTTAAATTCTCCTTCTGTCAAAAGTTATTTTTCACCGGCCCGACCCGACCACCACGCCCTGATGATCCTTCTATCCGTCCTTTCCCTCTCACTTGTCCTCTGCTGGCTGAAAAAGCGCCAGGACCGTTATTTGCGTTTGCTCGGCATAACCTTAAGTCTGGCCGCCTTCACCGCCATTGAAGGCATACTGGTTTACGCCATTTTCCTAAACTTTTTTATTTGCCTTTATATCAAAAAAAACCTCTCCTTAACCCCCGCAGTTAAAATCACCAAATACTTTGCCCTCTCCCTAAATATCTTTTACCTCCTAAACCCGCCCTTTGAGGGTTGGCTCTATCCTGATAACGGCCGGATTTCGATTCTCTTTGTCACCGCCGCTTGGTTTGCCTATATCGCCCTTTTAGG
>JAGASU010000078.1 GCA_017621635.1 Alphaproteobacteria bacterium | reverse complement strand
GTTTATTAATAATAACACAAATGAAGGTTGGCTTGGCGGCGCAATAGCTGTTGAGTATGCGCCGGATGGATTGATCATAGATGAAGGTGCAACATTTACTGACAACAGCGCAAAAACAGACGGTGGAGCCATCGCAGTTTGGACATCTGAAAATGAGAATATTAGCGATAAAAAAATTACCGGTGTGATATTAGGTAAGGGAGCTACTTTTACCGGTAACACAGCAACAAATCGCGGCGGCGCAGTTTATAATGCAGCAATGGCAGAGATTGCCGGTGCAACATTTACAACAAACGAAGCTGCAACCGGTGGTGCAATTTATAATGGAGATCCGGATAAAAGAGGAAATAATAGCGGAACACTGTCCATTAAAGATTCCACATTTACAGAAAACAAAGCAGAACAAGGCGGAGCAATTCTTTCCGGCACTTCTGCAACAAATTTAACTATTGCAAATACAACCTTTACCGGAAATGAAGCTGTTTTGGGTGGTGGCGCAGTTTGGTCCGGTGCAGTTACCAACATCACAGGCAGCACATTCGATGGTAATAAAATAACTGGAACATCATATAACGATGATATGAATGACGGAGATTCAGAAGGTGGCGCAGCTGTTTTTGTAGGTAGTTCAAGTAAAACGACTGTTTCCGGCTCAACTTTCAAAAATAATGAATCTGGCACAGTAGGTGGCGCCATCGCAACTCGTTCAAATAGTGATGGTACAAAAAGTTCTCTGACCATAGAAAATACAACCTTTGAAAATAACTCGGCTGCAATTTCAGGCGGTGCAATCAATATTGCAAGCGCAAAAGAAAATGTAACCTTAAAAGGCGCAAACACCTTCTCGGGTAACAAGGCGGGAGATGATTTGAATGATATTCATAACGCAGGTTCTATCACTGTTGCCGAAGGTTCAACCTTAACATTAGACGGCGGTATCAGCGGCGAAGGCACAACAGCGTTTGCAGCGGACACGACCTTGAACCTTAAAGATTCAACCGTGATTGCAAATACCGTAACTTCAGAAGGCACAACCTTAAACGTATCCTTGTCTAAAGATACCAAAGAAGTTGATTTGGCAAAAATCTTTGCTAAAGATAATGGCTCAGTTGATAATATGAAACTTAACACCTCAAACGGTTTGTATAAATTTGCTACAGAAGATGAAGTTCTGTATATGGTAACGCAAAAAAACGCTTCGGAAGTTGCTTCCGGTTTGGGTGTAAGCGGTAGTGCTGCTGCAGCCGTATTGGCCGCAGTATCAGATACGGAAACAACAAACAAAGCATTTAACAGCGTAGCGGCAACTTTGAACGAAGCCGCTCAGGCAAATGATAAAGTATCTGTCGCCGAAGCCGAAAAACTTGGCGCAGATGCCGCTCCGGTTGCCCGCGCAGTTGAAACATCCCGCACTAATATGATCTTTGCCGCAGTTAATGACGAATTAAACGGTGCTGCCAATGCGATGGCCGAGGGAATGTCCGCCGGTGATTACTTCCGTAAAGCAAAAGCATGGATTCGCGGTCTGTTTAACTATGCTGACCATGACGGTACATCTAAAGCTCAAGGCTTTGATGCAGATACATACGGCGTAGCAATGGGTATCGACAAAGAGCTTGATAACCATGTGAAAGCTGGTTTCGGTTATGCTTACAGCCAAACCGATGTTAACGGCGATGTTCGTGATACAGATATAGACACCAACACCTTGTTTGTATACGGACAATATAAGCCGGCAGATTGGTACATTAACACCGCTCTTGCATACAGTTGGTCTGATTATGATGAGAAAAAATCTGTTCTCGGTCACAATGCTGATGCAAAATACGATGTTGATACCATCGCTTTGCAGGCAATGTACGGCTTCGAGCGCAAACTCGGCGCATATGACTTAAATCCGGAATTCGGTTTCCGCTATATGCACATCAGCCAAGACGGTTACACGGATAACCTTGGTTCGAAAGTCAACTCTAAAGACAGCGATGTTTTAACCGCTGTTGCCGGAACAAAAATTGCCAAATCTTATGAACTGGAAAACGGAATGGTTCTCCGTCCGGAACTCAAAGCCGCTGTTACCTATGATGTAATATCTGATGATAACAATGCAAACGTTATGTTGGCAAACGGTGCAGGCTATCGCGTTAATGGTGAAAAGCTTGAGCGTTTAGGTTTTGAATTTGGCGCAAAAGTTGCCACAGATGTTTCCGATAACTGGGAAGTGGCTGCCGGTTATGAATTGAGATTGCGTAAAGACTATAACGACAATACGTTAATGTTAAACGCAAAATACAATTTCTAACTTAGATATCCTCTCAACCTCAAAAGGCCTCGTCTTTACGACGGGGCTTTTTGCAGGCTGATATTAACAATTTTTTACTTGCAATTAACAGAGTTTGCCTGTAAACAAAAAACGAAAACGAATTTTATTTTAGGAGATAACAATATGCCTTCAGTTGTAAATGGCGATATGTGCATCAAATGCGGAACTTGCGCAGGCGTTTGTCCGGTAGAAGCTTTCCATGTTTGTGATGAACAGTATATAGTAGACCCTGATACCTGCATTGATTGCGGTGTATGCATTTCAGAATGCCCGCAAGGTGCAATCTCTTCTGATGATGAAGCCGAAGAACAATGGGTTAAAGTAAACGCCGAAAAAGCTAAAACCTGCCCGAGCGCTTACTAATTAACTTAACAAAAAAGTAAAAAGGCTTAAAAGAGGATGCTTTTTTAAGCCTTTTTTATTTCAGAGGTGAAAATGCGCCCCTATACAAACGATTATCTTTTAGATAAAAAAGTCAAAATATTTCAGCCGGTTGATGGTTATCGCGCCTCAACAGATGCGGTGTTTTTATCTTCGCTTCTCGATTCGGAAATTGTTAAAGCCGGAGATTTAATTCTTGATGTCGGTTCGGGAACAGGAGCCATATCCTTATGCTTGGCAGAAAGGCTGAAAGAAAAAAATATTCAAATTAAGGGGCTGGATATTCAACCGGATTTAGTTGAACTTTCTAATTTTAGTGCCAAAGAAAACAATTTTGCCGATTTTTTGCATTATGAGCATTTTGATATCAGGGAAAAATCGATTTTGCCCGCCGGCACGTTCAGTTTTGTGATTACCAATCCGCCGTATAGCGACCACGATATGCCCTCACCGAATAAAAGCAAACAGCTCGCGCATAATCACCAAAATTTTGACCTGACCGGCTGGCTCACGTTTTGCCTGAAAATGTTAAAACCAAAAGGATATTTGCTGCTGATAAACCGCGCTGAAGCTATTAATGAAATCTTGTCAGCATTGCATAATAAAGCAGGCAATGTAGAAATTTTGCCGATGTATTCCAAACAAGGGCAAGCCGCCAAACGGGTGGCGATTATTGCCAAAAAAGGCGCCAAGGGAATAAGCAAAATTCTCCCGCCGTTTTACACGCATAACGAAGACGGCTCATACACAGATAAAGCACAGTCGATTCTCCGCTTGGGGCAGGGATATTTTACAGCAAAGCCAACAACTCTTTCGGATGGTCAATAATAGTTTTTGCTCCACTCCGGCGAAGAAAATCTTTGCTGCGAAATCCCCAACTGACAGAAATACAATCAAGGCCGGCATTTTGCGCCGTTTTAAGATCAACTTCAGAATCACCGATATAAATATTTTTTTCATTTTCGGCATTCTGTTCTTTAATAAGTGCAAAAACGGCATCCGGCGCTGGCTTTTTTTGTACGGTTGCACAAACGCCCTGCGCATAATCAATATATCCCTTAAAAAAGCGAATAGCCAAAGCCTTAACCCCTTCATCAAATTTATTAGATACAATTCCCATTTTAATATGTCTGGCTTTAAGCTCACTCAATAAATCCAAAATACCTGAATAAGGCTTTGTATAGTCATTTAAATGTGCAAAATAGTAATCCTTAAAGGTTGTAAATGTTACCAAAAATTGCGGATTTTCTTTGCCTCCATCAATGGCTCCGGCAACAAGAGCCTCAATACCATTGCCCAAAAGAGCCAGAGTTTCTTGTTCTGTTTTAGGTCTAAACCCATGTTTTTCTAACGCAAAGTTAAGGGCAATATGTAAATCTTTTGCCGTGTCTAATAACGTCCCGTCTAAATCAAATATTAGCATAGTACCTCACTTTCAATCAAAAACTATTTTCTAAATAATATCTGAAAATTGTCAGGTAAAGCGAAAAAAAAATATATTTACATTATGTTAAAAAAATGGTATTATAAAGCATAAATTATTAAAAAATTAAGGTGAGAACTATGACTGAAAATGAAAAAAATCTAGAAGGCTTAAAAGCAATATTAGGCGAAGAAGCATTTAACAGTCTTTCTAAGGAAGATTTACAGACACTCCTTAATAATTCGTCCGATATGGTTTTGAATTTGGATACAAAAAAAGAAGTAAAATCCGGCTTGAAAAATTTTGAGGATTATTGCCCTGATTTGATGAAAAATGAAAAAGCCGCGCAATGGATAGAAAAAGAAGGAGACAGGGCGCGCGTTTTTGCTGTTAAAATGGCCGGATTAAGAGATAATCCCTCCGTTAGCGACAATATTAAAAAAATGATATCAACTCCGGAAGATGTCGTCGAATTATATCAAAATTTAGATAAAAAATTATCTTATATGCAAAACAATGAACTGGAAGAAATATTTACCTATGCAACTGATACAAATGATCTGGAGAAATATAAATATTATAGTAAAAAATTTAATGATCTGAATTCTTATAATATGTTATTAGAAAACGATAAAAACGTTTTATCACCCAAACATTGGGAGCAGTGCTATAGTATGACAGCTAATGTTAATGAAGCATTGTTGGAAACATTGGAAGATGAGGCCCGTATTTTTGAAGAAAAAAAAGTAGCTCTGAAAAAAACAGCGGCTAAAACAACTCCTGAGGCTGAAGCGATAAAAAAAGTTGAAAATCAGGCGGAAAAAAGTGCCGCAAAATTAGAGCAAAAAGTTGCAGTAAAAACCGGAACGGCAGTGGTGATAAAAAGTGGAAAAGCAGCAGCAACAAAACAGATAGTGGATAAAAGTATCGTTTTGGCAAAAGCTAAAAAGGCAAATATGAAATTTGACAAAGCCGTAGACAAGGTTATCGAGAAAGGAACTGAAAAGCTTAATAACAGTAAAACAGGTAAAGCTTATGAAAAAGCGGCAGAAAAGGTCGGTAATACCAAAGCCGGCAAAGCCGTGGGAGCAGCTGCCGGAGCCGTGGCTAAAAAAGCTGCGGAAACAACAGCCGGAAAAGCAGTTGGAAAAGTTGTTACCAAAGCGGTGGGAACAGCTGTCGGCAAATCTGTTTTAAAGAAAATTCCGGTAGTGAGTGCCTTCGCAGGGAGTTATTTTGCTTATGAACGGATTAAAAACGGAGAGTTCAAAGCGGCAGGGTGCGAATTTTTATCCGGCGTTGCAGGGTGTTTCCCGGGGGTCGGAACGGCGGTCAGCGTCGGGCTGGATGCCGGTTTGGCTGCAAATGATATTCATCAGGCAGTTAAAAGCGCGAAAGCAGATACGCCGAAGAAAACATCAGCGCCAACCAAAAAATATGTAGCCAAAGCACAATCAAAACCCGTAAAGCAAGCGACAACTCCAAGTAAAAAGACTGTCCGGAAAACCACGCTTAGCACAGAGCAGATGTTAGCGCTTAATAAACAAAATGGCAGGGCTTAAATTAAAAAAGTCACATATAATAAGCAAATCAGAGAGATTTAATGAGCTTCGCCCCAATTGTCTGCAACGCCGACCTCGGCAATAAGCGGTACTTTAAGCTCGATTTCGCGAATATCTTCCATCACATCTTTAATAAGTTTTGCCGCAATATCAACCTCATCAAGCGGTGCTTCAAAAACCAATTCATCATGCACTTGCAAAATCATTTTGGTTTTTAAATTCATCTTTTCTAAAAGATAAGCGATTTTGTTCATAGAAAGCTTAATAATATCGGCAGCTCCGCCCTGAATCGGCGCATTAATAGCCGCCCGCTCGGCAAAAGAAGCCAAACGCTTATTATTGTCCTGAATTCCGAAAATAGAGATTTTACGATTAAAAGGCGTCAAAACAAAGCCGTTTTGCCGTGCAAAATTAATAGTGTTATCCATATAGTTTTTTACTTCCGGCATATTGGCAAAATAAGCGTCGATATAATTTTGTGCAACCGCCGGTGTCACATCAATTTCTTTAGAAAGCCCGAAAGCTGACATTCCGTAAATAATTCCGAAATTAATCGCTTTGGCGCGCCGTCTGTGCGCTGCGTCAACTTCATCATATGGAATGCCGAACACTTGGGAAGCAGTTTTACGGTGAATATCTACGTCCTCCTTAAAAGCCTCCTGTAAAAATTTAACATCTGCAATCGTCGCAAGCAATCTCAATTCAACCTGAGAATAATCCGCCGCAATAAGTTTATGTTTCGGTTTGGCAATAAAACACTCACGAATTTCACGTCCCTGCGCCGTACGAATAGGAATATTTTGTAAATTAGGATTTAAAGAAGACAAACGCCCCGTATTAACTGAAACCTGACTAAATGTCGTATGCACTCTGTTTTCTTTATCCATTAAAGCAAGCAAAGCCGTAGTGTAGGTTGATTTTAGCTTTTGAAATTGCCGCCATTCTAAAATCATTTTCGGTAAACGATGTGTTTCAGCCATTTGTTCTAAAACTTCAGCACTGGTGTTTAGTGAACCGGAAGTGTGCTTTTTCCCTTTTAAACCTAATTTAGTATAAAGAATTTCTCCGATTTGTTTCGGCGAGCTTAAATTAAACTCTTCTCCCGCTTCTTGATAAATTTGCTCGGAAACAGAGTTCATCTCATTTGTAAAGCGGACATCTAATTGCTTGAGTTTTAACGTGTCTAGCATAATTCCCTGTCGTTCCATATCAAGCAAAGTTGCTACAAGCGGCCGATCAATCCCTTCATAGACATAAAGCCTTTTATCATCTAAAAGTAACGGCTTAAAATAGGAATAAAGCCTCATAACAAAATCTGCTTCTTCCGCGCGCAAAACGGATATATCCGATAACAAAAGAGTGTTTGCTTTTATCTTTTTATATTCAGGTTCAGAACTTTTTAAAACCAAATCTAAAAAGGCTGATGACAGAGAGGGCAAGTCATGAGTAACGCTTGAGCTGTATAAGTCGTATGACATAACGGCAATATCATCAAACGAAACTAATGCAAGCTTTGTTTCCAAAGCTGTTTCAAGCAAATGAATTTGCTCTTTTATCCCTAGAGTAATTTTAAGAATGAAGGCAGAAGCAAGCAGAGGCATTAGAAAATTTTTAAATTCATTAAGTTCAATGCCTTCAGTTTTGTTCGTCATTGCAAAAAGGTCTGCTGCCGGTGTCTGACGGCATAAAGGAATATAAAAAGCTTTAGCCTCATCAAGGCCGATAGACATACCGCAAAGCTCATTATTCTCGGAATACGTCATAAATGAAAATTTATTTTGCGCTTCAATTTCTGCCGCCAATTTTTCGAGTTCAATAACCGTTGTAATGGTTTTATATGTCGGCACCAAAACTTTTTTTTCGACCGGCAAAGTTGCACAACGCTGTTTAAGCCAGTTAAGCGTTTTATTTTTTAGGCTTTTGAACGCATGGCGTTCCAATAAATTAAGCAAAATATCCTGATGTGGCGCCATACACTTAAGCGATTTAAGCGAAATTTCCACCGGAACATCCGGTTTTAAGGTGACAAGTTTCTGTGAAATCAAGGCGTCTTCCTTATGAGTCGTAATTAATTCACGCCGCTTATTTTGCTTAATTTCGTCAGCCCGTTCCAAAACAGCTTCCAGTGAACCGAAAGTGTTAACCAGTTCAGCCGCTGTTTTTAACCCGATACCGGGAACACCGGGGATATTATCCGTGCTGTCGCCTGCAAGAGCTTGCACATCAGTCACCCTCTCAGGATACACACCAAATTTTTCTTTAACATCATCGGGGCTGAAAAATTTATTTTTCATACTGTCATAAAACTCAACCCCCGGACGAATAAGCTGCATTAAATCTTTATCCGCAGAAACAATCGTAACATCCATTCCCTCTTTAAAAGCCAAATCGGTATATGTCGCAATCAAATCATCTGCTTCATACCCTTCCATGGAGAGCCAATGCAGGTTTAGCGCTTCCACCACCTCATGAATAAGCGCAAATTGTGGCTTTAAATCTTCCGGCAGTTCCGGTCTTGTCGCTTTATACTCCTTAAAAATCTCATTTCTGAAATTTTGCCGCTTGGTATCAAACAACACTAAGCAATAATCGCATTTAATATTTGCCGTCAAGCTTAAAAACATATTTAAAAAGCCGTAAACGGCATTAACCGGAATCCCCTCAGGGTTTGTCATCTTGGGACTGGCAAAAAAAGCACGGAAAATATACCCCGACCCGTCAATCAAACACACTTTTTCAGCCATCTTAAAACTCCTTTGCTTATTTTTTCATCTCTCATATATAACTTGGTTTTTATGTTTGGCAAACTGTTTTTTATAACTTGCTCGCATACAAAAAAAGGGAGCAAAAGCTCCCTTAAATAATTATGTCAAACACTATGCGTTCAAAATGGCATAAATTTCATCGCAAGAACGCGCTTTGCGCAATTTTTCGCAACTGCCTTCCGTCTTTAAAATTCTCGAAAGAGCCGCTAACGCTGTTAAATGGTCAGCACCGCTGTTTTCCGGACTGATAAGCATAAACACCAAATCAACCGGTTTTCCATCAAGCGAATCAAAATCAACCGGTTCATCCAGACGGGCAAACATACCGCAGACTTTCTCCAAGCCTTCGATTCTTGCGTGCGGAAAAGCAACGCCGTCGCCATAGCCGGTAGAACCTAAATTTTCACGCTCCCAAACCGCATCAAAAATAACGCGTTCATCTAAATTTAAAAGAGCCGAAATCCGTTCAGACAAAAGCTGAACCAGTTCTCTTTTGCTCGCCGCTTGAACATTGTCCAATACCGCGTCTTTAGAAATAATGTCTGCAATATTCATAGTGTTATCCTTAAAAAATTAGTTGTCAGTTTTAGGCTCCACCCAACCGATATTGCCGTCTTTGCGGCGGTATACCATGCTGATATGGTTGTTGGCGCTGTTTCTAAACATCAAAGCGCCTTCATTGCTCAAATCCATAAACATAACAGCTTCGCTGACAGTGCAAACCGGAATGTTGGCATCCGTTTCGGCAATCGTCAGAGGAGCATTTTCGTTTACATCAATTTCCTCATCCTGCTCAACCAACGGCAAAACCGCAGCATAAGCAAGTTCAGCCAGACCGACCTTGCTCTTGTGAGCGCTGAGTTTTGTTTTGTGGCGGCGCAAACGAGTTGCAATGTGTTCGTTGGCATTATCAAATGCGGAATAGGGGTCGGCAGCCGATCCTGTTCCCTTTAAAACAATATTTTTAGCCGGATGAACTGTAATTTCCGCGCTGAAATCTTCCCCTTCCTTAGAAAAGGCAACCGAACAGCTGATAGGCGCGCTGAAATATTTTGAAACCGAAGCATCTGTTGCTTCTTCAACGTGTTTGCGCAATTTATCGCTGATGTCAACTTGTTTGCCTGATAATGTAACTTTCATCTCATATCCCTTCAATTGTTTTGTTATTGTGTTAAAATCATATCCCGAACATCTGAAAAGTCAATAAAAAAGCCTCTCTAAATTGAAAAATTCTCACCAAGATAAACTTTTCTGACCTCTTCGGAAGCGACAATCTCCTCCGGTCTTCCTTCCATTAAAACCGATCCGCCATGTAAAATATACGCTCTGTCAATGATATCCAAGGTCTCTCGTACATTGTGGTCGGTAATAAGAACACCTAATCCCCTGTTTTTAAGTTGTGAAACCAACTCTCTGATTTCTCCCACGGCAATCGGGTCGATTCCCGCCAGTGGTTCGTCAAGCAGGATATAATTAGGCTGACCGGCAAGCGCGCGGGCAATTTCTAGCCTTCTGCGCTCACCGCCCGATAAAGCAATAGACGGAGATTTTCTTAAATGCGCAATAGAAAACTCATTTAACAGTTCTTCAAGCATTTGTTCACGCTTCTCTTTATTCTCAACAACAATCTCCAAAACGGCTTTAATATTGTCTTCAACGCTTAAATTGCGGAAAATCGAGGCTTCTTGCGGCAAATAACCGATTCCCATTCGCGCCCGTTTATACATCGGCATATAAGTAATATCTTGTCCGTCAATATGAACATCTCCGTAATCAGGGGTAATCAATCCGGTTACGCAATAAAAACAAGTCGTCTTACCGGCCCCGTTCGGTCCGAGCAAGCCGACAGCCTCGCCGCGGCGGACATTTAGTGAAACATTGCGCAAAACACTTCTGTTTTTATATCTTTTGCCGATGTTAAAAACTTCTAAAACCGAATCTTTAATGTTTGAATTGCAAACCATATTATTTACCCTTTGATTCTTTCTTAAATGTATGCTCAAAAAGCTTGCCTGAAATTCTGCCGCCGTCTTTGGCGATAAGCCTGCTTTTAGATGTGTTAAAATCAGAAACGGCCTTATCCCCTCTGACTATATTGCCGTTTTTCGTGATAACCACGTTATCATAAAGTTCCGCAATATTTTTCTTTACAAAGAAAACCCCTCGTTTTGCCGCGGCAGTACCGTCCTCTTGCGTCACCTTCACGTCATCATAAAAATAAAACTCGTCTTTAGTTTGAAAATAAGTAACCTTAGGTGCCGTAATGGTGCTTGTTCCTTTTGTAATTTTGACATTTCCCGTGAGAGTGAACGTCTTTTTAATCAAATCATAAACCCCGTTTTGCGCAATGGCCGTGTAACCGCTTTTATCAATAATTTTGACGTTGTTAAACAGCTTGACCCAACCGCTCTTGGCGTCATATTCCCCCTCATCGGCATAAGCGGTTTTACCACCAGAATAAACCTGAGTGTTGCCCTTGCTTAACGCTTTGCTGATTTCAAAACTTTTCATATCTTTGAAAAAGGCTGTCAGCGTATCGCCTTTAACCGTGTCAGCGCCTTTTTTTACAGTCGCATTGGTGGCGATAAATTTGTTGTCATTTAAAAACAGTGTTGCCTGCTTTGGGGTCTCCAGCTCAATCTCTCCGCTTTTAAGATAAACGTTTTCAATCAAGGTCATCTGCCCCATATTTTTATCAAACGTAAATTTATCCGCCTCAAAAGAGCCTTTTTCGCCTTCCCCCGTAACTTTTTCATTGCCAAAACCAAACTCGGTTGCAAAGTTATAAGTCGCACTGTTGGTTCTAATCGTCATTTGTTTATTATAGTTAGCAACAACTTGGGGTTTTAAATCCAAAACCTGAGTTTCCTGAGTATAAACACCGTGTTTGGCCTCTAATGTAATAACTTTTCCTTTGTCATAAGTTTTGGCGTCAGGATGTGTCAAATCATATACTTTCGTACCCGGATTTGCCTCTTCAACAACGTGAGCTTTTAAAACACTGAATTGATTATCTTTCTCCGTAATCTCAAAGACGGTGTTTTTCATTCTGAACTTTTCAAAATAAAGTTTTTCTTCCTCCGCTAAAGATACAGGCGAGTCGCTTGTCGCGTCAAAGTCAAACAAAACAATCCCCGTTCCCAGCAAAAGGGCGGTTAAGCAGGGCAAAAACAACTTAAAAAAGCGCACCACTTTCATCCGCCGGCTGATATAAATTTTTTCTTCCTCGTCTAAGAGGTTTTTTTCGCCGCTGAAAAAACTGTCTATTTTTTGTGTTTCAAACAAGGCTATGCAACTCCGGCTTTTAAGCAGTCATGGATATGGATAACACCGACCGGCTTTTTGTTTTCAACCACAAATAAGTTGGTAATGCCTCTTCCTGTGTTGTTCATCATATTCACTGCGTCAACAATCAAAGCTTCCGGTCCGATAACTTTCGGGTTTTTCGTCATAACGTTAACCACTTTTTCCGTAATGAGATTAGGCGACATCCAACGTCTTAAGTCACCATCGGTAATAATTCCCGTCAGGCAGCCGTTGTCATCAACAATCCCAACGCAACCAAGCATTTTCTCACTCATAACCAACAATGCTTCCTGCATATCAGCGGTTTCTTTAAGCAATGGAATTTCTTTATCCTTATGCATAATGTCAGCTACTTTGCACAAAATCGCCCCGAGTTTGCCTCCCGGATGACGTTGGCGGAAATCTGCCGCGGAAAAACCTCTTCTTTCCATCAAATCAACTGCAAGAACATCTCCCAAAACAATTGTCGCCGTGGTTGAAGAAGTCGGCGCTAAACCGAGCGGGCAGGCTTCACCGTTATCAGGAAGTTTTAAAACCAAAGACGAATTTTTACCTAAAGCGCTTTCAGGGTTTTTCGTAATCGCAATCAAAGGGATATTGTGCCGTTTGGCATACATCAAAATATCAGAAAGTTCTTTCGATTCGCCGCTGTAAGAAATAGCAATGATAACATCATCATCGGCAATCATTCCCAAATCGCCATGGCTGGCCTCTGCCGGATGAACAAAAAACGATACCGTGCCGGTTGAGGCAAACGTAGCCGCCATTTTTCTGGCAATATGTCCGGATTTGCCCATTCCGGTAACAATAATGCGGCCTTTGGCATTTTGCAACAAATCAAGCGCTTGGGAAAGCGTTTCGTCAAAGCTGTTTTTCAGAATTTCCAAAGTTTCGACTTCTCTGTCAATGGTTTCAACCGCGTGTTTTAAATCATCATATTTCAAACTGTTGTTTGCAATGCTTAAATCAGACATAATCAATCCGTCCCTAAAAAAGTAATTTTAATAAAAAAATAATGTCACACCTTTTCTAAAAGTGCAAGCTATATTTAATATTGTGCGGATAGATTAGTCTTAAAACAAATAATACAAAATTTTTAGTTCTCAAAAAATGCCAAATAGAAACATATCTTTGTTTTTAGCTGATTTCAAATATGTAAGTTATTGAATTTTAAGTAAAATAAAAAAAGTTGACAGTCGTCGTAAAAAGATGTACAATTAACCATATACCGTCTTATTAGGAGAAAGATTATGAGTAATGATAATAAAAGAAAAAGAACCAAAGCGCAAATGTTAGAAGACGCAGAGATAGCTCGTATAAAAGCAAGTGTATCATTTACCGCGCCTGAGATTTACAGAGATGATCTGGTGCTTCCGGAAAAAGAAGATCTTGATAGGTCAACAACTGCACTCGGTTCATTTGATGTTCGGGGCAACGCGGAAGCTGAGGGGGAAGTCCTTAAAGCAAAAGAAGTCATCGCCAAAGAAACTCCTAAGGAAAAAGAGCCGATTTCTAAAGAAGAATTACTCAAAAACAGGGCTAATCAGGAATTTAACACACTATATAACAGTAGCGAAGGAATTGCGAAAGGAAGCAGTGCATTCTTCTTATCTCAATATCAAAAAGCTTGTAAAGACAGTGAAATTAACTGCCCCGAGATAAATAGTGTTGCAGGTCCGACCATAAGATATACCAGCGATAATACGATAGAAACGTCCCGTCTTCCGGCCGCTTGGAACAAAGATGAATATAAAGATAAAATTGATCAGTTTGCAGTTAATGTAAGCAATAAATATATCAGAATGTATGGTGGTAATACAGATGTTGCCAAAGCTATGGCTGAGGCTGAATTTAAAGCATTATCACAAGTAATGATAAAAAATGGGATAACGCCGGACTCTCCGACATTTGACCGTATGGCTTCTTTGAGGTCGCCTATATTTGGTCGTGAAGCGGATCGCGGGGCATTGGGCAACTTGAGTGAACATATAGCAACCAAGGCTCAAAGTGAAAAACAAGCCAAAGCTCAAACCCAGACTCAGGCTGTGGCTATGAACAAAAGTCAGGGGCGGGAGTAATTCTCAACCAACAAGAATTTTTGCAACTTGCTTAAAAACCGGATATACGTCAGTGTATCCGGTTTTTGTTGGCGCAAGCTTAAATATAAATCAAACTTTTTGTTCAAAACTGCCGTTCATATTTTGCTGCCAATAATGAAGCTCAAAACCCTGCGTTTTAATCTCTTTCCAATAAGTGCGCGCATTATTAAGCGCCGCTTCATTGTTACCGTCAAAAATGTTTAACACCCGCTCAAAATCATTTAGCTTGGAAACTTCCGGTTCCGCGCCGTCAACCAAAATCAAAAGCGCCGCCCCGTTTTCATTTTCTTCACTTGCAGAGATAAAAATCGGCTGGTCTTCAACAAAGCCGTCTTTTTTACTGCCGTGTGGCAAAAAAGACTCTTCGCTGTAAGTCCATAAAAGCGAATTAATAAACTCAACCCGTTCTTCCGTTCCGACTAAAATTTTTATTCTTTTTTTGGTCGCATAAGCTTTCTCGGCAAGCTTAGGTAAAACTTGCTCCAAAGAAGTTTTCTGCAAATGGTAAAAATCAATCCTTGTCATCAAAGGCCACCGGTTCAAAGGTTGTGTAAAAAGTGTTTTGTGTTCCCTGTATTAATAAAGAAACTGATCGTTCTTCGTCCAAAAGCGCTTCTTGAAGGCTGTCTTTCAGGTTATTGACAGTATAAATATCGTTTCTGTTTGCTTCTAAAATGATGTCGCCTTCCTTAATCCCTTTACCGTAAAGCAAAGATTTTTTCTCAAGCTTGACAATCATCAGCCCGCGCGGTGTCGCTTCCTTAACGGCCAGATTAAGCTCCGGCAGATAAGAAACACCGTCATCTTCATCTGTATAAGCGTTTTTGCTGTTTTCAATCAACGCTTTATGAGATACGATATTAAGAACATTCGCCGGCATTTCCTGAATGCGTATAACGTTTCTGATTTCTTCACCGAAACTGAGCGTTTTTAAGCGAAGCGCCTGTCCTGGTTCCAACATTTCCGTAAAACGATAAAAGGCGTCTAAATCATCCGCCGGCAAATCATTATATTTCGTGATAATATCGCCAACCCGCAATCCTTCTTTGTAGGCGTTAGACTCTTCATTAATCTCGGTAATCACAAACCCCGGTGTTTCCGTATATTGGTCAATCCCGTTGGCAACGCTCATTCCGAGCCACCCGCGCTTAACTTTACCGTTGTCCATAAGTTGCGTGGCAACCCACGCTGCGATATTTGACGGTAAAGAAAATCCTACGCCGTTTGCGCCGTAAGAAGCAAAAACAGCCGAATTAACTCCGATAACTTCGCCATCAAGATTAAACATCGGTCCGCCGGAATTTCCTTGGTTAATAGCTGCGTCCGTTTGTAAATAAGCCAAGCCGGAAGCCCCGATATTCCTTGATTTTGCGGAGATAATTCCCGAAGAAACGCTAATCCCCAAGCCATACGGATTCCCGAAAGCTAAAATAATGTCACCGATTCTTGCCTCATCGGCATTGCCGAAAACAACCGCCTTAAATGGTGTTTTACCTTTATCTATTTTTAAAACTGCCAAATCGCTCCTTGTATCAACGCCTGCCGTTTTCGCCTCAAAAGTTTTGCCGTCATTCGTAATAACCGAAATTTTTTTAGCGCCTTTAATAACATGATAATTGGTTAAAATATGTCCGTTTTTGCTGATAAAAAAACCGGAACCGAGCGACTCTCTGCCTTTAAGGTCTGGCGCAAGCATCAGGTTGTCAATCTCGCTGTCTTGTGTTTCATTAACTTCTTTTTCCGTGGAAATGTTAACCACCGACGGCATAACTTCTTCCACTATATCTGCATAAGAAGAAACCTGCGCCCAAACCGGCTTCGATAAAAACAATGCCATAAAAGCAATAACAAAAACGCGCATATTACCCTACTTTAAAGACCGTCCGAAATAGTTAAAAAATTCGCCTTCAGGAGCTAAAACCATTGATGTTTCTTCATCAAAAGAATTCCGATAAGCTTCTAAAGAGCGGTAAAATGCATAAAACTCTGGGTCGGCATTTGTAGCGTTCGTCCAAATTTCAGTAGCCTTCTTATCGCCGTCGCCTTTGATTTTTTGTGCTTCTTTCTCCGCAGTTGCAATAGTGATCGTAGCAGTTTTGTCCGCCGTCGCGCGGATTTCCTGTGCCGTCTTCTCACCGTCTGCACGATAGCCTTTAGCTTCTCTGATACGTTCAGTCTTCATTCTGTCATTAATAGCTTGCGATACCTGAATCGGCAAATCCGCCCTGCGGATTCTGACATCGGCCACCTCAACCCCTAACTGTGCCGCATCATTTTTCACCGCGTCGCTGATTTTTTTCATAATTTCGGTTCTCTTTTCCGAAAGAAGTTCTTTTAAGGTGAATGTCGCCAACACGTTTCTGGCCGAAGAGTTAACAATTTCCTGCAAGCGGTTTTGCGCCTGATATTCATTGCGCACCGTCTTATAAAATGTCAGCGGTTCAACAATCCGATAACGGGAAAAAGTGTCAACATCGAGTCTCTTTTTGTCTTTTAAGACAACTTCTTGTGCCGGTGGTTCCAAATTAAGCAACCGTTTGTCATAAAAAACAACATTTTGAATAAACGGAATTTTAAATTTAAGCCCCGGTTCCTGCACCAGACGAACCGGATTGCCGAATTGCAAAACAATCGCCTGCTCGGGTTGTTGCACGATATAAACCGACTGCGCTAAGGCAATAACCAAAACAAGCGCGCCGATTAACATAAATTGCATATTTTTTTTCATCATAAAAACTCCGTTTTTCTTATTTAAGGGGCAAAATCGGCATCATATTGGAACTCTTTTGTCCGGGTTCCATAATAACCTTTTTGGTTTTTTTAAGCACGTCTTCCATTGTTTCCAAATAAAGCCTCTTGGCTGTCACAATTCTGCCGCTTCTGTACGCTTCGTGAATTAAAGCAAAACGTTTTGCTTCACCCTCGGCCTTGCTGATAACCGCCTGTTTATAGGCTTCGGCTTCCTGTTTGCGTTTAATAGCCTCGCCTTCAGCCTTAGGCAAAACCTCATTAGCATAAGCTTCCGCTTCGTTCTTAAACCGCTCGGCGTCGGTTTTCGCTCTTTGAACTTCGTTAAACGCGTCGACAACCTGCTTCGGCGGATCCGCTTTCTGTAATTTAACACGCACAATATTAACGCCGGTTTGAAAGCCGTCAAGCAGCGTCTGTAATTCTTTTTTCGTATCGTTTTCAATTTTATCGCGGTCGCCCGTAATCACGTCTTCCATTTTAGATTGGCCGATAATCTCTCTTAAAACTGACTGCGCCGCCACTTTAACCGTCGATTCGGGGGTCCTTGTCTTAAACAAAAAGTCTTTCGCGTCTTTAATGTTCCAAACCACTGTCAAGTTGATGTCGACAATATTTTCATCTCCGGTCAGCATATGGCTTTCCGTAAACTCGTTGATGGTATTGCGCCCGCCGTATTCATTCTCGCTAACGCCCAAATTAAGGCTTCTCTCTTTGCTGACATCAACAATATATACTTGCTCAAACGGGTAGGGAAGGTGATAATGCAACCCCGCGTCGGTTGTTTTGGCATATTTTCCTAACCTCAGCACAACGCCTTGTTCACTCGGCTGAACCTGATAAAAGCCGGAAATCAGCCACAAAAACAACACCGCGGCTAAAATAATCTTATAAAAGCCGTCAAAATCGTTCTTGGATTTTTGCATTTTAGAAATCTTGGCACCGAAATCAATAATCTTTGTTTTCTCGGACGCCGTGTCATCGGATGTATCCCACGGATTAATCTGTTTAACCATAAAAAGAAACCTCTTTGTTTTATCAAATACATTTTATACTGGAAAAATAATACAAAGCTTGTATAAAAACAATATTGAATAAATTATATCCACATTAGGGAAAAAGTTATGACAACACCGGAAGATAACCAAAAGGTTATAGCAAAATACTTTAAACCACAAGAAATATCCGCCTTAAAGGTTTTAGGTTCACGCCTGATTATAACCCTAAACGCTAAGGAAGATGAAGCGCTGGCAGAAGCCTTAAAACAAGAACTCACACAAATAAATCCGGATAAAAAAGTCAGCGTGGTTTTTGTCAGCCAAAAAAAAGAGGCTGAAAACCTGCCAAGTAAATGGCGGGTTAAAGGTGTAAAGCATATCATTGCCGTGGCCTCCGGCAAAGGGGGTGTCGGCAAGTCGACAACTTCGGTAAATTTGGCTTTGGCCTTGGCAAATCTTAACTTGAAGGTAGCATTGTTTGACGCGGATATATATGGCCCCTCAGTCCCGATGATGTTAGGCTATGGCAAAACCCCGCCGGTATCATATGACGGCAAAACCTTTGAGCCGTTTATGGAATGCTCCATAAAATCCATGTCAATCGGCAGTATGATTTCAGATGATACCGCGTTGATTTGGCGCGGTGCCAAGGCTTGTGGCGCCATAGAACAGCTCCTTACGCAAACCAACTGGGGAGAAATTGACGTGATGGTGATAGATATGCCCCCCGGAACAGGCGATATTCAAATCACAATGTCCCAAAAAATAGATTTTTCCGGTGCGGTTATCGTCTCCACCCCGCAGGATATAGCTTTGATTGACGCGATAAAGGGAATTAATTTGTTTAACAAAATCGGCGTTCCCGTGTTGGGCGTGATTGAAAATATGAGTTATTATATTTGTGAAAAATGCGGCCATCGGGCAGAGATTTTTGGCCATGCCGGTGCAGAAAAAACAGCACAAAAGTATGGAATAGACTTTTTAGGTGAAATTCCGCTTCATTATGACATCAGGTCAAATGCCGATTCCGGCACGCCGATTGTCCAAAGTGCGCCGGATAGTCCGTATGCGAAAGCTTATGAGAATATAGCCCGAAAAATTGCCCAAAAACTAAAGTAAACAAAAAACTCCCCGTTTGTGTAAACAGGGAGTTATTAAAGGTGTTATCTTCTTTTTAATTTTTTGACCGCTTGAGGGCAAAATGCCAAAGTTGCTGTAAGGGCTAGGCCGATGAGAACTCTAACACCGGTAAGTTCATCAGTGGTATAGTTGCTAATAAGAACACAAGCATAAGCTATACAGCAACTGTAATAACCGCCATAAAAACCAGCTGTTACAAAAAACAAAAGATCTTTGGTGTGAATACGGAAGACTCTTGCAATCAACCAATATCCGACACCCAAAATAAATGCAATGGCAGTGCAGATTCCAAGCTGAGCTACAACATCTGATGCCGTATCCAACTTAACAATTGATACGATACCAATAACCAGAGCCATTGTCAAAGCGGCAGAAATAATCAGACACAAGAAGTCAAACAACGGCACGATAGCCTCAATTAACATCTCACACAGGGTAAGAAAGAACCCTAAAACATGATCTAATTTTTTCATAATAATATTTTTTTAAATTAATAATAAAATTTCTAAAATCAAGTATACCGCAAATCAAAGTTAAAAGCAATAAAAAAATTACCGATTCGCTTTATAAAATTCTTTCCTATGCTTGCGTCCCATTCCCCATAGATTCCCAAGCCCGTTAATCGGTTGGATGATGTATTGCGACTTAAAATTAAAATCTCGGCTTAAAAAAAGCGACGTTGTTTTTGTGTAATTGTTCATCGGGCAAAAGCCATAAAAATCAACCTGAATTAAATTGCCTTTTTTTAAGTTGTTAACTGCTTCTACATATTCTTGGCTGGTGTTGATTCTATCGCTGTCGTCTAAAATAATCATTCCGCCGTCATTAAGTTTTTCAAGCGCTGTTCTGGCGCAATCAGCTCGTCTTTTGCCGTCAACAATGATAACGTCATATTTCTTTTCATCTTCAAAAATGGCGTTAAAGTAACCCTCTCCCTCATCGCGCCAGCGAATGTCAAGATTGTCTTTTTGAAATTCTTGTTGCCATTTTTCAAACCATTGCGGATTATCTTCAATACTGGTGACTTGTTTAGCACGCTCCGCCCAAAATAGCGAGGAATTACCGCACCCGAACTCAAATACCTCTTTATCCGAATAGTCAAACTGCGACAAATACTCAATCGCCGGATAAGTATACCATGGAATAGGATTGCCGTCTTTATCCAAGCACACTTTTTCATCAATCGTCCGCTCAATGGCGAACTCTTTTTGCCACATCTCAATAAATTTTAAAAATTTCTCGCTATACATCTGATCACATATAAAAAAGGCGCTCTTTACAACATAAAGAAACGCCTATTAAAGTTCGTTATTTTAAATTTTGCGTCCGGCTTTAACATAAGCAACGGCAGAGTGTTCTTCGCAATAGGTCTGTCCTGTTTTAACTTTTTTGCCGCAAAAACAAAAATCATCATCTCTCGGATCGCCTAAAGGCCAACGACAGGTGTGGTTATCAAGTTTAACCAAAGGTATATTTGTTTCCTCAACAAAAGAAGCTGTCTGGGGAGTATTTTTTTCTTCTTTTTTTGTAACGGGAGCGGCAACGGAAGTCTTGCGTGACTCTTTAACCGGTTTGCTGCTTTCCTTTTTGGCTGCCGGAGCTTTCTTTGCCGGAACTTTTTTAATCGGTGAGGGGCGCGCCGTCAGGCATAAACGGTGAACCTTGCCGATAATGGAATTTTTCGTAACGTTCAAGGCCTTGGCAATCTGTCCGGTAGTCATACCGCGATCCCACATTCTTTTAAGTTCTTCAACCGCCTCATCTGTCCAAATCATTTTTTTGCTCCTTAAATAAAATTTTTAAAAACCATAACCCACTTTGTTTTAAAATGCAAGTATAACGTTTTTTTAAATTTTTAGATTTATCCTATATTAAAATAAAAGGATATAAGCTCTATGTACAAATTTGTTTGCGTTATTTTAAGTATAGTTTTGTTTTCATCTGAAGTTTTGGCAAACGCTGCGGATTTTGCCCCGTATTTTAAAGTGGATATGAAAGCAGACCTCCCCGATATTGACGAATATATAAAAAAACTTGACCGCTCCTATCAGGTGTATGACCGCGGCTATATTTCCCGAACCAGAATGGGAACCTCCTTTAATAAAGAATTCAGCCGGATAATTAAATTTTACGGCTTAAGCGAAGGCCGGTTGAAAAGCAGTTATGAAGATGATTTGCTCGAAGTAATAAGCTGGCTTCCGAAAGAAGCGTATCAATATATCGGTCCGATGCTTCACGAAGTCCCCGGAATGTCGGAAAAAATCTTAAATCTGCCCGGTATAAAAGAAACAAAAAACAAATTTCCCGAAGATATCGCCGAACGTTTCAAAGCTGTGGAAAATCTCGAATTTATGTCTCCGTCACTCTATTTTCTCTTAATGCCGGAGATTTGGGATAAAAAAAAGCCAGAAGACGCCGACAAACCGCAAATAACAAGGGTAAAAAAGCCACGTGTGCAAATCGAACTTCCTGATTTCTTAAAAGAAAAAATAAATGCTCCCGCTCCGACGGCGCAAAAACAAAACGCCTCTGCCTTGAAAAAGAAAAGCGCTTCTCTGTCTGCTGATTTAAGAACATTAAGCCCGACCCTGACTTCTCCTTTGACCGCAAAAGATGTCGCCGCCTTTGTTGATACGATTGATGAGGTTATGGAATGGGGAATGAAAGATGATATGCGTAATTATTCAAAATTAATTTCGGCAGAAATGATGTTGGATTTCTGGGAGGCAGAGCAGGGGACGGCTTTAAGTCAGAATACCCTCAAAGACATAGTCAACCCTTGTCAGCGTCTGGTTTTAAAAACACGTTTTGCCGGTCTTTATTATGATTTTTCAAAAGTGGTATCTAAGCAAGGTTTTACTCCCGAGGAATGGGCGTATACCTGTGATAAAACCATTAAAGGCTTCCGAGCCGGCAAGGCAAGCTTAAGTATGGCTTATGCGCTCAAATTCCATCGTAACGGCTATTATGATGATTATCTTGAAAAACTTCCTAAAAAATGGCGAGATGAAATGTATCAAACCTCGGAAGCTTTTATAAAAATGTATGCCGTTCTTGCAGAAGATGTTAAAACCGTACAGCCTTTCCAAAAAACGCTTTTTGAAAAATTCACAAAAATTAAAGGCATTATGTTAACCGCTCCGATAATTTATTAAATTTTTTGAAAAAAAACAGTTGCATTTGCGCAAGATGTTATGTATAAACTTCTCTAAAGCGTAAATTTCTAATGAAAAGGGTAAAAAAATGGCTCGTGTAACAGTTGAAGACTGTGTAGAAAAAATTCCTAACCGCTACGAACTCCTCTTGGTTGCGGCACAAAGGGCAAAAGATATTGCTGCCGGTTCGCCGATAAAGGTTGAACGCGATAATGATAAAAATTCTGTTGTCGCCCTAAGGGAAATAGCTGATAATCTGGCAGATATTGAAGAATTGCAGAAATCTCTCGTTATGGGCTTGCAAAAATATGTTGAGGTTGAAGAACCTGAAGAAGAAGAACTTGAAATTTTAGCTGCCGAAAAAGAACTTTCCGGTTTAGACAGTCAGTTTGACGGAGATACGATTCTTGATGCCGCTTTGGCTGAAAGTATGCAAATAGAAGACAGCAACGGTGAAACGCTTGATATCGAAACAGATGATATCTCTTTAGATGATGCTGATCTGGATGATGAGCTTTTAGATGTTAAAGATGATTTTTCTGACGATATGGACGGTTTAGAAGAATAATTTTTTTATAAAATTAAAGATTCGTAAAGCAAGATGTGCTAAAACAGATCTTGCTTTTTTTTAATTTTGCAATAAGATATAGAATGTCAGTATAAAAAGAGGGCATATGTTAAGGCAGTATGAATTAGTTGATTTAGTTAAATCTTATGATCCGAATGCAGATGAAGATGCATTAAACAGGGCTTACGTTTTTGCCATGAAAAAACACGGGGCGCAGCTACGCACCTCAGGTGATCCGTATTATTCCCATCCGATAGAGGTTGCCGGCATTTTAACCAAATTTCGTTTAGACTGCAATTCTATTATCGCCGGTCTCCTGCATGATACCGTTGAAGATACCGATACCACTTTGGAAGAAATCAAAAATCTGTTTAATCCTCAAGTTGCGGCAATTGTTGACGGAGTGACGAAGTTAGCTATTATCGAGCAAAAATCCGGTTCCAGCAAACAGGCGGAAAACTTTAGAAAACTCTTGCTGGCAATGTCTGATGATATTCGTGTTTTGCTCATCAAGCTGGCCGACCGTCTGCACAATATCCGCACGCTTCATTTCTGTCCTGAAGAAAAACGTAAACGTATCGCCAAAGAAACAC
>JAGASU010000077.1 GCA_017621635.1 Alphaproteobacteria bacterium | reverse complement strand
GGGGCTTGTCTGGGCGGCGGTCCGCAAGACCATGGCAATGAATTTCAGGAAGGCGCAAGATTGTTTATCGGCGATAACAACGTTATCCGTGAAAATGTGACGATGCATGCCGGTACACCGAAAGGGCAGACCTCGGTTCACGGCGAAACACCGGAAGTGCTGACAACCAGAGTGGGTTCTAACGGTATGTTTATGGTTAACTCGCATATTGCGCATGACTGTGTGGTCGGCGATAATGTGATTATGACCAACAACGCGGTTATCGGCGGACATGTACGCTTGGGCGATGGTGTGATTTTGGGTGGTAACTCGGCGGTGCATCAGTTTGTGCGTATCGGGCGCAAGGCGATGATCGGCGGTATGACCGGTGTCGGGCGCGATGTTATTCCGTTTGGTATGGTGACCGGTGACAGAGGTTCTTTGCGCGGGCTTAACCAAGTGGGAATGAAAAGAAGCGGTTATGACGAGCATACGGTTAAATCCGTGGTCAGAGCGTATATGTATTTGTTTAAATCAAACGACGGCACGTTTGAGGAAAGGGTTAAAACGGCGCGGACAAAATTTGCCGATAATCCGATGGTGCAGGAACAGCTTGATTTTATTGATGAAGCTATGCACAGCCGCCGTCAGGTTTTAGTTGCGGAATAAGAAAAAAAGCAGCATACTCCCCGTTATAGATTAACGGGGAGTTTTTTTATGGAAAAACAACGGCGGCGTTTTTATGGGTGGCTCGGTTTCGGGATCGGGCTTGTTTTGCTTATAGTGGCTTTGGCTTGGGAAAAAGCGCCAAAGCGCTGCGTTGTTTTTGCGGGATATAATGCGGAGGGGAGAATTGCCGGATATGTTTTAAGCTACCTTAAAGCACTTAATGAGATTGCACCTTCCTGCGTGATTTATATTGCGGATTCTACCTTAAAAGAGGGGGAAGAAAAAAAACTTGACGGGCTTGTGCTTTATACTGAGCATAAACGGCATAATGAATATGACTGGGGATCGTATAAAAGAGGGTTTAACTGGCTTAAAGAAAACGGATATTTGGATAAGATTGATGAGTTGGTGTTTGCCAATGACTCGTGTTATGCGCCGCTTAGCGGCAGTTTTGAGCCGATGTTTAAGAAAATGGCGGGGCGCAAAGAGCTTGATTTTTGGGGAGATTTGCAAAATACGGCGTTTAACCCACATGTGCAGAGCTATTTTATGGTGTTTCGAAAAAAGGTCATCTGCTCACGGGCGTTTGCGGCTTTTTTAAATAGCGTACAACATCAGGCGTATTCAAGTTATTATATCCAGCTTTATGAAACGGCACTGACGCCGAGGTTGGAAAGTCTGGGGTATAAGTGGGACAGCTATATGCCTTATCAAAAGCTTTCATTTCTTGAACTGGGGGATAAAAACTCTTATCCGCTGACGATGATCAGGGATTTCGGGCATGAGTTTTTGAAACGGCGGACGTTTACAAATAATTTAGCGATTATGGAAGATAAAAAGGCGCTGTTAGAGCTGATTAAAGAACGATATCCTGAGCGCTATGAGGAAATTATGGCAGAAATCAAGCAATAAAGGGGGAGGAAAGCGTTGTTAAGTTATCTTAAAAAGAATATTATTCCGTTTTTGGCGATTGTTAATCTGACGGTGCTGTTTTTTGCGGAACAGTATCGGCCGGTTGAGGTTGAGGCGGATTTTGCGGCGCTGAAAGTCTCTTCCAATGCGGTGGTTTTTGCGGCTTATTCTCAAGACGGGACAGTGCCTGATTATGTGTTAAGTTTGCTTAAAAAATTAAAAAAAGAGGCGCCGAATATTGTTTATGTGACCGATAATCAAATAAAAAAAAGCGAGATCGGGAAGCTTAAGCCTTATGTGACGCATTTGCTGGCAAAACGCCACGGAGAATATGACTGGGGGTCGTATAAAAGAGGGTTTAACTGGCTTAAAGAAAACGGCTGGAGCGGAGAGG
Source organism: Alphaproteobacteria bacterium (assembly GCA_017621635.1). Classification (GTDB taxonomy): domain Bacteria; phylum Pseudomonadota; class Alphaproteobacteria; order RF32; family CAG-239; genus CAG-267. Next base: position 24,327 of record JAGASU010000077.1, on the reverse strand, counting down.
AACAAGCAAAGGACGGTTCAAAACCACTGCTTGTTTTGGCAAATGATTCCGTGCTTGCGGTGGCCGAGAGCTTGGAGCCGGTTTTTACGGCGGCCAAGGACAGCGGAGCGGACTTTTTCGGCATTAGCGCCAATCAAGACGGAACGTATCATTTGCAGAGTTATTTTTTGATTTTAACGTCTAAGGTTTATGACGATACGGATTTTGCCGGGTATCTTAATGCGGTAAAACAAGAAAAAGACGGCTTAACGGTGGCTTATCGCTATGAAGTGCCGTTTACGGCGTATTTTGAGGGGAAGGGGTATAAGAGTGCGGCGTATCTGGCTTATGACAAGCTTTCTTATTTGCCGCTTAATGATAAAAACTGCTATCCGCTGACGTTACTTTCCAAGTATCAGGCACCGTTTTTGAAAATGCGGACGTTTACCGAGCGGCTTAACGTACAGGAGCCGAGGAGGCTTGTTTTTCTCTGGCTTAAAAAGAACGCGCCGACGGCCTATGATGAGCTTATCAGCCATTTAGAGCATATTCGTTCGCCGTATTTGAAAGACAACCGCTAGTAAGATTCAATCACGCCCCAGACGCCTTGTAGTGTGTCACGTTGATAGGGTTCTTTAGAAAAGAGCTGTACCATACAGTCTTTGGCGACGCCTTTGTAGTGCTTGCCGGCTTTGGCGATGTCATAAGTTTTGGGCAAATGGTCACAGGCGGCGCAGGTGTTTTGACGTATGCAGACGGCCGAGGTAAACAGCGGCGGGAAACCGTTTATGACTTGGGCTAATTTTAAGGGTGAAGCTTTGATGACTTCCGCCATATTTAAAGGTGAACTTTCCAGCGCTAACGTTCCCCAAGCGGCACCTAAATTCTCTTTTAGGGCGGTTGCGGCGTAGCTGTTTAAGACATAAATAAAGCTCAGGGCGCCGATGGTTATATCGGGATAGCTTTTTAAGATTTCAAAACCATAGTAGTTTTCGGTGGCAAAATGTCTGGCGCCGGCTTGATAAAGTGATTCAATAACGGGTTTTAACTTGTTGGTATTGCGACAGATTTGCGGTAAGGCAAACCAAGCATTTCGGAGTGTTGCAGGGGTAAAAGAGGCGGGGTTGGTGTTTAGCTCAACCTTTATTATCTCAAGTGTTTCGGGAGGCCTTTGTTGGTTTTGGTACGGCGTCAGCTGCGGGAGAGTAAGCGCGGGAGCGTTTTGCGCTTCAAGCTCTAAGGCTTCGATTAATTTCCGGCGCAGCTCGTTTAAGTGTGATAAGGGGAGAAACAGCCCTTCGGGGTTGGAAATTTCAATATCAGCAAAGGAAATGGCAGATGTGCCGGTTTTGGCAAAAGCGGTTTGAATTGCGGTTTGAACCTTTGCCGGATCTTTGGCTTTTTCAAACGTGCCTTCGACACAGACGGCCGAGGTGTTGCTCATGGCCCAGATTTTATCCTCTAAAACCTCCAGACGCACGGGGTGGGGGATTTTGTTGACAAACTCTTTGGGTTTTGGTTTGGTGTAGGCGTATTTGCCTTTGACCGCAGTTGAGGAGGCAAGATAAACCGGCGCATTCAGATTTAAGCGCGGATGGTCTGATGGAAGTTCTATTTCGACCTTGTCAGAGGGTTTGGCGGTAAAGACCGATTTTTTATTGACACACATTTCCTGTATACTGAAGCCGAAAGGCTGCTCTTTGCCGGCGACGTCAATTTGCAGGCCGTCATAACGGCTGATTTGATGATTGGTTTTAAAACAGAGTTTGTTTTTATAAATGTTTTCAATTGAGCCGATGTTTAAACCGCGGTGTCCGACAAAGGATTTATCAACGATGTCTTTATTTTTGCCGTTGAAATGAAATTTACACCACGGGCGGGAGAAAATTTGTTTGATGTCTTCGGCTTCAATTTCACTCTTTTTCTTACCGTCTAAGATATGGCGGTAATAGTTGACGGCGGCGGCGACGTAGAGGGGAGATTTTTTGCGTCCCTCAATTTTGAACGACAGGGCGTTTAAGCTTAAAACGTCTTCTTCCAAGGCTAAATCTTTCATTGAGAAGAGGTGAGAGCTTTCCTCGTTGTTGCCGGTTTTTTCCAAATAGGCGCTGCGGCAGGGGTAAGCGCAACGGCCGCGGTTAGCACTTTTGCCGAACTCCAAGGCTGAAAACAGGCATTGGCCGCTGAAGGAATAACACAAGGCGCCATGAACAAAGACCTCCAAATCAACCTCCGGTACGGCAAGGGCTATGGCATTAATCTCGGCTTTAGTGAGTTCGCGGGCAAGCACGACACGTTTGAAACCCAAATTATATAGAAAGCGTGCGCCCTCGGCGTTATGCACCGCCATTTGGGTACTGGCGTGCAACTCTATTTCAGGGATAAGTTTTTTAGCTAAATAAAACACGCCTAAATCCTGAATAATCAGAGCGTCCACCCGACATCTTTTTAAGCCGGCGAAGACTTCGGGCAGTTCTTTGATTTCAGTTTCGGTTAAAATCGTGTTTAGGGCGACGAAGACTTTCCGGTTAAGCGAATGGGCGTAGGCGGTGAACTCATCAAGTTCATCAAAAGTAAAGTTTTCTGCGCCGGCGCGGGCTGAAAACTTGGTCAAGCCTAAATAAACGGCGTCTGCACCGTAGTAGAGCGCGGCGTATCCTGCTTCTATATTGCCTGCGGGGGCTAAAAGTTCGTGTTTCATCTGCTTTCTTTCAAAAATAGAGTTGCTTTTTCAGGTAAGGCAAAAAGAGATTTTTGTCAACTGTTTTTGAGGTTGGATAGGTAATAAAATAGGTTAAATTCACGCTGATAAAAAAATAAAAGCCCTTTGTCAGGGCTTTTTTTAAGGTGAGTTACTTTGACTGTATGATTGCGCCGATGACCGAAGCTATGGCGCCGCCGATAGTCATTAACAGATATATTTTTGCTTCATCTACCCGAATTAGACCGAAAGCAAAGAAACAACCGCCGAAGAAAAAGAGCAGTCCGCCTATAAAACGCGTAAAAGGTTTCATATAAAAAATAATTTTAGTTAAACAAAATAATTCAAATTCGAGAGTGAGTCTATCACTTTAAGTTGTTCTTGTCAATTAATTTTTTGTAAAACAGGGGAGAGTGTTTTTTGTTTTAAATAAAAAAAGCACGGCGCTGTAACAGGCCGTGCTAAAACAAAATTGGCATTTTGCGAACAATTTTAATCATTTTTGGCAATATTAGAGTGGTATTAAAAATACTGATTAAAATTGTTGTGATTTCAAGTCGGGGAGCGTATCCTGAGGACACTGTTCGGATTTAGTGTCCTCTTTGGTTCACAATCTACTGTTTTTGGCAAATGGTGCAGTAGTTGTGAATAGGGACAGGACTCAGGATAACACACTAACTTGAAATTTACCTTGATGCAGGGGAAATAGCCAAACCCCAGCTGTCCAATAATAAATTCAAGCATATAACTAAAAAATTAATAATTAAAAAATCAGGTGTAAAATATACTTTTAGTTTCGATTGTCAAGTGTTTTTTTTATAAAATATTTTAGAGTATATTTTAATTTTTTTAGGAGCGTGACGGCTATTAAAAAATAAAATTTCGGGTTTTTATGGTAGGGAGCTGTGTAAAGGTAGAAATCAGATTTATCGTATTGATAGTGATGTTTGAGGTTAAATTGGCGCGGGAGGACGTGTTTTTTTAAGACGAGCCATTTTTCGTGTTCATAGATTTTTTTTGATAGTTGTTTTGTTTGCAGGTATTCTTCATAAAATGCCAAATAGTTTTTTATAAATATCGCGGAAAGGTTATAATCTCCTTTGAGCGAGGGGAAAGCCGGTGAGCAAAAAAGACCGCCTGAAATTACGGCTTGTTTTTTATCTGCCGTCATTTTGAGCAGCGTTGCCGCTTGCGGAAGTTTCGTTTGAGAGTATTCTTTTAATAGAGTGAAATAGTTATCTAAATCTGATTTCCAGATTCCAAAACCACCGATCCAGGTTATTTGAAACGAGGCTGTTTTTACAAATTCATCTAATGATGAGGTTGTTTGTTCCGGTGCGTGTTTGGGATTGTTTGAAAAAAATATAACCGGTTTGGTTTGAGAATGTTTTTTTATCAAAGCGACAAATTTTTCCAGCATTTGGGGCTGGTAGAGCAGTGTGTCATTGGAGAGCTTTAAGAATTCTCCGCTTGCACGTTTGAGTGCCACAGCGAAATTTGCGTCGTTTAAATTTTGCGGGTTGCAAAAATATTTGATTTTATCACCGTATTGGGCGGTATAGCTTAAGGCGATTTCTTTGGTGTTATCGGTTGAAGCGTTATCCGAGATGATGATTTCTACATCGCAAGTGTCTTGAAAAACCTGTTGCGTTACAAGTGTTTCAAGCGATTTTTGTAAAGTTTTTGCGCGATTATAAGTTGGTATGCAGATTGAGAGGAGGGGCATGGTTGTTATCCTTTTTTTCGTGGCTTATGCTTGATTTTAAGCTTTAGGCCTAGGAAAGTGATAACTTTGTGTTGTTTATCTGGGGTGTTTTTTAGGGAAAACACTTTAGATAGAAATTTTTTAGTAAAATAGATACAATATGCTTTAATAAATAAAAAACGTTGTTTTATATTCAGGTTGCATAAAACGTCCATGATGTTTTTTAAAGAATTTTCTTTCCAACAGATGTTATAATTTATAATGCTGTATAAGTAATCATAAAAAGTTTCGTTATAGCATTCATTAAAATTAGCTGTTTCAATGACTTCTGTGCGTATTTTGGGATTAGTAATAATCTGGGCTACTTTTATAAACCCTATATGCCAAAACATACGCTGTAAATCTGGGTGAAGTAAATGTATTCCTCTTGTTAAAGAAGCTACATTCTTGTTTGCATCAGTAATATTTCCGCGAATAATTAGATTTCCGTCAGGAAAATAATATCGTCCATTTTTGTTATACAAAATATCTAATGATAAAATAGACTGGGGATACCATGTGTGTATTGTCCCATACATATTTTGAATAATATCAGAAGATATACACTTCGTTTTATAAATGCATCCCGGCAAAAAAGCAGCTGTAAATGCTAAATATCCTTTTGAGATTTGTGGAGCCTCTATGTTTAGGCATCTATTTGTGTATATTATATCAAATTTATTGCTTATGATAGCTTTTTTAATAGCTGGAAAGAAAGAAAAATCATAAGTATCATCATCACACAATACCCAGGTATATTCTTTTCCACATGAATATCCTATTTCAAATGCACGGCAGATATTAGCATTTCCTCCAATATTTACATGATGCCGAATATGTGTTAGATTTTTAAATTTATGGCAATAGTTATCAATTAACTCTGTTGAACCATCAGTTGAAGCATTATCCAAAATTGTAATGTCGCATTCTTTTATGGGGGAGGTGCTTGAAAATAATTGTTGTAATGTTTGTTTCAGATAGGCTTCTCTGTTGTAAGTTATCAGAATGATTTGTAGTTTATCTTTTAAGGTCATTTTGGGAAATCCTTTTGATTTTTTAATTTATAAAAGTTGTTTTTCGGGCTTTTTTATTTTAAGCTTTAGGCCTAAGAAGGTGATAACTTTGTGTTGTTTATCGGGGGTATTTTTAATAGAAAAAATTATTTTTGCTATTTTTTTTAAATTTTTTATTTTTTGAGAATACCAGTATTGAGTGGGCGAAATTAGTCCGATTTGATATAAAGGGAGTTCGTATTCGCTTTTTCTTAAGAGCGCTGTTTTATTTTTTGGGGGTAATACGGCTAAAACCTCTAAAAAGTAATGGAACATATCTGCTTTTTGTCCGTAATTTGCTGCGAGGCAATTATAAAAATTATTCCAATTTCCGTGAATATCTTGATAGTTGATTGCTGTTTTGATACATTTCTCTTGTAAGTTTTTGTCGTTTAATAATCTAATAATATTAGCAAATCCGATTATCCAACATTGTTCTTTTCTTCGAAAAAATACTTCTGAAGCATTAGCGCCTCTATAATATGAGCAGTTTGGTTGGGGTTGATTTTTGTCTTCAATATGCAGACCATTTTCTACGATAGGGTGTTTTAGAAATTCTATTTTTTTTTGAGAATTGATAAGTGTGATTGCCAGAACGCTATGTTGGAACATTGAATATATTGTATCGTACATATTTGTTAGAATTGTATCGGTGATATTTTTTGTTTTATAAATTCCTGCAGGGACAAAAGTAAGTTGGAATAGTTGGTGGGCTTTATCATTAAGGTCATTGTCGTTGGAGATACCATATCGAGCAACCCCAATACAATCAGCTTTGTTTTTCATTGCTTGCTCTACTTCATTCCAATTTGACCAATCGTAATAATCATCATCGCATAAAACCCATAGATATTCTTTGTTGTTTGAAGCACCTAATTCGAATGCTCTGCAGATATTTGCGTTACCTCCGATATTTTTTTTGTGACGAGTATGTTTTAAGTTGGGGTATTGTTTTTGATATTGGGAAATAATTTTTCCAGTGTTATCAGTTGAAGCGTTATCCAAAATTGTAATGTCGCATTCTTTTATAGGGGAAGTGCTGGAAAATAATTGTTGTAATGTTCGTTTCAGGTGATATTCTCTGTTGTAAGTTATGAGAATGATTTGCAGTTTATCTTTCAAGGTCATTGTGTGATTCATTTTATTGTCCTTGTTTTATTAGTTTTCTAAAAATGCATTTAATTTGGTTGAGATTTCTAAAGAGTTTTCAGTTGCGACACGAAGAAGCTCATATAAAGTAGCTTTATCCACATTGTCATCATCAAAGGATCTAACTTCAGTTGATTCACAAAAAATGCTTGCGCCGATAAATTCCTTTATGTAATAATCTTCGCATTCAGTATCAAAACAATTTCTTAGCGTTGTATATAAATATAATGTTAAATCATCGCTTAATTTTGTTTTATACACTTTGTCAATTTGTCCGTATTTAGATAATACATCAGGAACTTTTCTTCGGGGAATATTTTCCCATTGTTGGGTATTTTTATGTTTTAATAATTTCGCAACAATTTGTTCATATTTGTTCATTCTTTTAACTCCTTTGCCGCTTGAAAGACATTTTCACAAAGTCTGATGGTTTGAGAAATATTGTTTTTAATATTATGTCGCTTTTTCAACTGATTAAACTTTTTTCCAAATTCATCTTTGATTTGAGGACATTTGCCAAAAATATCCTGAATACAATCGATAATCTCGTGAGGTATACTTGATCTTAAATCTGTAGGATTATTTTCATATTTTTTCAAACTTTTGATCGCATCTTCTAGGTGTGTCATAGCACTATCATAAGCGATTCTTTTGCATTTATCTTTTTTGTATTTGTTTAAGGCTTGAGCTGTAAACAAACTCAATATGAGTGTTATTATGGATAATATTGAGGCGGTAAGGTTAACCCAGCCTGTCCCTTGAGGATACTTATACAGCACGGCAAAAGTAAGTGCAATAAGGCAGAATATACCAAGGTAAGATTTTTTATTCATATCATATTCTCCTCAAGTTCTTTTCTATCGAGAAACGGGTACAGATCTTCGAGGGAGGGGCTGATCATTGTTCCGTCGGGGAGTTTTTTTGCGGAGAGTTTAGGGGCGAAAATATACCCCGGTGAGACCATAATTTCACACAAAACGGGGCCGGTTTGAGCCATAACTTTTTTAATTTCATCTATGGCTGTTTCTTTGTTGTCAATTCGGATAGCGGGTAAATCAAACGCCTGTGCTACTTTTATGAAATCCGGAAGTGTGACGCCGCTTTTGCGGGTGCAAGCAGTCATACGCCCTGCAAAAAAGTTTTTTTGTGTTTGCTGGATTGAAATATATCCGTCGTTATTAAAGACAAAAATTTTGATTGGCAGATTATAGTGTTTAATTGTTTGCAATTCTTGCAAATTCATCATGATAGAACCATCGCCGGCAAGGCAAACCGTTCTCTTAAATCCATTTGCACAGCATGCGCCGATAGCGGCGGGCAGATCATAGCCCATTGAGGCGTCGCCACTGTTCCAGATGTAGCGTTGTCCTGTTTTTACCTCGCCTACTTGAAAGGGGACTAAAAATGCGGTTCCGTTACCACCGACAACTATTTCGTTATCCTCGAAAGTTTCTTTTATCATCTTATGAATTAAGGCGTATGGTTCCATCGGGTTATCTTTGACACGTTCGGCTTCTGTTACGGGGAGATATTTTTCTTTTATGTTATGGCACCATTTGTTCCATTCGGAGATATCTCCGGTTTGGGCAACGGGGGAAAATTGGTTAATAAAATCTTTGCAATCAGCCCAAATTTTGATTTTAGTTCGCGGGCCTACTGTGGGCTTGTCTAATTCGGCTTTATCAATATCTATGCAGACCAGATCGGCATTTTTGGCGAAATTTTCCCAATTATAGCTGACTTGGCGAATGTTATTTCTAGAGCCGATTGTGATGACCAAATCAGCGTTTTGCAGGGCAAAATTTCCGGCTCTGTTGGCGACTGTGCCAATCCGTGCGATAAAATTAGGATTATCAGCGGTTATAATATCAAATCCGTTCATTGTGGTTACGGTGGGGATATTTAGTTTATTAACCATGTTGATAAATTCTTTTTGAGCATTAGCCAAGCGAATACCATGTCCGGCAACAAACAGCGGTCTTTTAGCTTTAGCCAAAAGTGTTTGCAGGTCGTTAATTTGCTTGGTGATGTCATTAAAATTAAGGGTGTCTTCCTGACTGTTATAGGAAATCAGCTCGTTTTCATCAATTTGAGCTGCTTGTATGTTCAGGGGAATATCCAGCCATACCGGTCCGAAGCGGCCGTGTGTTGCCAAATAGATAGCTTTGTCCAGATGATATTTGATTGTTTTGGGGTCTGTGACCATAACTGCGTATTTGGTTAAGGGTTTTACGACAGATATAATATCAACTTCCTGATCTCCTAACTGACGTAAGGGAATGTCCGAGCAACTAGCCATTGTGGTTGAAAATTTGACTTGTCCGGAGAGGTATAATACAGGGACGCTATCTGTCCATTGTCCCATAACACCGTTTAAGCAGTTTAAGCCTCCGGGGCCGGTTGTGATGTTGGCAACGGCGAGCTTTTGGTTTACTCTGGCATATCCTTCGGCGGCAATAGCGCATGCTTGTTCATGATGATTACAGATGTATGGAAGATATTTTCCGACGCTGTCGTTTAAGTGCATGGCTCCGCCGCCCGAAACCATAAAAACACAATCCACATTATAGACTTCTTTTAATCTTTTCATTATGTAGTCAGAAACTTTAATCATTGTTGCTCCTCTCATTTTTTTTAGAAAATTTTGTTTTACTTATCTGTCAGCAGCAGGTTTTTATCAATCGCGTTTTTATTTGCCGCGTAATAAGCGTAGAGTTTTTCAACCGAACGATTTATCGGTGTAAAGGCGACGGATTGCAGTTCTGCTTTCAGGCGTTTGTTTGAGCCGTAATAATCCAAGCCATAGCCTTGAGCCGCGATACGGACAGGGATATTGTTCGGGCTGATTGTTTGAATTATTTTAGCGATATCCGCAAGCTCAACAAAACTATCCGGCGTGATGTTGTAGCTTTTATGACGGGGGTGATTTTCAATAAAGAACTCTAAAATTTGCGGTAAATCGTTTACATCTAAATAGCTGAAACGTCGGTTTTGCCGCAATGTAATCGGCAAGCCGAAGAGGGCTTTGCAGATAGCGTTAGAGATAAAACGGATAGCATAATCCTCGTATTTGCCGAATATGCCGAAAATATTTAAATCAATAAAGTTATCAAGTTTTTCGATTTGTTTAGCGACGACGTATTTGCAAAAGCTGTGATCATCTCTGCCGAGGCGTTTGAAAATCATTTCTTCGGTTACGTCAGCATTATTGGCGCTGACGTCATAAATTGCCCCGCTGCCGAAGTTAATCAATTTGTCGAATTTATCTTTGTGGCGTTCCAAGTTTTCAAACATCCGGACATTGGTGTAAAATAAATTCGTCGGATCTTTGGCATTGCGGTGGGAGGGTTTGGTTGCCGTATGGAGGACGACATCAAAGTTTTGGTTTTTGAAATAATCATCGACGCTTTGTGTGTCTGCCAAATCCAGCTCGCCATGCGTGGGAGCTATAAGCTGATATTTGAGCGCAAGCGAAGATTCTTTCAGATTTCTACCGATAAAGCCGCTGCCGCCGGTTAAGAGAATTTTTTTCATTATTTATGTTCCTTGACGAACTGATGAATCGTTTGGGCGGTTTTTTTCATATCCTCGGTTGTGTTATTTTGTGCGACACCAACCCAAAACGTGTGGTTCATAATGAATTCCGTACCTTTAAGGCTTTGATAATCAGCTTCAGTCAGCTCTTTGGAATTGAGCAAAGCGGAATTGCCGATACGAAGCATAACATCATTTTCGCAAATCATCGGCTGGCGCAGGATATTGCCGGCAAAAAGCTGACGCGTGCCGATGCCGTGGCTTTCGAGATATTGCACCAGTTCTTGTTTGGAAAAAGGGGCATTTTCTTTAACTGAAATTAAGAAGCCGAACCAAGACGGCGTGCAATTTGGGGTGATTTGCGGTAAAATCAGAAAGTCTTTTAAGTCTTCTAATTCGCGCAGTAATGTTTCTGCATTTTCTTTACGGATGGCTAAAAAGTTATCCAGCTTTTTGAGCTGAGCGACGGCAATTGAGGCTTGCCAGTCGGTAATTTTCAAGTTGTAGCCGATATGCGAGTAGGTGTATTTGTGGTCATAGCCTTCGGGGAGATGTCCCATTTTAAGTTTAAAGCGGTTATGACAGGTATCATCGCAACCGGGTTTACACCAGCAGTCGCGTCCCCAGTCGCGGAAAGATAAAATAATCCGGTGCAGTATCGGGTCATTTGTAACGACGGCGCCGCCTTCGCCCATGGTGATGTGGTGAGCGGGATAGAAGCTGTAGGTGCCGATATGTCCGATGGTGCCGGCGTATTTATCTTTCCATTTAGCGCCGAGAGCGTCGCAACTGTCTTCAATTACCCAAAGGTTATGCTTGCGGGCGATTTCCATAATTTTATCCATATCATACATATTGCCTAAGGTATGGGCTAAAAAAATGGCTTTAGTGCGCGGGCTGAGGGCTTGTTCGATTTTGTTAGCATCAATGTTATATGTTCCTACTTCGCAATCCACAAAAACCGGAACCATCCCATTTTGGATGATAGGGTTGACGGTGGTTGGAAAACCGGCGGCAACAGCGATGACCTCGTCACCTTTTTTCAAAGCTCTGTCTTTTAGCTTATATGAGGTCAGGGCTGAGAAAGCGAGAAGATTGGCCGAAGAACCCGAGTTTGTGGACAAGGCGTAACGGACGCCTAATTTTTTGGCAAAATCTTTTTCAAATTCATCGTTAAAACGGCCGGCTGTCAACCACATATCAAGTGAAGCGTCTATCATATTTATAAGTTCTTCTTTGCCGATGTTTTTGCCGGAAGCCGGAATGTATTTTTTTGCGGTTTGGGCTTTTTCTTGGTTCAGACAGGCGGCGTATTCTATTGCCAAGCGTTTAATTTCGTTTCTGATCTCATCTTTTGTCATTTAGGCTAAACTCCATAAAATTTGTTTTGATTGTGCGGCTTGTTCAAATGCTGCAATTTGTGTGTAAGAAAATTCTCTCATATCGGCTGACTGCAAGTAGTGTTCTTTATACCATGCAGTGGTTGCGGCGACGGCTTGTTTGACATCATAAACCGGTTCTATGCCAAGTTCTTGTTTGGCTTTTTCTATGTTTAACTCTAACAGAGTTGCTTCGTGCAGGCCGTCAGCTCCACCGACTTCAACTCTGCCTTCACCCCAAAACGAGGTGACCATTTTGGCGACTTCGGCAACTTTAACCACCGAATTGTGGTGCGGGCCAAAGTTATAGCCTTGAGCGTATTGCGCGCCGTTTTCGAGCAGCTTTTGGCCTAAACGCAAGTATCCGGCCAATGGCTCTAAGACAAATTGCCATGGTCTGGTTGCCAAGGGGTTACGGATATAGATTGTTTTTTGGGCGATGATAGAATTAATGCAGTCAACGATAAGTCTGTCTTTTGCCCAGTCTCCGCCACCGATGACATTTCCGGCGCGTCCGGTTGCCAAAGCAAAAGGTTTGCCGTTTTCTAAAAATGAGCGTCGGTATGAGGCGCTTAAAATTTCAGAACAGCCTTTTGAAGAAGAATACATATCATAGCCGCCCATTGGTTCATCTTCGGTATAGCCCTGATTTTTTTCTTTGTTTTCATAGCATTTATCCGTTGTAACGTTAACAAAAGCTTTTACACTCGGACAAAGGCGGGCGGCTTCCAAAACATTTAAGGTGCCGATGACGTTGGTTTCATAGGTTGTTATCGGTTCAAAATAAGATAATCTGACCAGCGGCTGCGCAGCGAGGTGAAAAATGATATCGGGTTTTACTTTGGCAACATAATCAAAAAGCTCTTGTCGGTTGCGGATATCAGCAATTTTTGAATCATAAAGCAACTCGGGCAGTTTGATGATATCATAAAAAGATTCTGTTGTGTCCGGTTTTAGAGAATAGCCGTAAACCTCGGCACCGAGCTTTTTTAACCACATGGAGAGCCAACAGCCTTTAAATCCGGCGTGTCCGGTGATGAGAACCCGTTTTTTGTGATAAATATTGTTAAAAGACATTTTTAATCCTCCCAGACTTTCCAAAGAGCGGTTTTGTTTGCCCAGAGTTTATTGAGGTCTTCCTTGTCTTTAAGCATATCCATCGGGCGCCAGAAGCCACGGTGTTTGTAGGCGTTAAGTTCGCCGTCTGCGGCTAGTTTGCGTAAAGGGGTTTGTTCAAAAATGACATCATCGCCATCGGGAATGTAGTCGAATATCTGCGGTTCGCAAACAAAGAATCCGCCGTTTATCCATGCATCTTCATTCTTGGGTTTTTCCTGAAAATTTGAAACGCGGGCGTCTTCTTCTACTTTTAAGACACCAAAGCGACCTTCCGGCTGTATGGCGGTTAAGGTGCATAGTTTTTTGCTTTCTTGGTGAAATTTAAGCAGTTCTTGGATGTTAACGTCGGCTACGCCATCACCATAGGTTAACATAAAAGGTTCATTGCCGATATAGTCTCGTGCTTTTTTTATTCTGCCGCCGGTTAAGGTGTTGCGGCCGGTGTAACACAAGGTTACTTTCCATGGTTCGCAGCGGGTTTTGTGTATTTCGACATCGTTTGTGGCGAGATTAATCGTGACGTCGGAATTGTTCATATGATAGTTGACGAAGTAGTCTTTAATGACTTCTTGTTTATATCCGGTTAAGATGATAAAATCATTAAACCCATAGTGAGAATAAATTTTCATAATATGCCATAAAATCGGATATCCGCCAATTCCGACCATCGGTTTGGGACGAACGCCGGTTTCTTCGCCTAATCTTGTTCCTAGTCCGCCTGCTAAAATAACAACTTTCATAAAAGACTCCTTTTTTAATAAATTTTTGTATAAATAAAGTACAAAAAGTTTTTATCCGCTTTTCGTTTGTATGGTTTGCCTGATTTCGGGATGATTGCGCATATATTGATATAGTGTTACCTGATGTACGCCGAGGTCTTTGGCAATTTGGGCGTTGGTTTGTCCGTTTAGTTTGCGCTCGATTATTGTTTGAACCTGATTATCGAGTATCCTTTTTTTATTACGGCTTTTACGTCCGAGCCGGATACCGCTTGCTTTTTTTTCGGCTAAGGCCTGTTTGGTGGTAATTGAAAAAAGCGACATTCTGATTTTTAAGGCAATTTTGAGGGCGTAGAGAAATTTTTGTTTATTTTTTTTAGTGATAACTAGGTCTTCTGCAATAAAAACAGCGGAGGAGGCATGGTCAAAAAGTAGTGTCGCATTGTTTAAGATTGTTTCAAATGATGAACCGAGGCAGACAATGTTAGCAAATACGGCGGTGTCTGTTTCTTTTGAAAGATGTTTTGTAAAGGTTGAAAAGTTTTCATTTTCAATAAATTTTTCGATGGGGAGATCCTGATGCTCGGCAGCCCACTTTGTTACCATTAAACGTTGCGTTTCAATGTTGATATTTTTTTTATCGGCATTTAAATAGCAAACTATCATATTTGGGACATCTTTCTTAAGATTGTTTTATGTTAAAAGTGGTATCATCAAACGGACGATAATTTCTCAGACTTTTGTTCAGGAAATGGAGCAGAATATTTTTTTTGTATTTATCCTATTTTCTTGAGTTTAAGAGATATTTATACTTGACTCTTTGTATAATAAAAGATTATAAGAAATTATCGTCCGTTTGATGATAAGGTCATAAAGGCTGATTTTTTTTATTTAAATCAATTTGTTGTTTGCTTTTTCAAAAACTGATAAATCGTGAAAATACTGACGCCCATGAGTTTGGCGATATGGGTTTTGGCGACTTTTTTATTAATCAGGTCGAGCAGCTGGTTTTCACGGCCGTCGAGAATATGTTTTTTGTTGCGGCTGCCGATTTTGCGGCCGAGCGGACGCCCGCTGGCTTTGATACGGGCCAGGGCTTCTTTGGTGCGCTGGCTGATGAGGTTGCGCTCAATTTCGGCAGATAAAGAGAAGGCAAAAGCCAAGACTTTGCTTTGGATATCCGCACCTAAGCGATAATTGTCTTTGATGGTCCAAACCTGCACGTTTTTTTGCATACAGATATTTAAGATTGTCATCACCTGCAGGAGATTGCGGCCAAGGCGCGAGATTTCGGTACAAATCAGGATATCACCGTGTTTGAGGCGGTTTAGAACTTTGCCCAGTTTGCGTTTTTTGTAATCTTTGGTACCGCTGATGGTTTCTTTGACCCATTTGTCAACAAAGAGTTTTTGAGTGTTACAGAAGTTGTTTATTTCAAACTCTTGGTTTTCTTGAATTTGTTTTTCGGTGGAGATGCGAATATATCCGTAAATCATTGCTTTTTTTCCTTTTCTAATTAGTACAAAAAAAGCCTTTCGCGATTAATGATGACGAAAGGCTTTGATTTTACTATATCCGCTATCAAGTATTTTTGTAAATATGAAAGGTTAACAGGGCTTTTTTAACATATCTACGGTGAGACGGTTGGTGTAGTTTAATTCTTTTAAGAGAGCTTCTGCTTTGTCAAAATGGTTACCCAGGCGTTCGGGATAATGGGCGTCATCGGAGATGACAACCGGAACAAGACCGCCGTTTTGGCTTAATTCTTTTATCATCCAAGGGGCGGGGTGGGGACGGTTGATACGGTCATAACCGCTGGTGTTTATCTCAAAAGGGGTGCCGGTTTCTTTTAAGGCGTCAAGGATTTTTAGCTTGTATGGGTCATACGAGCTATCTTCGGCGAGGTTAAAAATCGTGCAATAATCGAGATGTGCCATAAAGCTGAAATAGCCGGAACGAACGGCCTGCTCGATGTTTTTTAGATGGTTGATGACGTAGTTTTTTAAAACTTCGTCTTCAAGCGGAGTTTGGAGGCGTTTTAGGTGATAGATGTTTAATAAAAAGCTTTCATCTTCGCTTTTTAAGAAATGGCTGGTACCGATAAGATAATCCACGGGCAGGCGGGTTATCATTTTTTCAAAATAATTGCGCCAGTCTTTGTTTTGGAAAAAGTCGGTTTCAAAACCGATTTTGATGTTGATTTTAAAATCTGATTTCAGGTTTTCCAAAATTTCAATATGGCGCATATAGGCGCTTTGAGCTTGGTTGAAATCATGAAAAAACATCGGTTCTTCATTTTCCGTGAAATTCAGGGTCGGGTGCATAATCAGGTGATTGGTGACACCTATGGTGGTAAAACCTTTATTTTCAGCGGCGGTGATCATCTCACGGGCAGAGGCGTGTCCGTCAAAACGCAGTTCGTTATTGTGTGTGTGCAGCGTGAAGTTTTGCATAAAATTACCTCTTTTTTTGTTTTGTGGTAAGCGTGGCTTTCTTTTGATCTTCTTTTTTCTTTAACTCATCAAGGTCGCGCTCGGTGGCGATTTTGTTTAAGATGGTTTTTACCACCGTGTCTATTGCTGTGCCTGCGGAATAATCTGCGGGCAGGGCAAAGTTAACGCGATTGTCTTTTAAGAGCTTTATGGCTTTTTCTTTGTGATTGCTTTTAGGTTTATAGACCGCAATAGCGTTACCGCCGCGGGATTTAACCAGCTTCATTGAGGGGATATCGGTCATCCCGTCACCAAAATATATGATGCGGGGGAACGGAATGCGGCGCTTGTCATCTTCCATATATTCGTTAACGAGTTTGTCGTCCAGTTTTCCCAAGCCTTTGTTGATTTTGGATAAATAGGGGACTTTGGTGGAATAATTAACCACGCGGGCAGGCCAAACCGGTGTGCCGTCTTCGCCGAACGCATAGGCGCAGCCATAGGCGCCGCTTAAGTATTTGGCAATTGAGGTGCCGGCTAAGATTTCTTCATAGCCCGAGGAGATGACGTAGTGTTCTATTTTTAAGCCTAATTCTTTGCCGTAAGCGTTAATGCGTTCAAACCATTCTTCCACGCCTTTATAATATTTAACGAGCGTGCCGCAATAGCAAAAATTTTCGCGGGTTAATTTCACGCCTTTTTCTTTGGCCGTTTTCATAAAATAATACATACTGCCGGTGATTTGGTCGGCGCAATTGTCTATTGACCACTGGTTAGCTTTTTTCCAAAAGGTTTTGGGCGACATTCCGAGTTCGGGGATTAAAACATAATCCTGCATATAGGTTGTCGACAACGTTTCATCAAAATCGTAAACTAGGGCTACAACAGTATTTTTCATTTCATTCCTCAAATATCTTCTTGCATTTTGAGGCTTTATGATATAGAAGAATAGTTAGTTTTTGATTAATTTTAGTTTATTGAGGTAAAAAAATGGCAGTTTCTATTTTGGTTAAAGACAAAATTAAAGAAATGCTGTGGAGAGCCGGAGTTCGCGATACTCTTCCTGCCGGTGTGATTAATCGTGTGAAGATATTGGAGAATGGCGAGAAATTGATTAATATTGCTCAAGATGCATCTTTCTTTTTTACTTCGGATTTGGCGGGAGGAGAGATCTTATTGCGAGAAGGTGTGTATGAACGCTTAAAAGAAGTACAAAAGTTATTGCCGAAACATTATCATTTAAAGGTATTTTCAGCATATCGTTCTATGGCGGAACAACAACGGCGTTGGCAACAAAAAATTGTGTCAAACCGCAAATTATATCCTCAGATGAGTGAAGCGGAATTAGAACAATTGACCAGAGGGCAAGTCGCTGACCCTCGGCGTGGTGGTTTTGGCGGACATCAAACAGGTGGTGCTGTTGATTTAACACTTTGTGATGAAAACGGGGTGGAATATGATATGGGAACGCCTTATAGCGATAATAGTGAAAAGATAAAAACCAAATGTTCTAAAATAGCATTGAAGCAGCGGCGGAACCGAGAAATTTTAAAAATGTGTATGGAAAAAGCGGGGTTTAAAAATTATCCTAACGAGTGGTGGCATTATAGTTATGGTGATAGAATGTGGGGAGCTTATTCGCGACGAAGAGAATGTGTGTACGGTTTAGTAAAGGAGCGATAAATTGATAATAGAAACAGAAAGATTGCGTTTTGCCGAATTGACTTTAAAAGATGCTTCAACCATAGCTCATATTGCAAAAGATATGGCGTGGAATGATACAATTCAATTGTTGTTGAGAAAAGATTTGACTGAGGAAAATTTTGTTAAAAACGGAGAGACGTTGCTATCGACATATAGGAAACCTATTATTTCTTTAGCAGAAGAAAATGTTGGAAAGAGATATTTAGATTTTCGGGCAGGTGATATAGTTGATTTATACAAGAAAATTTCTATGGATGTTATTCCGGAAAAGTATTGGCATATTAATTTTTCGCAGTTAAAACCTGATTTTAAAGAGTCTGCAAAGAGATTTATACAAGGAGCGATAAAACGAAGAGAAAGTGAGCCGCGCTATGGTTTTTGGTTGGCTATAATTGATAAGCGGAAAAACAAGTTGATCGGCGCGACAACTATTTCTACTAAAATGTTAGATAAGGATGGTATTGCTCAAATAGGTCATTCGGGGCAATTTATACATCCCGAGTTTCAAAAACAAGGGTATATATCTGAAACTAAAGCCGTTATGGTTGATTTTATGTATAAATATTTGGTTGATATGAATATTACACCTATAGCTGAAAATAGTGTATTTTATACTACATGTCATTCTCTAAATCAGGGGTCACAAGCTTTACAGCGTAAATCAGGGGCAGTTTCTGTGGGATATATCACAGATGATAATAAGGTGAAGTATTATGCCACTAGAGAAAATTTAGAATGTTCACGTTTAATGAGTAGAAAAGTTTTATGGAAAGCGGCATTAGATAATGGGAAAATTTTAACTTCGGCAGTTAGTGAAAAAAAACTTAGTGTTTATAATACAATACAGCAGTTGAAACATTTTCATCCTAAAGATAAATGTTGACAAAAGTATTTAAATGGGCTATTCTAAATCAGTAACTAAATTATTTTAATATGAAAAAATATTATTTTGACAAAGTGGCTTTCGCATGCCATTTGAGTAAGTGTGACGGTTATGCCGCCAATGCGTTTCTAATGTCTGACGGGAAAAAGAAGATGTTGGAAGGGTATGTTTTTGATAACAAATATTTTATAGAAGAAAAGAGTGAGAAAATCTACGATGTTAAAGATTTTTATTTGATTAATAATGTCGAGGATTTTGAAGATTAAAAAAGGAGCTTCGGTTCCTTTTTTTGTTATATGTGCATATCAAACTTGCAATTTAAAATCGGGGCGTTAATATAGGGAGAGTTTGTAATTTAATCTTATATCAGAGGTAAAAAAATGGCAGCGACACAGATGGAACAGTTGGTTTCACTTTGCAAAAGAAGAGGTTTTATTTTCCAAAATTCAGATATTTACGGCGGTTTGCAGGGGCTTTATGATTATGGTCCCTTGGGTGTGGAGCTAAAAAACAATATTAAAGCCGCATGGTGGCGGGCGATGGTTTATGAACGTGATGACGTTGAAGGACTGGACGCCGCTATTTTGACGAATCGCAAAGTTTTGCACTATTCGGGACATGAAGACACGTTTTCGGACCCGATGGTGGATTGCAAAAAGTGTAAAGGACGTTTCAGAGCTGATCATTTAACTGACGGGAAATGCCCGAACTGCGGCTCGACGGACTTGACTGAGCCGCGGCCGTTTAATTTGATGTTTAAAACAACTGTCGGACCGGTGGTAGATGAAGATAACATTGCTTATTTACGCCCTGAAACCGCGCAGGCTATTTTTACACAATTTAAAAACGTGGTTGACTCGACTTCGCGCAAGCTGCCGTTTGGTATTGCGCAAATCGGCAAGTCTTTCAGAAATGAAATTACGCCGAAGAACTTTATCTTCCGCGTCAGAGAGTTCGAGCAGGCGGAGTTGGAGTTTTTTGTGAAGCCGGGCGAAGACGAAAAATGGCACGAAGAGTGGAAAAACACCCGTATTGCGTGGTGGGTTGAACAAGGCTTAAAGCGGGAAAATATTAATATATACGTTACCCCGAAAGAAGATTTGGCGCACTATGCAAAAGCTTGTATTGATCTTGAATATAAATTTCCGCACGGCGTGGAAGAACTGGAAGGAATTGCCAACCGTACGGACTATGATCTCGGCAACCACTCTAAGGCACAGAATGAATTAAACCTGACGTCGCATTGCCATGAGAACAAAGAATCAACAACCAAACTTTGCATTATGGATGACGATAACAAGTGGGTTGTGCCGTTTGTGATTGAGCCGTCGATGGGGGTTGATCGCGCGGTTTTGGCGGTGTTAACCGAAGGGTATACCGAGGAAGATTTGGGCAACGGCAATTCGCGCATTGTGCTGAAACTTAAAAAGCATTTGGCGCCGATTAAGGTAGCGATTGTGCCGCTTAAAAAGAACAGTCCTGAGATTATGGCAAAATGTCATGAGCTGAAAAAGAATTTGATGAAGCTCGGTATCGGGCGTGTGGCACTTGAAAATACCGGTAATATCGGTAAGGCTTATCGTCGTCATGATGAGATTGGTACGCCGCTGTGTTTGACGGTTGATTTTGAAACCTTGGAGCAAAGTCCTGAGAGTGTAACTTTGCGCGATCGTGACACGATGGAGCAGGTACGGGTGCCGACGGCAGAGCTGGCGCAGTATCTTCGCGATTATTTCGCTCAGTAGAGGGTTTGCAAAAGCACCGGTCATGAAAGCGAATTTAAAGTCTTATGTACTCTTTTTGTACACCGCGACTTTAAATTTGCTTCCAGCACCGGCACTCTACAAGTTCTATGTAAAATCGCTCAATTTTTGTTGAGCGATTTTTAGTTTTATGAGGGAGAGCTAAAGCACGGTCAAATCGCCAATTCCGACTAAGGCTTTGTTTCACGGAGGCTGCCGCTTTGTTTGTTATTTGTGGTTTAGAGAGGGGTATTGCTTTTTTATTGACATTTGGGGAGTGGGGGGATTTTGTCTTATGTAAATTTTATTATTAACTTTTAAACTTATCTTATGGAAAAAATTATTGAGAAGATTGAGAGCGGTGCCATTTTGACCAGAGGGGAACGGCTTTTGCTTTTGGAACGGCCTGACGGAGCGGTGCTTTTAAAAAAGTATCTGTAGCAAAGGCCCGCAAATTAGGGCTGATGTGAGGTAAAAAGGGGGGGAAAGCTCCCTTTTTTGGTGTGGCGGCGAACAGGGGTGTTTATGATATTTTAACTTATGTTTTTTAAAATGAATAAAATGGTTTATTTTTGAGGCGAAAATGGCGGAAGTTCGGGTTTTGGAATATTGGCGAAAAAAGTATTTGCGGCAGGCGGTGATTGTGGGTATTTTGGCGTCTGTTTGTGCTGTGTCGGGAGTGGCTTTTGCGACATATTTTTGGGTTAAAGTTTTGGCGGTTTGCTCAGGTGTGGTGTTTTTTTATGTGATGTTTAAGGCGATCAGAGATGATTTTCAGGCGCGTTTTGAGGGGGCGCTTCTGATGAGGGGAAAAGACGATCTTGTGTTTGATATCGGACGAGGAAGCGGCGAAAATGCGCTTGCGGCACAAAGCGTGTGTCCGGCGTATAGCGTTTATGAATGTTTTAATGTGATTAAGGGGGCAGGTTTTTCCTTTGAGGAAGTGCAGCTTTTGGAAGACGTGCGTTTTTTGGGGGTTCGCTGGCCGGTGTTTGACGGGGTGATTGTGCGGATTTGTACGGCAGCAGAGTTGAATTTGGTTTCAGGGGCAGTGCGTCTGGTGAATGAAAAGTTTTTGCTTGAGGGGGCGACAGCGCCGCTTTTGCGTGATGTTAAGGGAGATATTTTAAGTTTGTTAAAACATTTTGGCGTGACTGAGGCTTGGGTTTGCGTTTATGGCGGTGCGGTTTATTTTTGGCTGAACGGAGCTAAAAAGCTTTACTTACAGACTAAGCTTTTTTCTTATAACGAACCGTCGTTGTTTGAGCAGCGGATTGAGGCGTTGCAGGCAACGGGGAGAGCTTTGGCGGGGCGGCTTTCTTGAGGTTTAATCGGTATCTTCTTCGTCGTTCTCGTCTTTGTCGGCAAAAAGGCGATAGAGCGGTTTTTTATACATCCAGAGGTTAATTACGCCTAAAATGATACTGATTGAACCAAAGACATAGAGCAGATAATACCAGTTTAATTCGCCTACTTTCATCAGCGTTTCGTCGGCATAGAGCTTGACATAAAAAATGGCTACTGCGGTGATGGCAAAGGAAACGATGTAGGCAGTTGTCCAGATTTTTTTTGCGGTGTTTTTCGGCAGCATAAAGGCGGTCAGGGCATAGATGAAAATGAGGGCGATGAAGATATATATTTCCATTGGTTTCTCCTTTGAGTTATGATGTGTCCATTAGGTAATGCTTTATATAATAGTTTTAAAGGGGCGGGGTGATGAAAATTAGGGGTTGACAGACGGGGGATTTTGGAGTAATATTTCGTTTGATATTTTTTATTATTGTTTAAATTTTTTTTATATTTATGGAAAAAATAGATCTAAAAGTGGCTACGTATCGTTATAACGGTCGGCCGGTAGAGGAAATTACCTTGTTTGGCAATGGCAGTTTTTGTGTTTTGACAGCAGGGGAAAAAGGAAAAGTTTGTTATCTGTTTGATGAGCGCGGTGCGGCGTTTTTGCCGGCACAGCGGTATTTTGAATGCGGTGCGGTTTTGGCAAAAGGCTATTGTCTTGTTAAAGAAAGCGGCGCTGATGAATATGTGTTGTATAACAAACTGCTGGAACCGGTTTGTCAGGGAATTGAGAACATACAAGTTTTTGCCAATGACTGGTATGAGCTGCAAACCGGTGCGCATAAAAGGCTGTTTAACGCAGAGCATCAGCTTATGGCCGAGGGCTATGGCTGTTGTAAAGTGTTTGATGTCGGCTATTGTCTGGATAAAGACGGTGATGGCGAAGTTTGGCGTTTGTATTTGCCAAACGGCCGGTTTGTTGGAACGGCGACGGGTGTTATCAGGTTTTTAGGCGACGGCAACCGCTTGCAGGAAAGAGCTGACGGATCACAGTTTGACGTGGTGAGCTTTGACGGACAGACAATTATTGGAGATGTCGCTTTAGATGTCAGGCAATTTTCCAACGGGAGATTTGTGGTTTCATTTAAGGCAGATAATTCGGAAATGATGTTTGCGCCGGACGGGCAGAGGCTAGGTGTCAGGGTTTGTGGCGAGTTGTTGCCGGACGGGCGTTCTGTTTCGTTTGCAGAACCCGGACACCGGATTGTCGGGCTTTATGACCGACGCGGTTACAGAGTGCTGGCGTGGCCGTGGCGCTTGCAGACAGTCGGGGATTATTACCTGATTGATGCTGAAAACGTGGCCGGCAGATTGTTTAATGACAATATGGAGGTTTGCGGCGACGGCTATTTTCCGGTACGGGCGGCAGGGTGTTTTTCCTTGTTTGAACGTGAAGGACCCGAGCTTGTGATGTTTAACCGTCAGGGCAAAGTGTTTTCGTCGGATTGTCTTAAAAAATGAACTTAAAAGAAGGGGGCTTTGGCTCCCTTTTTTTGTGGGATAACTTCAGAGGCCGGTTGTAAAGTTATTTTTTGCGGGCAAAATATATCTGAACTCTTGCAGATCAGCGGACCGGACACTATATAATTTATGAAGAAATATCCGCTTGCTCAGTAAGCTTTTGGGACTATGTTTTTGTTTTTTAATGTTTTTGTAAGGATTTTATGATGAGCCGCGCGCAATATGATGAGGAAATGGCGAAGATGAGTGATGACAACGAGAAAGATGAGGCGTTTGAGATGATTTTGAGGGACAGGGAATATCCGGTTTTGGCGTTGCGGGATATGGTGGTGTTTGAAAAAAATACCGCGTCATTGTTTATCGGGCGGACAATTTCGCTTAAAGCGGCACAAGCGGCGTATCAGGCTGGCGAACCGATTGTTTTATTAACGCAGAAAGATGCGATGACGGAAACGCCTAAAGCCGATGATTTGTATCAGGTGGGTGTTTTGGCCAAGATTCACCGCTATGTTGTGATGCCTGACGGCACACTGAATCTGGCGGTTGAGGCTATGCGGCGAATCAGAGTGGTTAAACTAAACACCAAGGGAAAGTATTATACCGCGTTTATTGAAGCGTTTGAAGAAGATAATAAAAATGTTTCAGCAGAGGAGCTGAACGCGCTGACGGTGCTTTTATGCGATGAATTTAAGAAACAGACGCTGGATTATTCTAAAATTTCCAAGGAGGGGCTTATCAGTTTGTCTCATCCGGAAGGCAAAGATGTTAAAGAACTTATCGCGATGATGATGAGCGCGCTTGACTTGCGGGTTGAGGATAAACAGGAGCTGCTGGAGTGCCGTTCGCAAAAAGAAATGATTGAGCGGATGATAGGCGTGCTTTCAAAAGAAGGGGCGCGAGTTTCGGTTGAAAACAAAATCAAAGAGCGCGTGCGCGTGCAGATGGAAAAGAACCAGCGCGACTATTACCTTAATGAGCAAATGAAAGCCATTCAGAAAGAAATGAGCGGGTCGGACAATCCGGAAGAAGATGAAATCAACTCTTATCAGAAAAAAATTGAAAAGACCAAGCTTTCCAAGGAAGCCAAAGCCAAGGCGCTTTCAGAGCTTAAAAAACTTAAAGCCGCCGGGCCGATGGGACCTGAGGGGACGATTATCCGCAACTATCTTGACTGGCTTTTGGATTTGCCGTGGGGGAAGTATTCGCCGATTAACCATGATTTGCAAAAAGCGATTGATGTTTTGGATGAAGACCATTACGGGCTTGATAAGGTTAAAGAGCGGATTATTGAATATTTGGCGGTTCAGAACAGGTCTAAGTCGCTTAAAAGCCCGATTTTGTGTTTGGTGGGGGCGCCCGGTGTCGGCAAGACTTCT
>JAGASU010000076.1 GCA_017621635.1 Alphaproteobacteria bacterium | reverse complement strand
GGGGTTCGAATCCCTGCGTCTCCGCCAATAACAAAAGGGCACCCCTTGCGGGTGCTTTTTTGTTATTATGCGGTAGCGAGTTCGAACCACGGGGAGAGGGGTTCGACAACAAGCGAAAGGCGAGCGGAAGAACGCCGGTCGGCGAAGCCGATGAGCGCAGGAGCGGCGAAACTAAGTGGAGCCAATCCCTGCGTCTGAGCTACCCTTAACGGGGGAACGGAATGGGCAAAGGAAGTGGCAGACGATAGGGACATGGCGCGTGGAAAAAACGTGTTTTTTTTTATTATTGGATGGTGAAAAAAAGTTTTTTTTACAGTGATTTGGAATTGAAAATTTTATTAGAACCGAGTGCTTAAAAAAAAGGTTGGTTTAAATTCAGCATACTTAAAAATCTGCGTTAAGTCAAGTCTTTTTTTAGATTCAAATGATTAGCGAGAGAGGGTATTTGTCTGTTTTTGCTGATTTTAAACCAACCTTTTTTTTTAAGCAGGGAGAAGACAATGCCGGAGTTTAGAGAGTTTGCAGATGAGAATGAGACAGATATTCTTATGAGCAAAATTAGAGAGTTAGTTGCCAAAGGTGATATTAATGAGGCAAGACGTGTTTTTGAAAACAAGAGGACGGAGCTTAGTGAAAACGATGTTGCAACGATTAAAGAGCTTTTAAATACGCAAAATATTGAGGAAGATTTAGCAGATATTTATAACAATGAGTTTAGGGATATAGATGAGTTCTTGGATGAGCCGGAGCCGATTTTTAGTGCGGATAAAACAGATGAAGACGAGTTGGCAAAATGGTTTAATGACGGAATGAAAGCTATTAATGAGGGGGCAGAGCCCAGTGAGAAAATAGAGGAAGACGGGACTGAAATTAGGGGTATTGAAAAAGAGGAAGATGCGGCGGAAAAAGTTTTTAATGATGTGATGGAAGATTTTAATGAGGCTCTTGAACCTGCTGATGAAGTAAAGGGAGATTCAGCTTCGGTTGAAGATAAAGCAGAAAATATTGAAATCATGCCGAGGGGAGAAGAGGTTAGTTCGCAGGATATTTTAGAGGGTGATAAACAGCAAAACGGCGTGACGGCGTTTGAGGAAAAAGTGGCTCAGGCTAAAAAACTGATTGAAGAGGGGTGGTCAAAAGAAAATTATGATAAACTTTCTTTACTCTATGAAAGTGAGAGTGTGGGGAAAACTCCTGTTGAACAGGCTAAGAACGGGGTGGCTTTTATGGAGGCGCTGAGAGAAACGCCGAATTTTGCTCAGTTTGTTCGTCAAGTTGATGAAGATTATATTAAAAGAGCCGAAAAGGCGCAAGTTGACTATTTAAAACAACAAATTGCGGTGCCACGTTTTGATGAAGATATGGCAAAGAGAATCGGGACAAAAGTTCTTAATATGGAAAAAATTATTTCTGATTATGATATTGTGCCTCAGGTGAAAGAAATAAAACCCAAAGAAAAGCGTTATGCTGCGCCGGTTTCTCGTCCGCAAACGGCTGAAATGGGGAAGAAAGCGGAAAAGGGCGGTTTTATGTCACGCTTGATGGATAAAATCGAGCAGGTTAAAATGGATTATCATTATGCCGGAGTGAGTGGTGTTCTCGGGTTTCGCGGTGAAAAAGGAGACGGGACGTTCTTGCGCAAGGATTTTGATTCTTTAGACGGGTTTTCTCATCTTAAAGAGCTTGATTTCGGGCGTTATCCGAATATGACGACATTTAACAAAGATTACAGCAAAATTGACCATGTGGTTTTTCCTGACCCGAAAAAAACTCCTTATCTTCATCTTGAAGGGAGCAAACTTAAAGGAAAAGTCAATTTAAGCGCATACGATAGCGTTAGTTTGGCAAATGCTGATTTATCGATGGTTAAAGAGCTTGATTTGACGGGGTGTAAAAATATTTCTTTAAGCGGTATTGATTTCAGCAAGCTTGATATTAAAATCAAACTGCCGGAGCCGATAACAGGCGCGCTTGATTTGTCAAACACCAAACTTCCCAAATGCGAAAATATTGATTTGAGCTGTGGCAAGCAGGGGAGTATTCTGATGGAGAATACGGACTTTTCTGCTGTTAATACGGTGGTTATGTCGGACGCTGTGTCTAATTCTTGTGAAAGAATCAGCGGTTGGCCAAAGCACATTGACATCTCAAATTGTACGTCATTTCAGGGGGCAGGCGATATGTCCAATGTTGAAACAATCACTACACCTGACAGGTTTGCGGGGCGAGGGTCACTGTTTATGCTTAAGGGATGCCGGTTGCCGAAATTAAAATCGCTTGATGTGTCGGCTTTCGGGTATGTTCAGATTGCCAATAACGATATGCGTTCTCTTAAGGACATAACGCTTGGCGGCAAAAGCAATGGCGGCGGTGAGTTATATAATAACAAGGTTGATGCGCTTGAGAACGTTAAAATTGATAGAAAATATTTGTCGGAAGGTGTGGCAAATATTGAAAAAGGAAAGATATTTGAAACTTATAACAATATCTCAAGAGCGGTTAAGAACAAGCAAAACGTTTATAAAGACGCACAAACAGGTAAAATGTGTCCGCTTAGCGATGAGCAGCGAAAGGCTATTGAAGTGATTAATAATTCAGCTCGTTTTTATGGAGACGGCTTGCAAGGGGTATGGCAGAATATGCAGACGTGTTCTGACAATCCTAAAGATTTGGCTTATTTGCGTTTAGGTCATGGCGATGAGATGTGTGATAAGGTTTTGACCCAATATAACAAAGTTCTCTCACAGGCTTTGGGGCTTAAAAGCTATATCAATATGGAAACGTTGAGCTATGAAAAAACGCCACCGTTAAAAGCGGGAGAAAAAGTGGAGATTATGCCGTTTAGCCAAGAAAGGTTTGATAATATTGCCAAACTTAACAACAGGTATAAAGGTGAGAAAGGTACCTCACGGGCGATTGAAAAGCCTCTGTTTGACAAATGGGGAACGCATTTGAATCCGACACAAACGAAAGTGCAAGCTAAACAAAGAGGCGGCAGGCCGTAGCGCTGTTTTTTTGCGGGGAGGAGAAAAAAATTACAGGACAGTAGAAAGAGGGGACTCTTTTTTATTGACAAATGGAATAAAACGTGGTATTTTGTCTAATGAAAATTTTATTATTAGATTAAAATTATTAACTTTAAATTATTTTTTTTATGGAAGATTACACGAAAGTCAGCGGAGAGCTGTGCTTCTCTGCAGCGGAGCTTAGGTTGTTTGAAGAAAAGAATGCGCTTAAGCTGGTGAAGTTTTATATTCGAAAGTTTAACCTTCATTCGGAGGCTCAGCTTAAATTGTTAGAAGAACCATTTAAGGGGGAACTGCTTGAGTATTATGTTCGATGGCGGTTTGTCTGCGATGAACTTATAGATGAAATAATGAAGTTTCCTGCGCCTGAGCGGAAGAAACTTTTATCGCTTTATTTTTCAAATCTGAAACATATAGTTTATTCAAAACCTATGCATCGGTTTTTTGAGCTGCCTGAAGATGAATTTGAACTTTTTAAAACTTTTGTCAGAAAAGGAGGAACTCTTTTCTCTGCACAGCAGCTTTTTGACTTGCCCGGCGGCGTCGAACTTCTCAAGATTTATATGAACAAGGGTTGTGTTTTTGACCCTTTGGAGCGTAAAATATTTGAGCATCCGGACGCAGCCGAATTTGTGAGAATTTTACTTAAGCGGCGCTTTAGGTTTGACGAAAGTTCTTTGTTTTATATTCTTGAGTTGCCAGAGGCAGTGGAACTTTTGAGTTTGTATGTAGAATATACGAAAATCCAAAGTTCTGATGTATTAGAGCAGATGATTGCCGATTTCAAGTATGCCCCGGTTGTCTTGAAGTATTATTACAAGTACGGGTTAAACGAGGCGTTAGTTAACCAAGCAGAAAAGTTCGGGACGATTCCTTTTGAAAGTGATCGCTATGCATTTTTTTCTATGGAAGAAATTTCCGAGAAAATTGAAAAAGGCGAGGAACTTGATTTGGAAGAGCAAGTTCAGATGCTAAATTTTAAGGATGCGTTTAAGCTTTTTGAGCAATATGTGTCAAAACACGCACTTTGTGAAACGGCAGAGCAGGTGTTGGGCGAACTTCCTCCGGAGTTTGTTTTTCATTATGTTCAGCAAGGACATACTTTTGCAGATTCGGAAATAGAAGCAAAAGCGAAAGCAAAAATGGAAGCAAGAGCTGATTTTGAGCGTGTTGAGGCTATTGTGAACAAAAGGAACGCAAGTGAGCTGACAGATGTGAAAACAGATCCTGAAACAAAACCTGATAAAGAGAAGTTGCAGGAGCTTGATCATATGTTGGCGCGCATGCGTGAGGACGGCAAAAAACACAGGCAAAATGTCCAGAGATCTTTTTTGTGAGATGTTTTGCTTGGATTAAATTAAAAAAAGGGAGCGTTTGCTCCCTTTTTTGTTGTATCTCGAAAACCACCGGCAAGGCCGGTGGTTCAAAAGAGCTTATAGGTATGGTTTTGACATCAAAACTCCTTGAAGTTATAATAAAGTGTCTGGTGAGAGGCTTTATTAAACATCAAAG
>JAGASU010000075.1 GCA_017621635.1 Alphaproteobacteria bacterium | reverse complement strand
TTTTAACAAAAATCTTCTGCTTTCAAAGAAACAAGAGGATAATGATCAATTTTCCCCAAAGGCAAATTATAATGCCACCACTCATGCTCAAGCGCCTCAAACCCGGCACCAACCATCAACTCACATAAAAATTCTCGATTCTTAATCTCCTCATCAATACCTAAAGCCTGATAATCATGTCGAGCCTTTTGCAAATGCTCCATAAATAAAGCACTCTGCCCGCTCAAAACCTGTCGGCTCATCTCCTGATCATACGCATCAACCTTTGTCGGATAAGAGAATTCTTTTCCCTCATCATCACACAAACACACATCTAAAGCCGTTCCCAAACAATGCTGCGACATTTCCGCATTCTCAGCAAAAAAACCTTTCATCGGAATAAGCTTTTTCATCATTTCATGCGCAATTTTCGGGCGATACGCATCACAAATTTTTAATTTAAGTTTTAAACGCTTTAATTCCGGTTCTAGTCGATTTAATAAAGACATCACATCTTGATGAACCACCGCCAAATTTCCCCAGCCAATAGTCTGGTAAACTGCTTGCCCCACCATATTATCCGACCGTGCATACATTAAATCAATAATAAACCGCTCTCCGGAAATTTTAACATAAGGTAAAACCATTTATTTCCTCACCTCAAAAACTTCAAAAATCTGCCCTAAATATGCCAACAACTTTTCATCTTCCACCAAAGCCAACGCCTGCGCTTCATCAGAAACCAAATCGCTGAAAACTTTATCGAGCCTCTCTCGATTTTAAACTGGCATACATTATTCCAATGTTACCCGTATTTGCAGACACATTTTTATTTGAAACCGCTTTACCTTCAACATTATCCTCTCTTGCTTTGTGCCACAAAGAATAAAGTTCTTGAGACGGTTTATAAACAGTTTCGTTTTTCAATGTATCAGGCACATGATTTACAAAATCTTTATCAACAGAAACAACCCTGTTTGTTTTCTCAAAATTTAAATTGTTTTCAACCTCTTGCGCCGAAATTCCACCAATTCCTATGACGATCTCGGGTAACTTATTTTCTCCCCAAAAATGTAACTGATCTGGTGGATTCTGCGGCATAACAACCCCTTTTAAATTTGATAAATCTTGATTCTGCATAACAAAAGATTTCTGACAATGCAAGTCACTCAAATCTAAAACAGACATCTTCTCAGGTAATTTGACATTTCCCAAAAACAACCTTTGACACTCCTTAGGAAAAGCCACACTTTCAAATCCCGATAAATCGCAATTCTGCAAGATGACATCTCCCTTACATTGACTTAAATCCAAAATTTTTCCGGCTTTTGCAAAAGAAACATTTTCTAACTTTACATCATTAACAAAATCCACCTGAGAAAACACCTCTGGCAACACAACATTCTGTGCTTGAATATTTTTAACCGCATATCGTTGCGTTTCTTTATTATACATAATATTAGAAGAAAAAGCATAACACTGTAATTGCTCTTTTTCAGATAATTTTCTTCCATCTTCCGAATTTTCTTTGATTTTACTATAAGAAACCACCTGCAAATTTGACTTAAGTTTATTTGCTCTTTCTACCATAAAATCATTTTTCTCATTTGAACTATACACTGTATGCAAATTAGCAAATTTTTCCCATTCTTCAGAAAAATACCCTTTTCTATCAGCAATCTGCACAACATCCTCCCCATATTTCAAAAAAACGCCCATCAATGGATTCCGATGTTCAAACAATGGTGTTTCATAATATGGATTGCCTTGCCCATTTTTAACCGGATATTTTCCCCTGTTCTCAATACCATACACATCAAAATATTTTTGATCTCCCGCCGCCGCATAAGCATAAATAAAACCATAGTGTTTTTGATCCACCGGCTTATAACTGACACCTAAACTAAACGTACCATCTGCATAATCTCTCGCTACTGTCAAGGAAGGCGAAGCATACCCCACATCTCTCGCTCTACGCGATGACACCACGCCATACGGCTGATTACCCAACATACCGCCTCTAAACAAAAATCTTTTATCAACATTG
Source organism: Alphaproteobacteria bacterium (assembly GCA_017621635.1). Classification (GTDB taxonomy): domain Bacteria; phylum Pseudomonadota; class Alphaproteobacteria; order RF32; family CAG-239; genus CAG-267. Next base: position 11,561 of record JAGASU010000075.1, on the reverse strand, counting down.
CCTAACTCAACTTGTTCAACATTAATTTTTGGCATATCCTGAACTTTTTTAAGTTGCTCACGAATAAAATTATCTTCCCCGCTTTTTTCTTCCGCAACTTCAATAACGGCACGATTTTCAAACGCTCTTGCGTATGTCATACTATTTTTTGTAATCGGAAGCGCGTATCCGCGAACACTCATATCATTTTTCGCTAACACATTCACAACATCAACCGTCGCCTTAAGCGCATCTTCAGAAGCAAAATACGGTGTTTTTATTCCTGTACCGTCCACAACAAAACAATCTAAATCCTGTACTTTCGGATCATAATATCCAACAGCATTAATCCCTTCAGAGCGCAGCGCCTTCACAACATCAGAAACCTTCCTATCCCCTAAATTAACCCCGATAGAAACTGAACACGGCTCATCTAATCCCAAAAAATGATTAGCCAGAATTTCTTTAAATTCTTCCTTATCTTTCGCTTGAGCTGAAATTTCCTCAATATCGTCTGCTGTAATCATATTACTCTCTGCTTCATTCAGTATATATTTATAATACAGCAAAACTCAATTTCTGTCAAACCATTCCTCCCTCGCCTCAAAAACAAATATTTATAAGGATAGTAATTTTATTTCCTAACATCAAAAACTTCAAAAATCTGCCCTAAATATGCCAACAACTTTTCATCTTCCACCAAAGCCAACGCCTGCGCTTCATCAGAAACCAAATCGCTGGGAACTTTACGATATTTTTGCAGGTAATATTCCTTAACACCCATATTTTTAAGCGAGTCGCCCATTTTATAAATATCTTCAACGCTCAAAAATCTCGGATCACACGTTGTTCTGCACTCAAACCTCTTACCGGAGTCTGTCAACAGCCGCAAGCTTTCTAAAACCTTATCCAAATCAGCCGCTCCGCCGGTCAGTTCTTTATAGCGTTCAGCCTCAAACGGCGCCTTAATATCAAAGCCGACCCAGTCAACCAACGGCAAAACCTCGGCAAAACGCTGAGGCAAATATCCTCCCGTATGAAGTCCTATTTCATACCCTAACGCTTTAACTTCACGCACGGCGTCAACCAGTCCGGCTTGCACCAAAGGTTCACCTCCTGAAAAGACCACCGCGTCAAGAATTCCTTTCCGTTGTTTTAGAAAATCAACAAACTTATGCCAAACAATATTCGTTTCAGCATTCACGTCTTGCAACTGGGTATTATGGCAAAAAGGACAACGCCAAGGACATCCCTGCATAAAGACAACAGCCGACATCCGATTAGGAAAATCGACGATACTGAATTTCTCAATACCGCCGATTCTAATAGCACTCACTAAACAGCCCGTTAACTAATTAGTTAAACTTAAAGCCTATTCAGCCGCCAAAGACAAAGCTTCCTCAGTCTTGCAAACGCACTCGCGAGATTCACATCCCATAACAGCCTTATCTTCACAGAAGCAAAGTCTTGAATTAAATTCACCTTTTTTGCCAACGTTAAATTCTGTCGTCGGTCTGATATATCCCATAACACGAGTATACACTTCGCAGCGCTGTCTTTCAGAATCGTCTAATTTAACATCTTCAATATTAATAATATTGCTCATATTTCTCCCTTTCATAAACTATTATATATTACACTACTTCTTGCAATTTTGCAAGGTTTTTCAATTTCTCCGCCTTCTTTTCTTTATCACAAATCGGGCAGAACTCGTGTTCTCCGGCGATATACCCGTGTTTCGGGCAAACTGAGAACGTTGGGGTAATCGTGATATACGGTAAGCGATAGTTCGCTAAAACCTTCTTAACGAAATCACGACAAACTTTTGCAGATGAAATACGCTGATTCATATAAAGATGCAGCACGGTTCCACCTGTATATTTAGATTGCAATTTTGCTTGCAAATCCAAAGCTTCAAACGGATCATCGGTATAACCGACCGGCAACTGCGAAGAGTTTGTATAAAACGGCGCATCCGCAGTCCCTGCTTGAATAATACCGACATAGCGTTTTTTATCTTCTCTGGCAAATCTTGTGGTAGCCCCCTCGGCAGGAGTCGCTTCCAAATTATACATATGCCCTGTTTCTTCTTGAAATTTAACCAAGCGATCACGGACAAAGTCAAGAAATCTCTCAGCAAAAGCCTGTCCCCAGGTATCGGCGATATGATGTTCATCATTAGTAAAGTTTCTAATCATTTCATTCATACCGTTCACACCAATCGTTGAGAAGTGATTTCTCAAAGTCCCCAAATATCTCTTGGTAAACGGGAACAATCCGTTATCAATTAAACGCTGAATAACTTTTCTCTTAATCTCCAAAGACGTGCGGGCAATGTTCATCAACTCGTCAACACGGGCAAACAATCCGGCTTCATTGCCTTTATAAACATACCCCAGTCTTGCACAGTTAATTGTAACCACACCAACCGACCCCGTCTGCTCAGCCGAACCAAACAAACCGTTACCACGCGCCAGTAACTCTCTTAAGTCAAGTTGCAAACGGCAGCACATTGAACGAATCTGCCCCGGTTTCAACGAAGAATTAAGGAAATTTTGGAAATAAGGCAAACCATATTTCGCCGTCATTTCAAACAATAATTCCGTATTTTTATCTTCCCAAGGGAAATCCCAAGTCATATTATAAGTCGGAATCGGAAAAGTAAACGGCCGTCCCATAACATCGCCACCCATCATCACATTGATATAAGCTTTGTTAATCATCGCCATTTCTTCACCTAAATCGCCATAAGTGAAATCCTGCTCAACACCGGCAATAATCGGGTGTTGCTCGCGCAAATCTTCCGGACATACCCAGTCAAACGTAAAGTTTGTAAACGGAGTCTGTGAACCCCAACGGGAAGGAACATTCAAATTGTAAATCAATTCCTGCATACTCTGCTCAACTTGCTCATATGTCAGCTTGTCTTTGCGAATATACGGCGCCAAATAAGTATCAACTGAAGAAAAAGCTTGCGCGCCGGCCCATTCGTTTTGCAAAGTTCCCATAAAGTTTACCATCTGGCCGACAGCAGAGCTTAAATGTTTCGGCGCACCGGCTTCAACCTTCCCCGGAACACCATTAAAACCTTCACGCAACAAGTTTTTCAACGACCACCCTGCGCAATATGCCGCCAACATACTCAAATCGTGAATATGAATATCGCCGTTTCTGTGTGCTTCGCCAACTTCTGCCGGATAAACGTGCGATAACCAATAGTTTGCCGTAACTTTACCGGAAACGTTAAGGATCAAACCGCCGTTTGAATATCCTTGGTTGGCATTTTCTTTAATACGCCAGTCCAAATTCTCCAAATATTCGTTAATTGAACTTTCAACATCAATCACGGTCTTGCCGTCACCTCGCATTCTGTTTCTTTTATCGCGATATAAAATATAAGACTTTGCCGTGTTAAAATAGTTTGCCGAAATCAAAACCTGCTCAACCACATCCTGAATATCTTCAACCGACGGGAGCGATTCGTCAAACTTGTGAGATAAAATTTTCATCACCTGAGCTGTTAAAAGCCATGCATCATCCCCGCCAAATTCTGAAGTAATTTCTCCTGCACGCAAAATAGCGTTATAAATTTTCTCTCCGTCAAAATCGGCAAGCGTTCCATCTCTTTTTGTTATACTTTTAAACGGCATTTTATATTTTTTCGCCGTTGGCATTTGCAACTCGTTATTAGCCATTTTTTTATTAATCCCTTCTCTCTTTTTTATAAATTAGTTTAAATATCTCTGAAACGCACCCTACTATATATTGATTAAAAAAACGTAAACACATACAAGATATAGTAGAAAAACTTTTCAAGCCCCCTTTTTCGGTAACTGACGTTATCCTAAAAAAAACTCCCCCTTTTTACAAGTAACCTCGCCCTTCTTTTTTATCCGATTCACGATATCATATTAATATTAAAATGATTTTTTTTTTTAAACGGGTGAATACAGCCCCCCTCAAATTTAAAATCCTTTTACTAACAACTTTTAAATATTTTTTTACACTTTCTTCCCTATTCTTTTTAAATATAAATATTGACCTCATTTTCAGACGCTTATATGATACTCGGCGGATAAAAATTTATGGAGAATTAGCTTTGCAAAAAACAATAATATGGGACTTGGATAACACACTTTATTTTGAAACGGCCGAATATAAACACAAACTGGACGAAGCCACGGCTGCCGCTGCAATTAACGAACTCGGTTTACCGCTTGATTTTCAAACTGCCACCCAAAAAGTAAAAGAATCATACGCCACTTATCGTGACGGGCTGGAAATTTTTGCTCGTGAATATGGTATTCCGCACAAAGACCTGTATATTTCCTACCATAATTACAAAAAAAAGCTCGTTTCAACAATTAAACCTTATGACGGCCTGCTTGAAAAACTCCAAACCATTAACTGCCCGCAATACGTCTTTTCTACTTCATCTAAAGACATTTGCGAACAAATACTCAAACATATCGGACTTTATGATTTCTTTAAAGGGCGATTCTATTCCGTGGAAGACTTTAATGTCTATAAAAAAAATGAAAGTTCCGAAGTTTATCAAAAAGTATGTGAACAAATTAACATTAAACCCGAAGATTGTATTTTTATTGATGACAGTTATTCAAACTTAGACTTTGCCAAGCAAATCGGCATGAACACAATCAGAATATACTACAAAAACAACTCCACCAAAGATATGAAATTTATAGATAAAGCCTACAAAGGCATTTATGAATGTATTGACGGCTTAAAAAAAGATTATGGCTGTTAAAAAAAGGCGGAACTTCCGCCTTTTATTTATATACCATAAAAAAGTTTATTCCTCCTCTGCCCCGTCAATTTTTTTACAAAGCAGATTCTCCATCATATAATTTTCAAGCGAATCAAGCTTCATCTGTTCTTCTTCCACTTCCGTATGCCATGCGTCAACTTTTTTCTGAATCGTTTTAAGATAAGCCTCATTAAGCGCTTTCGCCGTTGCTTGCGCATTTTGTGGCAATGCCGCTTTTACGCCGATTTTGCCAAACAGCCCTTCCGCCTCTCGTTTTAATATCGGCAAAAAATAATCCAGCGCTTCAATATAAATTTGCATATGAGTATTTTCATGACGAACCGCCAGATCATACTGGCAGGTTCCTTCTGCCAAACCTTTCAAAATATAAATCGTCGGCATATAATATTCTAACCGCACATCAATTTTTTCCGGATAAAGGCAAACATATCCCTTGCTAACCTCAATCTGTCCCACGGTTAAATTAAAATCAAATATATCCCGAACCTTAGTCAATCCGATAGGCGTAAAATCTTTAGGCATATCTTCGCCCGCATCTCTAAACTTTTTTTCTGTTTCCTGACGCAAAAACGCCTCATCTTTATCAAAGCGATAACGCAGCTTCCCATAAGCCGAGCTGACAACAACTTCCGGCGCCTTAATAAAACTAAGGCACTCCTTCTCATATTCCTCAAGCGAATCACAAAAAGCAGGCTTTGTCACAAAAAAACTCAAAATTAATGCAAAAAAAACTTTTTTCATCTATAATATTCCTCAAATAAAGATATTGTCTCGGAGGACCTATGAAATATTTTTACATAAGTTGTTTGCTCTTGTCCAGTTTTTTTACATATAAAACTTTGTCTGCAAAAGACAATCACTCTCAATATGCTTTTTTTATGCCCCAAGGCGCTTTTGAGCAAAACACCACTCTTGATGACATCGAGTCGATGCGCCCGCGCCAACCTAAACCAACTCAAACGCAACACGACACAGAACAACTGCACGAAGAAATACCTTCCCCAAAAATAACCCTCCCCTATGTCAAAAAGAAAATCAAAATACAAGAAGTTACCGCAAATAAAGTAAAAGAAACACCGCAAATAACGCCTCCCGCCCCTGCCGATGATATAAAAAAAGAGCCTGAGCAACCTAAACAAATGGCCAAGCCGGCTCCTTTAACCATCTCCCCTGACATCATTGAAAAGCTGAACAAATACTCGCTTGAAAGTATCGCCCCCGAAAACAACACAAGCAAAACAACACAAAAAACAACTACCCTAACCTCAAAACAATTTACCCCGCAAAGCCTTACGCAAATGCTGTCTGCCGTTCCTTATCCGGACCCTGCTTTGCCTAAGTTTAAGCAAATCTATGCGTCCTATGTAATGGATTTGCGGATTTTTAACCGCCGCGGAAACCTTCCTGCAAATCCCGAACAAGAACAAATACTGCAAAAAGCTAATTCGATTCGCCGTTTTGACGTCAAATAATCTTTTAATCGTCTCCGATTCGTAAAGCCTCAATAAACGCCGACTGCGGCACTTCCACTTTACCGAACTGTCTCATCCGCTGCTTACCTTTTTTCTGCTTATCCAAAAGTTTGCGTTTACGGGTAACGTCACCGCCGTAACACTTCGCCGTCACGTCTTTGCGCATAGCAGAAATTGTTTCTCTGGCCACCACACGCCCGCCGATAGCCGCCTGAATCGGAATTTTAAACAAATGCCTCGGAATTAAATCTTTTAATCTTTCGCAAATCTGCCGCCCGCGCGATTCGGCCTCGCTTCTGTGACACAAAAACGCCAACGCATCCACCGGCTCCTCATTAATTAAAATCTGCACTTTCACTAAATCAGATACTTCATAACCCGTCAATTCATAGTCAAAACTTGCATACCCGCTGGTGATAGATTTTAAGCGATCATAAAAGTCAAACACGATTTCATTAAGCGGTATCTGATATACAACCATCGCCCGACTCCCGACATATGTCAGCTCCTGCTGAACACCGCGCCGCTCGGTGCAAAGCTTCAACACAGCTCCCAAATAAGTATCCGGCACCAAAATCGTCGCCCGAACCATCGGTTCTTCAATAGACGCCACGGTTGATAAATCCGGCATATCCGCTGGATTGTGCAGCATAATCGTTTCGCCTTTGGTCAGATTGATTTTATAGGCAACCGACGGCGCCGTTGTAATAATATCCAAATCAAACTCACGCCCGATTCGCTCTTGAATGATTTCCATATGCAAAAGCCCTAAAAAGCCGCAACGAAAGCCTAAGCCCAACGCCGCCGAGTTTTCATTTTGATAATCAATACTTGCATCATTAAGTTTCAATTTTGCCAATGCGTCTTTCAACGCCTCATACTGGCTGCTGTCAACCGGAAAGATAGAGCAGAAAACCACCGGAATAGACGGTTTAAACCCCGGCAAAGCCTGCTCGCACGGACGCTTATTATCGGTAATCGTATCACCGACACTGCAATCACCCACGCTCTTAATACTTGCCGTAATAAAGCCGACTTCACCGGCAGAGAGTTCTTCCACATCTTGCATCTTAGGCGTAAATACGCCGATTCTATCGACAGTATACACGGCGTTGTTGCTCATCATCCGGATAACCTGCTTTTTGCGCAAGGCACCATCTTTAATCCGCACCAAAATAATCACACCCAGATAAGAGTCGTACCAGCTGTCAATAAGCAAAGCTTTCAACGGCGCCTCAACATCACCCTTTGGCGCCGGCAAATGTTGCACAATCGCTTCTAGAAGTTCATCAATGCCCAAACCGGTCTTTCCCGATGTTTCCACCGCACCGCTGGCGTCAATTCCAATCACGTCTTCAATCTGGCTTTTTACTTTTTCCACATCCGCCGACGGCAAATCCACTTTATTTAAAGCCGGTACAATCTCGTGGTCATTATCAATCGCCAAATACACATTTGCAAGCGTTTGCGCCTCCACCCCTTGCGTGGCGTCCACCACCAAAACCGAGCCTTCGCACGCCGCGAGTGACCGTGACACTTCATACGAAAAGTCAACGTGTCCGGGGGTATCAATCAGATTAAGCAAATATTCTTCGCCGTCTTTTGCCTTATATTTCAGCCGCACGGTCTGCGCCTTAATCGTAATGCCGCGCTCTTTCTCAATATCCATCGAGTCGAGCACCTGCTCGGTCATCTCGCGCCGCTCCAACCCGCCGCACATCTCGATAATTCTGTCGGCAATAGTTGACTTTCCGTGGTCGATATGGGCAATAATTGCAAAATTCCTGATTTTTGCCAAATCCTGCATTTGTCATTTTTCCTTTTCTTTAATAAACTTACCTTTATAAATAGGTTTTATCAAACGAGTTTTGTGAGAAATATCACAAATTAGTCATTGCGAAGTGCGCCATAAGGCAGATACTGAAGCAATCCATAACTGGTGCGTAGCACATAAATCATAATATCAAACATAAAATATATTTTTTGAAACCGCAACAGATTTTATACTTTCCTGTTGCAACTCAGCAAAAAATATGCTTAAATAAAAAAAATAAAATTATTTGGTACAGCTAACGGAGGCAGTTATGATTAGATTTATTGATATAGAGTTTGGCTCAAGCCGCTATCAGGAGCTTTTGGATTTACGTTATAAAATCTTGCTCCAACCGTTAGGCTTAAAATTTCTCGATTCGTACCGCGAACAAGAAGCGTCTTTTCTCCACATCGGCTGTATAGATAACAGTACTGACGAACTAATCGGCGGTTTAATCCTCGTACCGGTTGACAATGAAGAAATCCGCGTTATGCAAGTTGCCGTAGACCCTGCCCGCCAAGGCGAAGGAACCGGACGCAAACTCATCGAATATGCAGAAAAAACCGCCAAAGAAATCGGCTATTCACGAATCGTTATGCACGCCATGCTCTCCGTCGTCGGTTTTTACGAAAAACTGGGCTTCACTCAAGACAGCGATTTATTCGAAGAAAAAGGCATAAACTTCGTCAGAATGGTAAAAGAGTTATAAGAAGACTATCTTTACACTCTGAAATCAGCTGAAACTTCCTTAATCCAAATAAAGTGAGCTTAATTTATATCTCTTGATTGCATTTCTCACCAACACGCCGATAATCGCCGCCATCGGCACCGCCAACATCAAACCCAAAAATCCGAGCAACACACCGCCGGCCAACAAGGCAAACATCACCCATACCGGATGTAGCCCAACGCTTTCGCCCACCAGCTTCGGCGTTAAGAAATTGCCCTCTAAAAACTGTCCGACCAAAAACACACCAATCACATACATAACGTGTTCAACGTCACCATATTGCGCAAACGCCAACACACACCCAAGCACAAAGCCGGTAATTGACCCGACATACGGGATAAATGAGATAATACCGGAAATAAACCCGACCAAAAGCCCGAGTTCCAACCCGACAAGCTTTAAGCCGATAGAATAAAATAAGCCCAAAATCAGGCAAACGCTTAACTGTCCGCGAATAAAACCGGCGATAATCACATTAATTTCACTCATTGTTGACATAATACCTTTTTTAGATTTCTTCGGCAAAAGCCCCTCAAATTTTGTCACGAAAATATCCCAATCACGCAGCATATAAAACGTCACAACCGGCGTAATCAAAATAAGAGAAATCAAATTAATCAGCGCAAAACCGTTAGAAAGCAGCCCGCTTAGCACCCGACCGACAATTTTCAAACCATTGCCGATATTGCCTCTGACCATTTCTTCAACATTGCCGCCCTTCAAATCCGGAAATTTCTCCGCCAGTTCTTGCAACATCGGGCGGATTTTTTCCATAATCAACCCTAGATATTTAGGCGTAGCCTGCAACAATAACGCAATTTGGTTCTCAAGCATACCTAAAAACAATCCCAATGCCGGCAAAACAATGATAACGATCATAAAACAAACGGCAAGCGTCGCCCACAAACGCGACATTTTAAGCCGTTGCAACTTATCGACCATCGGATCAAGCAAATATGCCAGCAAAATCCCCGCCACAAACGGCATTAAAACCGAGCGCAGCAAATACAATAAATAAAAAAACACAAAAAAGATAACAAACCACATATACGGGCTGACATAAAACCGCCCCCTCATTGTCGGCATACTGACATTAGCCGGTTTAACCCTCGCTTGTTTTGCTGTTTTAGTAGATGGCATAGTAATCTCCTGACTTTCTTAATTGATATCCCTGAATTTCCAAATTAGCCTGCAGTTTTTCCTTTACACCGCTAAACTTAAAATTAAAATGAACCTTGCCGTTTGCCATGGAAACCACCGTCACATCACGCACTTGCGGATGATTTTCCAAGATATGTTTTAACGAAGTCCATTCCGTTAACTTATTATAGTTGTAAACAACCTCAATCTGTTCTTCATAAACATCAAAATCCTGCTTGGCTGCAACATCTTTTTTAACATCTTTAAAATAAGGAATAACCTTTTCAATAGCTTTAAGCTCCGTCAACCCGTTAACATCAATGGTTGCCGTCCCCTTTTTAGGAAAATCTTTAAGATAAACCTTTCCTTCTTTAGGCGAATATTTCAAAACATACACCCCGAAAACCTTATTAAAATCAGACAATTCCTCATACTCGCCCTCAGCCATATCAAAAACCCGATGAGGTTTAACCGCCGCAATATTGCCAAGATTTTTATCAATCGTCACAAGGTTAAGATTTCCCTTTTTCTTGTTTTTTTTCTCAAGCCAAGCCTGCCGCCAGATATTTTCATCGCTCCACAAATCAAGCGTTCCGTCCTCTTTTTCCAAAAGCGGGATAACCAAAACGTCCTGCTGTTCACCAATAACAAGCGGCATATCATTTTCTGCCATATATGCCCTTAAAATATCCTCATTAACGCTGATTCGCAAATCCGCAATATAACGCACATCAGAAGATTTTTCCATCAAAACCGTCACGCCGGAAATAAAATGTTCCAATTGCTTATCTGTCAGCTCATTAATCTTGTCTACACTCTCATCCGTGCTGATACTAAGCAAAACTTCATTCAAACCATCGCGCTGCGCTTGAGCCATCGCTGTCCTTTTCGCCTCAACAACGCTTTTGGCCGTCACATCAACACTGACATCAGCTTCATACACCGGAGCGGCATTTGCCAAACCGCAAAGCAAAAGCCCGAACACTGCACTAAAAAAAACTTTTTTCACCAAAAAATCTCCCAATAACCAAAGATATCCCTTTTCTACACCAAACAAGCATAAAAATCAAACTTTTTTATTGCCTTTTAAATGCTTCTGATATTAACTAAAAAAAATTTAATATCACTTAATTTTAAGGAAGCTCTGATGAAAACAACTAAATTTTTAGACTCTTTACTAAAAAGAGCCGCCCAAAACTTCAAAACAATCGTTTTACCCGAAGGTGAAGATGAACGCATACTTGAAGCGGCACACAATATCGCCGCAAACAAAGCAGCTAAGCTCATTATCTTAGGAAATCCCGAAGAAATTAAAGCTTACTTTGCTAAAAACAATTGGAGTTTGGAAAACATCGAACTCTTAAAACCTGAAAATTCGCCCAAACTCGAAGAATACGCAAATCTTTTATATGAGCTTCGCAAGGCCAAAGGTATGACCATCGAAGAAGCAAGAAAAATGGCTCTGAACTATAACTACTTTGGAACCTTGATGATTAAAGCCGGCGACGCCGACGGTATGGTATCAGGCGCCAACCACTCTACGGCAGACACTGTCCGTCCCGCTTTGCAGATTATCAAATCCGCACACAAAGATCGTAGCGTTTCTTCAGCCGTAATCTTGGTTGCCGATGACAAACC
>JAGASU010000074.1 GCA_017621635.1 Alphaproteobacteria bacterium | reverse complement strand
TTCCTTTTTTTGATAAAACCTCTTGCAATTTTGTTTTCATTCTTTATACTTATTGATACCGGAATGCCCAATTCCGGTGAGGAGCAACAAACTCCTGATAGTATGGGCATATCTCTTGGGCTGTATTTGGCTTTAAAAACAAGAGTATATTGCTATATGGGCATCTTACCTTCGGGTGGATGCCAGGTTATATAAGGCTTAGCTCGAAAATCTGGGCTACTTTCATACTATCGTAGTTTGTTCATCCACCCACCTGTGGTCTCATAGGTGGGCAGCGTGTTTTTGGGCTTTTAACGCGGGGGAGGATGATGAACTACCAAGAAAACGGCTTAAAGACGGCAGAATGCAATGAGCTCGTGCGCTGCTTGCGGCGCAATACCGGCAATCTGCCGGATGAGTTGAAGCGGACAGACTTTTTTTATACAGCGCTTGTTTTTTATGTAAAGTCATATTGTGAGATTGTGCTGGCGCCGGCAGGGGCTTCTTTGGCGGAAAAAACGGCAAAAACAGCTTTAAGCGTTTATTTTAACGCTGATAAAAGACGGCTCGCGGTTTTGCCGACGTTTAGCGAAGTGAGCTATTATGCCCAAAATAAACCGTGGGGTGATTATATGATTGAGGAACTGACGCGGATGAGGACGCAAAGCCTCGGGCTTTTAGACGTTATGAATATGTATTGCTATACGCGGACTTATGAGTTGCATTTTTTCCCGCCGGCGGAAGAGGAGCCTGCTGAAAAACAGCTTTAACTCAGCTGATGAGATAAATAGGCGAGGCGGTGTTTTTTTATGCCGCCCGTTGATAAATTTTTTTTGCTTTTTGTAAGTGAAAAAAGTTTGATTTTTTACTTGTCTTTTACTTTTTTTTACTATATCACCAACGTTTGGTAAAAAAGTTGGTTAAATTATGCCCGCGTGACGGGTTTTGTTTTGTTAGAGGTTTGATGGAAATGCTTAAGTTCATTAAAGAAAAGCTTTTTTTGTTTTTGGACTATTATTTGAAAAATTTTTCGCCGAAACTGGTGGAAGTGTTGAAACGCGGTTATGATCTGAATAAGTTTAAGCGTGATACGCTGGCGGGAATGACGGTGGCGGTTGTGTCTATTCCTCTGGCGATGGCGTTGGCGATTGCTTCGGGCGTAACACCGGCACAGGGACTTTATACGGCGATTGTCGCGGGCTTTTTTATTGCATTGTTGGGCGGTTCTAAATATCAAATCGGCGGGCCGACGGGTGCGTTTGTGGTTGTTATTTTTAACGTGATGAAAAATTACGGCGCCGAGGGGCTGGCGATGACGATGTTGATTGCCGGCGTGATTTTGATTGTGTGCGGCTTTTTGAAATTAGGCACTTATATTAAGTATATCCCTTATCCGGTGGTGACGGGATTTACTGCCGGTATCGGGGTTTTGCTGATTTCCACCCAGATTAAAGATTTGTTAGGGCTTCAGATGGAGGCTGTGCCGTCTGAGTTTTTGCCGAAATGGGCGGCATATTTTCACAACCTTAAGACATTTAGCTTTGCTTCGGTGTTTATTGCGGCGTTTTCGTTTGCGGCGATTTTTTATGTGAAGAAAAAATATCCGAACGTGCCGTCTTATTTGGTGGCGGTTGTCGGGGCGACGCTGTTGGTGGCGGTTTTTGCGCTGTTTTCAACGGCACCGGATACGATCGGCTCTAAATTCGGGGCAATTCCGCACTTTTTGCCGATGCCGCGGCTGCCGGAATTTGATTTTAATTTACTTTTAAGAGTTTTCCCGAGCGGGTTGACGATTGCGTTTTTGGCGGGGGTTGAGTCTTTGCTTTCGGCAACGGTTGTGGACGGTATGAGCGGTGATAACCATAACTCTAATGCCGAATTGATTGCCGAGGGCGTGGCGAATTTGATGAGTATGGCGTTTACCGGTGTGCCGGCGACGGGGGCAATTGCTCGAACGGCGACTAACTATAAATCACATGCTTACAGCCCAATGTCCGGAATTATGCAGTCGGTGATTTTACTTTTATTTATGTTGTTGCTTGCGGGCGTGGCGAAGTTTATTCCGCTCGCGTGTTTGTCTGCCGTGCTGATTTTGGTGGGCTGGAATATGTTAAACCTAACCAAGATGTATTATCTGTTGAAAGGAGCAAGAGGGGATGCGCTGACGCTTGTGGTGACGTTGTTCTTAACGGTTTTGGTTGATTTGAACACCGGTATTTCTGTCGGGTTTATGCTCTCGAGTATTATCTTTATGCACCGGATGAGCCAGCAGATTGAAATTGAAACCGATGAAAAGGCGTTGGAGTATCGTGGCGGCGGGCGTGATTTGTCTCAGGTTTTGCATGAGCAAGGGGTTATCTCCATGCGTTTTTCCGGGCCGCTGTTTTTTGGCGACGCGTTAGATGTGACGAAGTTTTTGCGTAACTTGAAAAGCGAGCCGAAAATTATCATTATCCGTATGGGATATGTGCCGATGGTGGACATCAGCGGCGCGAATGCGCTGGTTGGCTTTATCGAACGGGTAAAGAAAAAGCATGATACGAAGATTATTTTATCTAACGTTAAAAAACAGCCGCGGCGTATGCTGCATGAGGCATTTTTGCAAAATAACCTGACGTGGCATAATATTGCGATTGCCTCGAACTTTGAGAATGCGCTCAAGATTACGAGGAGGTACTTAAGGATGCGCAAATACCAAGAAAAGTTGGCGGAGCGTGAAATTTTGTGAATTGACTCGCAGATGGAGGCCTCACTTCAGTCGGGTCATGTACTATTTTGTACACTCCCCTCCTTTGGAGGACATCTGCGGTCACTTCGCAAAATTTCGCACTCCTTTGTTGGTGTGTGTTGCAAATGGAAGACACTGTTCTTTATGTCACCGTGCTCGCGGCGCCACTTATAGCATCGGTACTCTACGAGCCCAAGGCAAAGAGCGTTCTTGAAGAACGCTCTTTCGATTTTAAATAGGGGGCTTGCTAAAGCACAATCATTTAAGTAAAATCTCTCCTTTATGTACGCTTTATGTACACCGCAGTCGGGATTTTGCTTAAAGCATTGCACTTTATCAAACCTATTGCGTGCTAGCGCACAAGTTATTTTTTTTGATGTGCTTTGCATAAGTTATAGGTTGAACGCTTTAAAAAAGGAAAACCTTATTGCGGGGGCAATAAGGTTTTTTGTTGTGATCAGCTCCATGGGTTTGCCCAAGGGCGGCGATTGTAGGCTAAAATGCCGTAAGCAACTGCCGCAGCAAAGCAGGGAAATTCCATGTACCAGAAGAGAAAGTCTGCCATGGGAACTGTGAGGGCAACCGTTACCATCATACTCATCATAAACAGGCTTGCGAGAGCGCAAGCGAAAAATTTAATTTTTTTCATAATTGTATTTTTTAGTGAATAATAATATGTTTTTAACAAAAAAGATTATAGCACAAAAATGAGGGGTGGTCAAGTGTTTTTTGTCTGTTTATGGGAGGGAGAGGAGGTTATTAAAAAAGTATTGTCAACGGGGAAAAAATGTGCTATGATCAGCTTATAGAAAGGATTTTGTTGCAAACAAGAATATTATTAACGGAGAATGGTTATGGCTAAGAGAAGAAAAATGGCGCAGGTTATGTCTGATGAGGCTAAGATTGCGGCGGCAAGAAAGAAAATTGCCACTCTCGGGCTTGATGAAAAAGAGATTATGCCGAAGCTTTTGGAAAAATATGGTGTTCTTGCTTATGATTTTGTCAGCAAAGCGATGATGGAGCCGGGGCGGTTATGCAACCGGACGGGAGAAAAGTTTTTGGCAACAAAAAAGCTGATTAGTCATTATGCCGAAGATGAGGTTGATCTTCATGTGCTTGCCAAAGCGGTTAACAAAAAGCCTGATGAAGTTCGGGCTAAGGCTGAGGCTTATAAGGCCGAGCAGGCGCATGATGAAGAAACGAAACCTGAAAATATTAAAAGAATTGAACATACGGCAGAAGTTAAATCTATCCGGCTGGAGAGTCTTATTGCCGTTCAGGCACAGTCGAAAAATTCTTCTGAATTTATGCAACGGTTGCAGGAAAGCCTTCGTCAGGCGGGGACACAGCCTAAAGAGGAAGCTGTGGTTGCGACTTCTACTGCTTTGCTGCCGGAGTATGATCCTAATACGTTAGAAGGAAAAGCCAAACAAAAAGCCAAGGAACGTCTAGCGCAACTCAAAGAAGGTAAAAACGGCGAAATTTCTTTTGCTGATTTAAAGCAAAACGGTGTTATGCAGACGGATTTGAATATGGTTGTCAGTCAGGAACGTCTTGGCGAGATATCTTCTAGCCCCGAGATGTTGAAAATGGGCGAAGTGGCGATTAATGTGGAACGTTCTATGCCGGGGAAGGGACGGTGTGCTGCCGGAACAAACCAGATTACCAATAGGAGAGATACACTGAATTTTGATTATAAAGACCATTTGGATAAAGTGCAGATGACTTATTATAGAAAGAGCAGCCGTGCTAAAGCGGTGGCGACAAAAAAAACGGCTACGGCGCAGATTGAAGCCATGCATCAGAGCGATAAGTTTGTTTGTTTTGATTATCCGAGCGATATGGCGGGGAATCAAAAACTCGGCTCTATTAAGGCGGTTGGAACCATTATCGGCTATTCAGGCGAGAAAAACTCAATCCAACCGGCCGGACATACGACAGTTTTGGCTAAAGACGGCGTATGGCGTACAGATGCCGCCAATTCGAAAGGCTGGTTGTTTGGTAAAGCTGCGGCGACACGATATGGCGCCAAAGGTGAGGGAAAAGTTTCGGTTATATTTGATAAAAATGCGACGGTTTCTGATCAGATGGCCGAGGATATCCTTTATCAGCAGTATTTGCGCGAGGAGCGGCAACAGCAGTTTATGATTGCGCGCAACAATCAGGCTTCGCGAAATTCATAAACCGAAAAAAAGCGCCTTGCGTTTTGTGATATGAAGGTAAGGAGGGCTTTGCCCAAGTTATGGATTGCCGCGCCTTTGTGCTCCTGACGTCGCAGGGCTCGCAATGACTTAGAGAGGGCGTGATGAACTGTTGTGACTTGCAATGATGCGTGAGGCGCTTTTTAGTTTTAATTTTTGTT
>JAGASU010000073.1 GCA_017621635.1 Alphaproteobacteria bacterium | reverse complement strand
ATTAATTTGGTTTCCGTGGTTGAACAGTGTGTTTTAACGATTAATGCAACGCCGCAGGATGCCAAGGTATCCATTGAAGGTTATGAGCGCAAAAGTTTTGCCTGCCACAAGAATGCAAAAGTGTTTTATGTGGTGAGCAAGCCGGGGTATGTCTCTGTTTCGGCGGAGGTGACTGTTGATAAGGATATGACGATTAATGTTAATCTGGTGCAGTCTGAAACGGAAGCTTATAATTACGGCGATTGGGGGAAACCTCAGGCATTTGTATCATGCACGGCTTTTGGTGATTTGGAGGTGCAAAAGAAGTGTTTTATGCTGAAATTTGAAAACGGGTATTTACCGATTTTGTTTAGTATATATCAAAATGCGCCTGAAGCGTCGGATATTAATGAGGGGCTGTTTGTTTATGAGAAGGCGTTCGGTTATGATTCTTATGCGCGTGCTAAGGGGATTGATAAGATTACGACTATCAGCAGCGATAAAGATTGTATTTATTATAGCCGGTTGGACGGGACTTTATATGCGGCCTTTGCTAAATGGGTGATGAAAGTTTTCGGCTGGCAGCTTGATGATAACGGAAAATATGCTTCGGTGCATTTGAACTATGACGGATGTGTTTCGGGCAGTGCTATTCATGTGTATTATAAAGGAAAAGAAGTATTTGTAATGAAGGGAAGAAAAAATGGCTAATGCGAGAAGTTTTTTAGTGCCTTTTTTGTATAGTCATAAGGTGGCTTATGTGATTGAGTTCAGCCATGAGAAAATCAGGTTGTTTGCGAAAGGAAAACAGGTTAAATCGCTTGTTCTTTCCAATATGGGAGACGGCGGCGATTTGATTGTCGAAGATGACGGCAGCAGTGAAAATGTTGTAACTGACGGTGAAAATACGGAGCTTGAAAATACATCGTCGACGGCATATGAAATTGCCTCGCCTTATACGTTAGCCGATTTGTGGGATGAGGACGGATTGTGTTTTAAGCTGCAGACGATTCAACATTCGGACGTGTTGTATATTTTTAGTGAAAATCATCCGATTAAGGTTTTGAAAAGATATTCTAACCGTGAATGGAAGCTGGAGGATCTGGAGCTTAAGAACGGTCCGTTTATGGCGATGAACAGCACGGATACGATAATGACCGCGGTGGCAGGAGATAACGGCACGGCAAGTCTGACTACGTCAAAAGACGTGTTTGCGGCGACTGATGTCGGGAGATTGGTACGTCTTCGCGCTTATGCCCAGACGGATAAGATATGGGCTTCTAACGTTACGGTGACGGCGGGTGATATCTTTTTATCCGATAACAAGTATTATCAGGCAGTGAACGGCGGAACGACGGGAAGCAAAAAGCCCACGCACACGGACGGCATCCGTTCGGACGGAAGTGTGTGGTGGAAGTATGCGCATGACGGTTCCGGAATTGTGAAAATTACGGCGGTTACTTCGGCGCGGGCGGCTACGGCAAAAGTTTTGGCCGGATTGCCGGCAGCCACGGCTGACGGAACGGTTTATTGGGAATTGGGATTATTGCACGGCGGGGATAAATATCCGCGGTCGGGTGCGTTTTTCAGAAACAGGTTTGCGTTTTTGGTTAATTCGGTTAACGGGCCGCAGGTTTGTTTGTCGGTGTCGGGTGATTATAACAATTTTGCGGATATGGAAGCCGGTGAGCAGGTGGCTGAGTCGGCGATTACCGTACCGGTTTTAAGTACGGAATACAATGAGGGGCAGTGGCTTTTTGCCGGAGATGTTTTGTTTGTCGGGACGGGATCGGCGGAATTTTTTATTGATCAGACGAATACCAGTTCGGCTCTTTCTAATGACAACATTAAAATTTCGCAGATTTCGAACGTCGGCAGCAAAGCGATTAAACCGGTTAAGGTGGGAGCGCATATCTTTTTTGTTGATCGTTTCGGGCTGTCTTTGCGGGATTTGTCTTATAACTACTACAATGACGGGTATGATCAAGTGGATATTTCCATTTTGGGAAAACATTTGTTTTCTTCAAGAATTGTGGCGATGGCCTATCAGGAAGTTCCGGATAAGCTGCTTTGGTGTTTAACCGGCGACGGCAATGCGGTGGCTTTGACATTTTCCGCCGAGCAGGAAGTGGCGGCGCTTTCCCGACATGATTTTAGCGGTGCGGCCGAAAGTTTGGCAATTGTACCTGATTTTGAAAGTAACTCTGATGTTTTATGGCTTGAGATTAAACGCATGATTAACAAAAAGAGCCTGCGTACGGTTGAGATGGCAGAACTCGGAATGCCGCTTGCATGGCCTGACAGCGTTTCTCACGCTCATGATCTTGCCGAACGCTCCGAGCTGGAACGCGCTTATGTTTTAAATAGCGCTTTTTATTTGGACGGGGCCGTCCTTTTTGAGCGCGAACGTAATGATACGCGGGTTGAGATGGACGGTTTGGATCATCTTGAAGGAGAAGTGGTATCTGTTTTTGCCGACGGGGCTGTTTGTGACAAACAAGTGGTTATCAATGGTAAAATCAGCATTAAGCCGTCGATGAAGCGTGTTCTTGTCGGTAAAGAGATTGTCAGCCGCTATATTCCCCAGAGCTTTTATCTGGCAGATGAAAACGGATCCGGTATCGGTGAGCCTGAGCGTATCAACCATTTGTCCTTAATGCTATATCATAGCGGCGGCGGGGCTGTCGGTGAAGATGAAGAACACTTAAGTGATATTTTGTATCGTCCGACCGATGGTGTCTTGGATAAGCCTCACCCGTTGTTTAGCGGTGTCAAAGAGCTTCTCTTTAATGGTTCGACCAGCAAAAATGCGGCTTCTGCGGAGATTTTGATTGAAAACAGGAGTCCTCTGCCGATGAATATATTGGCGATTATTCCATCTTTTTAAATACTTGGCGGAGCGTGCTAAATTGTGAATTAGTTCGCGGATGGAAGCCCCTTATAAATCCTCACGTACGTCTAAGTACGCTCCGGTTTATAAGCGGACATCCGCGACTACTTCGCAATTAATCCCACTCCTTAGTTGGAGTGTGTTGCTTTTGGGGAAAATTTTGTGATTGAGCTCGCAGGAGGGGCTACTCTGCAGAGCAGTCATGTACCTTTATGTACACTCCTGCTCACGCTGTTCGGACAAGCCAGTTGTAGCGATTGTTTTGGTTGCCTTGCGGCAAGTCACAATCCAACAACTGCTATAGCTCTCGGTAAAAAGAGCCCACAGGGCTTTTTTTACTCTGTGAGCCTTTGGTAGGCTCCCGCGGCTCACTCGCAAAATTTTCTCCTTAAAAATGGAGCGGGAGTTGGCGGAGGTCGATATTTGGTCTTCTAGAGCGGTCTTGCCATTTCTTAAAAATTCATGTACCTCTATGTACACTAGGATTTTTAAGAAATACCAAGCCCATCTCTATAAGACTCAAATCTCGACCTCCTTTGCTGAGTGTGTGGCGGAGCGTGCTAAATTGTGAATTAGATAAGGTGTGCTTTGCACGAGTTATGGATTGCGCCGCTACGAAGCTTCGCTTCTACTTGTACGAACAACTAAGTGTTGCCGCGGTCGTTCCTTCCTTGCAACACTAAGAGAAGTTTGTACCGCTACGAAAAGCTGAAGCTTTTCT
>JAGASU010000072.1 GCA_017621635.1 Alphaproteobacteria bacterium | reverse complement strand
CACATCGCGTTCTTTGGCACAGGGCGAAATAACGTAAGCGCCTTTGGCTGAGAGGTTTTTATCAACTGACTTTCTCAACAACGGGAGATTTTGGCGCGATAAAGCCAAGAGGCTCGGACGATGATCTTCCGTTAAGGCTTCCTGCCAACATTCTGCTGTTTCGATGACATCACACGGACGGAAAGTTAGGATATTCGGCATTGCCCGATAAGAAGCCAAGTGTTCTATCGGCTGATGTGTCGGTCCGTCTTCCCCGACACCTATCGAATCGTGCGTTAAAACATAAATCACACGAATTCCCATTAAGGCTGCCAAGCGCATAGACGGACGCAAATAATCCGAGAAAACAAAGAATGTTCCGCCGTAAGGAATAACACCGCCGTGCAGTGCCATACCGTTCATAATTGCGCCCATAGCGTGTTCACGTATGCCGTACATAATGTTATTGCCGTTATAGTCTTCTTTAGTGACGGTTTTTAAGCCCTCAACAAATGTTAAGTTTGACGCGGCAAGATCGGCCGACCCGCCGACAATTTCCGGAATATGCGGAACGATGGCTTTTAAGCACATTTCCGATGCTTTACGCGTAGCCACTTTAGGTTCGTTGAGCAGAGCTTGTTTTTTTAAGTTATTTAACTCATTATCCCAACCGTTAGGCAGTTTGTTGGCAATTACAAGCCTAAACTCAGCACCGGCTTTTTCTGCCGCATTTACCCAAGTTTGATAGGCTGTTTTATTTCTGTCTTGCGTGGCACGCCAGTCTGTCAGGATTGCCGAAGGGATTTCAAACGGAGCGCTTGTCCAGTTCAGTGCCTGACGCATAGCCGCCGTTTCTTCTTCCCCCAAAGGCGAGCCGTGACATTTTGACGTTCCGCATTTGGTCGGCGCACCGAAACCGATTGTGGTTTTGCAGGCAATCAGGGTCGGTTTATCTGAAGTTTGCGCTGTTTTTATCGCTGTTCTTATCTCGTCAAAATTATGCCCGTTAATGCTTAGCGTGTTCCAGCCCATTGCCTCGAAGCGTTTTAATTGGTCGGTTGAGCTTGATTTATCAACCGTACCGTCAATTGTGATGTTATTATTATCCCAAAAGACGATAAGTTTATTTAATTTCAAATGGCCGGCAAGAGAGGCGGATTCTTCCGAGATTCCCTCCATTAAGCAGCCGTCTCCGGCAATGACATAGGTGTAATGCGAACAAAGTTCATCACCATATTTTGCATTAATCATACGTTCGGCCAAGGCCATACCGACGGCGGAAGATATCCCCTGCCCCAACGGACCTGTTGTCATATCTATCCCGTCCAAATGGCCATATTCGGGGTGGCCGGCGGTTTTGGAGCCGAATTGGCGGAAATTTTTTATATCATTAATATTGATATCCTCATATCCTGTCAGATACAAAAGAGAATATAGGAGCATTGAGCCGTGACCGGCAGACAAGACGAAACGGTCACGATTAAACCATTTGGGGGCCTGAGGGTTTAATTTTATATATTCGCCGAATAAAACAGCGGCGACATCGGCCATTCCGAGCGGCATTCCGGGGTGGCCGGAATTTGATTTATTAATCGCGTCAGCGGCTAAAAAGCGAATCGCATTTGCCATATTTTTCAGACGAGAATGTTCTATCATATTATACTCCTTATTATTTTTTGGGGTTATAGGTAAACAGGGCTATCAGCTCCTGATGTTTAGAATAAACAAACTGGTCAATCAGCGTCACACGTTCAAAAACATAGCCTGCTTCTATCAACACTTGTGCATCATAAACAAATGTTTTGGGATTGCAGGATATGAAAACGATTTTTTCGGGTTTGGCGTCTGGGGAAAGTTCGGCTATGGCTCGGCATTGTTCGTGCGCACCGGCGCGCGGCGGATCCATCACGATGGCTTTTATGTTTTTGAAGTCATCGGCGTCAAACGGATATTTAAATAAGTTTCTTTCGATAATTTTCACGTTATGGATTTGGTTGCGATCAAGTGCTTTTTTCAGACCCTGCAACGAAATTTTTGACGAATCGGCACTGATTATTTCGTTTGCTTTATTTTGCGCCAGCGGATAAGTAAAAGTTCCCAAGCCGCAAAAGAGATCTGCTATTTTGCCGGTGGTCGGAGACATATAAGAAAGGACGGTTTTAATCATTGCCTGTTCGGCCGCTTTTGACGCCTGAAGGAAGGCTTTTGGGGGGATTTCTATGGCAAAGCCTGCAATATACAGCTCGGGCGGTTGCGTTTCGGCAATTTTTTCGGGAATTTCTCCTTCTTTACCCCAAGAAATACGGCAAATTTCGGGATTGGCATTGATAAAATCAGCCGTGAGCAAGCGGTGTTCAAGCTCCGGCCCGACGGGAAGCGTTAAGATAATGTCTATCCCGTTATCTGCTTTGAGCAGATGAACCGAGCCGTTTTTTATCGTTATGATTTCGCATTTTTTCTTTTTATTTTTAACAGGCAGACTGATTGAGCAAAATTCTTCCAAAAAGCGGCGCAACTTTGGCAACAATGCGTTTAATTCCGGCGTTAACATCGGACAGTCTTTAATATCGACCAGATTGTGGCTTGAAGCTTCGTTAAAGCCTATTACCAGATTTCCTTTTTGGGATAAAAAAGCCATATCGGCACGCCGGCGCAAGCCGTCATCAATAAATACGGGCGCATCAATCAACGGAGAGGCGTTTTTTATCAGCCCGATTGTTTGTTTAAAATCGCTTTCTTTTTTTTGCCGATAGGCTTGTTTTTCCAGCGTGCGGAAGACACACCCGCCGCAACTTTGACATTTTTCACTCAATATTTTTATCCTTTCGTTTTTTTCGTTTTAACAAAAAAATATTTGAAAGACAAGCTTAAGTTTTAAACATTTTTACGCAAGGGATATAAAAAAGAGGTGAATCTTTTTTTTTATGATATATAATAAGGTAGATTTAAGATTTTTTAACGGAGATTTTGATGTTAACGCGCGTTCCCGACCATTTCAGCTCTAACCTAAAATTTGACTTTGCAAAACTTCCGGCGTCAGTTACCGACAGGTCATCGGCTTTAATGTCGGTGTTGGGGATTATATTCGGAAGTATGTTGCTTGGTTTAGGCATTTTTGAATTATTAAACTTTATCAGTGTGGAAAATACGGACGGAAAATCTTTGCTGACTGTCGAAATCGGTGCCGTTTTCGTTATTTTTCTGGCCTTAGGGCTTATTATCGGTTCGGTGTTTTCTTTTATCCGCGCCAAAAAAATCTTTTTTGACGGGAAGGAATTTAAGATTTTCTGCAGACCGGCGGTTGGCGTGACTTATAGTTTTTCAGAACCGCTATCGGATTATGCGGGGGTTCGGTTGAGAGTTTTATTTATTCAATCGGGATTATTTAACAAAAACCGCTATATTATTGATCTTTATCATCAGGATCCTAACAAAATTATCCCGCTTTACATTTCCACCAAAAATAAAAATATCCGTAAAATCTGGGAAGGATACGCCAAGATGTTCAAGCTTCCAGCTTTAAGTATCGGCGACAGAGGATTGGTTCAGCGCGAGTATGCGGATTTGGATAAATCTTTAAAAGAATTGGCAGATGCGGGAAAACTTCCCTTTATTGCCAGCGGAAAATTTCCGGCACCGGCTTCTTTGGATATTGAAGAAAAAAAGCAGGAAACCGTTATTGAACCGGCCGGTATTTATTGGGACACATTCAGCACGCTGTTTTTGTTTATTGCGATTGCCGCTGTTTTTCTGCTCACGGCCGGCGGGGTTTACTTAACGATAATCGGAACAACGTTGCCGCTCAAATACTGGGCATTTGGGGCTATTTTGCTTTTGGCTGTTGCTTATTTTGCGTTAAAGTTGTTTAATTCGTATCGCCTGATTATCAGCAATAATAACATTACCGTTTGCGAGACGCTTTTCGGCTCCGTTCTTAAGACCGATACGTTAGAGGTTAAGAAAATCGAAAATGTCGAGCTTAGCTATAATCCGACGATTGATCGTTACAGTCTGGCGATTATCAGCGATGATAAAATTATTACTTTCGGCAGCAGGCTTCCGGTTTCTGATTTGTTATGGCTTAAAGACTATGTTATCCGCAAATTAACTGGTAATTAAATTCAGATTTTCGTTGCATAGCAGGCGGAAACGTATATATTTTGTATTAAATCGTTTATTTTTTATCGGAAGGATCAGGTTATCATGGCTAAAAATATTAAGCGTGGCGCGGAACAGGATAGTGCAAACGGGCAAAACGGCGGCAACCAGTATTTTAATTTAGACGCCGAAAAGGCTTTTTTTGAGGAAGTTGATGAAGAAGTCAGAAACGAAAAATTTAAAAAGTTTATCAATAAATACGGCGGGATATTTTTGGCTTTTTTAGTTATCCTTTTATCTGTTGCGGTCGGCTATGAAAAAATCGGACAATGGCGTCTTGAGAAAGCGGAACAGGAGAATGTCCGTTATGTTCAGGCATTGACCTCGCAGAAAAATTTTGAAGATAATATTGCCGAGCTTGAAAACATTATTGCTACCGAAAGCGGCTTATATAAAGATATGGCACGTTTACAGATTGCCAACATTTTGCTTGACAACAACCAAAATGAAAGAGGGCTTAAGGTTTTGGGCGAGATTTGGCAGGATACGGACGTTTCAAATAAAATCAGAGAAATTGCCGCTGTTAAGCTGGCTACTTATAAAATTGATTCTGCTCCTTATGCCGAAATTGAAACATTGCTTTTGCCGATTGCCAATAACGCAAACAGCTCCTGGGTTTTGATGGCAAAAGAACTTTTGGCAATGTCTGCCATTCAAAACAAAGATTTGGATAAAGGGCGCGCTCTTTATCAGGAACTTTTGACTAATGGCAATATTTCTGATGATTTCAAAGCCAGAATTAACGATGTTTTGGCTTCAATAAACGACGCCCAGTAGATTATAAACAATTGCGTTTTTGGAGGTTGATATGCACGGATTAAGTAAAGGACTTTGCTTATGCTGTATGGCGCTTTTGACGGTGTCTTGCTCACAAGATAAGAAACTCCCGAAAGGTGAGCGTTTGTCTGTATTAGATAATTCTTATAAAGAAGAAATATCAGCCACACAACACAAGGCGGTTAAACTTCCGGCGGCAACTGTTAATATGGCCTGGGGACAGGCCGGCGTTAATCCGCAGCATATTATCGGTAATTTAAAAGCCGGATTTGAGTTGACTGAATTATGGTCGGAAAATTTTGGAGCGGGAATCAACAAGCGTGATATTTTATTGGCAGCGCCGGTGGTTAGCGACAACCGTATTTTTGTGATGGACAGCAAAGGCAAAGTGAGCGCTTTTAACCTTAAAAGCGGTGAGAGGATATGGCAAAACGAGCTTAAAGCTAATATCGGCGGTTTTAAGGAAACCAAAAGCAGGGCGTCCGGTTTAGCGGTTGAAGGGAATACGCTTTTTGCCACGACGGGATTTGGCGGCGTTTTTGCAATGAACGTTGAGACGGGAGCGCCTAAATGGCGCAAAGTTATGGACGCACCGATACGCATTGCACCGGCCGTTACTAAAAATATGCTTTTAATCCAAACTGTTGATAATAAAATTTACGCTTTAGATAAAACAAACGGTAAAGAAATATGGAAATTCGGCGTAGCACAGGAAGACACGGTTTTAGCCGGTGGGGCCGTTCCGGCTTATGATGCGGAAGACAATGTGGTTATTGCCGGCTTTTCCAACGGAGAAATTGTGATTTTGAATGCCGCTGTCGGCACGCCTTTATGGTCAGCTATGTTGGTTGCAAAAAATCAGGTTAACTCTTCTACGGAAATTAACACTATCGGCGCTTATCCCATTGTGCAGGAAGGCATGATTTATGCTATCAGCAACAGCAACAGTATGCAGGCGCTTGATATGCGAACCGGAGAGAAACTTTGGGAAAAAGAAATAGGCTCTATGCAGGATATGCTGCTGGCGGGAGATTATTTGTTTGTTATTTCCAACCGCAATATCTTATACGCGGTTGAAAAATACAGCGGCGAAACAGCATGGGCGCTTGATATTAAAGAATTTTTAGTTGATGAAGATGGTGAAAGCGATGTGTCGGTTTATGCGGCGCCGCCGTTAATGTTAAACGGAAATATATTGCTTGCTTTTTCAAACGGTAAGATTTTGAAAATCAATGCCGTTAACGGTAAAGTTATGGCAAAAACTGATGTTGAGATTGATATCAGCAACGGTTTGATTGCGACACAAGAACACGTTATTGCTGTTTCTGACGACGCTGATGTTATTGTTTTTAAGTAAAGAGAGGGACTGATGGTTAAGATTGTAGAGGTTCAAAGCGAGATTTATGATTTAGGCAAAGCGGAAGATATTTGCACTCATATTGAAAAATGCGGCAGAACGTGCTACAAATCCGAAAATTTGATTACGGACAGTACCGCGGTTCCTTTTATCTTGGGTATTTTGAAAAGCGGGCATGAATCGGTTATTGAGCATGCTAATATTATTTATTCTATGCCGCTATGCGATAAGAACAAAGAAATTTTTAGTTTAAGGGATATTCGCGGCTTAACCGTCAGTGTGGAAAAACATCCCGTGTCGGGAGAGGATGTTATTGTTGTTTCGGGTAACATTCGGGCTTTGCGTGATTTGGCAAGACAGCGCGATGTTCATGACTTTTTGCTTTTATCAGGGCTTGATATTTTTTATATTGCCCCTAACGGTAGGCGTGTTTTTGAGGGGCTTAAGATTGAGGGGATTCAAAAATCTGCTTTTTCTGAGTTACACAATTACGTTACAACGCACTCCATTTGCGATATCGGGGCGTATAAAGATGTGACACGGCACAGGTTTGCTTCTTTTTCAATTGAATCGACGCGTTATTGCAACTATTCCAAAGGAAAATTTGGCAGTGAACTGACAATGGTTGAGCCGTGCAATATTGAAAAAGGCTCGGCTTTGTATGCGCAATGGCTTGAAACAATGGAGATGATTGAGAAGTCTTATATGAAAATGGCTGAGCTTGGCGCAAAAGGCGACCAGCTCAGGATGATTTTGCCGCACTCTTGCAAAGCGGATATGATTATGACGGCCAGCGTTGCGGCGTGGAAGCATATTTTTGCGCTGCGTTGCCATTCGGCGGCTCATCCTTCGGTTCGATTGGTGATGAAAAAAGCGCTTGCGAACATTTATAAACTTTATCCTGATTTTTTGAGAGAGCAGTATCAGGAATTTATCAGCGCGTAGGTGATTTTATTTAACGCTTGAAAATTTCAAAGCTTTGTGTTATATGCAATAGCTAATTGGTTTATTTTGAACAAAAAAGGAAGAAATATGACACTTAAAGCGGTGATTGTCGGGCGGCCTAATGTTGGAAAATCAACATTATTTAACCGTTTTGCCGGAAAAAAACTGGCGCTGGTGCATGATTTGCCAGGGGTTACGCGCGATCGTAAAGAAATCACGACAAAATATAAAGATTTAGATTTAACCGTGATTGATACGGCGGGGTATGAAGAAGCGCCCGAGGGCAAAATGGAAGAAAGGATGTGGCAACAAACCAAACGTGCGATTGATGAGGCGGACGTTGTGCTGTTTTTGTTTGATGCCAGAGCCGGTATGCAGGCATACGACGAGCATTTTGCCGATTTGGTGAGAAAAAGTGAAAAGCCGGTTATTTTGCTTGCCAACAAATGCGAAGGCAAAGCGCAAGAGCTTGGTATATATGAAGCTTATAAACTGGGACTTGGCGAACCGATTATTTTTTCTGCCGAGCACAGTATCGGCTTTGATGAGCTTTATTTACAGTTAAAAGATTTGGAAGCAAAACTTAAAGAAGAAAATCTTGAACAATCTGAGGAAGAAGAACCTCAAGATATTGAACAGCTTAAGAAACGGCCGATCCAAATTGCCATTGTCGGACGGCCGAATGTCGGGAAATCCACGTTGGTTAATGCCCTTTTGAATGATGAGCGGATGTTAACCGGACCGGAAGCCGGCCTGACAAGAGATGCGATTACCTCCCGCTTAGCGTGGAAAGGCTGGCAGCTTAATCTGGTTGACACGGCCGGACTTAGGAAACAAGCCAAAGTGACGGGTGTGATTGAAAAAATGTCGGTAGAAAGCACGCTTTATGCGGCTAATATGGCACAAGTGGTGATTTTGGTTTTAGATGCGGACGGCGTTTTAGATAAGCAGGATTTAACCATTGCCCGTAAAGTTTTGGACGAAGGGCGCGCCTTGGTGATTGCTCTGAATAAATGGGATGTCGCGGATAAAAAAGAGGCTTTGGATAAACTTAATGACAAGCTGCAAACCTCGCTTACCCAAGCGGACGGCGTGCCGACGGTGACCATTTCGGCGTTAAAAAAACGCGGATTGGATAAACTGTTAAGCGCGGTGATTAAAGTTTATGAGCGTTGGAACGTGCGTATTCCGACGGCTCCTCTTAATCAATGGTTTCGCGACGTGCAGGAGGCTAACCCTGCGCCTTTGGGCAAAAACAAGCGCCGGATT
>JAGASU010000071.1 GCA_017621635.1 Alphaproteobacteria bacterium | reverse complement strand
TTCCGAGATGGCTGCAATTAACGCTATCAGTCGAAAACATCCTAAAACCTACCGCATTATTGATGTTAGAAACGAACCCTATCCGGTGATTGTACAATTAGTCGGAGGCAATCCGGATTTGTTTTCAGAAGCAGCGAAACTGGCAGCTGATCTGGGTGCTTATTCGCTTGATATAAACATGGGCTGTCCGGTAAAAAAGATCGTTGCCAATAATTCGGGTTCAGCATTAATGAAAGACTTGCCTTTGGCTTCTAAAATCATTGAAGCGACGGTTAAAGCTACTCCTTTAAAAGTTTCGGTTAAATTTCGCAAGGGCTGGGACAACAGTTCTATTAACGCGATTGAATTTGCGAAAATGTGTGAAGAAAGCGGCGCTTCTTATGTTACCATTCATGGCAGAACACGGGCGCAGGGCTACTCAGGCGAGGCAGATTGGGATATTATCCGGCAAGTCAAAGAGGCGGTTAAAATTCCGGTTATCGGCAATGGTGACGTTACCTCGCCCGAGCTTGCCAAGAAGAGGTTAGAACAAACCAACGCTGACGGCGTTATGATTGGTCGGGGAACGCTGGGCAATCCGTGGCTTTTGGAACAAGTGCATAATTATCTCCATAACGGCGTTTTGCCCGCTTTAGTTCCAATTAAAGAATTAAAAGAGGCTTTATTGCAGCAGTTGGCTGATATGGTCGATTTTTACGGCAAAGAAATGGCTGTGGCCATTTCGCGCAAATATGTTTGTTGGTATTCGAAAAACTTGCGCGACGCGAAAAAATTTAGGGAAATTTATACTAAAATTTATGATTATTCAGATGCTATAAAAGCAATTGAAGATTATTTTTCAAGACAAGAGGAGAGTAACAATTCATGAAAATACTTATCGGGGGAGCAGGAAATGCCGGACGAAGCGTTGTCGGTTATTTATCACAAGCAAATAATGATATTGTAGTCGTTGATACAGATAAACAGCGCTTGGACGAGTTGGCCAAAGAGTTTGATGTTCAAACTGTTATCGGTTCCATTTCTCATCCGGGGATTATGGAAAAAATCGGAGCAAAAGACGCAGATATTTTAATTGCCATCACTGATAATGACGAAGTTAATCTGGTTGCCTGCCAAGTTGCGTACACGCTTTTTCAAATTCCTAAAAAAATTGCCAGAGTTGATTCGGAATATTTTTTGAATCCTTTATGGAATACGCTATACAGCGATAAAAATTTGCCGGTTGATCTGGTGATTTCGCCTGATGTCGAGATTGCCAAAGCTGTTCTTAATCTTTTAGAGATTCCGGGGACGACCGCGGTGTTCCCGCTGGTGGATGAAAAGCTTTATTTACTGGGTTTTAAGTGTCAAGAATCCTGTCCGCTGATTAATACGGAAATTGATGAAATCAAACAATCTTACAACAGCCCTATTATCCATATTATTCGTGGCAGCAAGAGTTTTTTTGCAAAACCTAACGAGAGAATTCATCTTAATGATGAAATTTTTATTTTGGTTGAAAAAGACAAAGTGTTTGATACGCTACATGATTTCGGGATTATCAGCCAGCAGATTGAAAATTTAGTTCTTTTCGGCGGCAACGCGGTTTCTTATTATATCGCCAATGTGCTTGAAAAAGATGATATGGTCAACTCTTGCAAAATTATTGAAGGCAACTCCCGCATTGCCTATGATTTGGCGGAAAATCTTAATGATACGCAAATTATTCAGGGTGAAATGATGAGCGATGTTATTTTAGATGAAGCGGAAATAAAAAACGCCAGCGCGACCGTGGCCGTTACGGAAAATGATAAAGATAACCTTTTAGCTTCATTAATTGCCAAAAAAAGCGGCGTTCCTTATACGTTTTCGTTGGTTAATTCCCGCGCCTTTGACAGCTTAATTGATGATGACGGCGGCAACGTTATTGTTGAACGCTCTTTGGTCATTACATCCGCCATGTTGCAAGATATTCGTAAAGCAAAAATCAACAATGCCTATTGCCTGCGCCGCGGTATGGGTGAAGTGTGGGAGGTACGGATTGATTGTGACAGTTTAAATATTGATAAAACAGTCAGCGAACTCG
This sequence comes from Alphaproteobacteria bacterium, assembly GCA_017621635.1. Classification (GTDB taxonomy): domain Bacteria; phylum Pseudomonadota; class Alphaproteobacteria; order RF32; family CAG-239; genus CAG-267. The sequence goes on along the minus strand of JAGASU010000071.1, from coordinate 5,225 downwards.
GATTACCGGATAAATGCAAGATTAGCGCCATTTATAGGAATGAAGAAATTATTTATCCGAAGACTGACGATAAAATTAAAGAAGGCGATATTTTGATTGTTTTTGTTTCCCCGCAGGCTATGCGCAAAGCCGAGGAGATTTTTAAGATTTAAATACAGCGTTTACGATTTAAATACATTGTTTAAATACAATGTTTACCATTCAATTATGCCGTTAAATTGGTGCCCTGCCCTCCACCGGAGCAATTCTTCATAAGTTTGGACATTATCTTGAATAACGGCTTTATAATACTCAATACCGCTGATTTTAACATCATCAGGTGTTTCGTATTTTAGTTTTAAAACTATCTCTTTTTGCATTGCCGTCATTTGTTTCAAAATTTGCACAGCAACATTTTCAAAATATCCGTCATATTGTGAGCCACGTTTAATCTGTATCATATCTATTTGCCAAAGTTCGTTTTGTTCATCTTCATAAAAGAGATGCCACTCAAAACAATTTTCTTCAGTATCTGCAAGATTGGTAAATTCGCATTTTTTCACGTGCGGATTGGCACATAATTCAGAAATAACTGCGAAGCTGTCTTTAACGTTTAATTCATCCGTATAAATATGAAAATCTATGTCGCGATGTTTCGCCAGCAAGCCCAACTTCACAGAGCCGACCTGATTGACTATCGCACCAATGTTTCCCCATACTCTGACAATATTCAATGATTGGATAATTTTCTGCGCTTTCTGCAGCTGCATTTCAGACTGTAAGATATAGTTGCTTTTCATTTTTCCTTCCTGATGTGTTATTAACGGATGTTAAGGGATTGACCTCATTTCATTCGGCCGCACAGGCGCGCATCAGCTCTGCTGACCGGCGAACTCCTTTCGCCTTGCGCTGGTAGTCCACCGTTACGAAAGCTTTCAGCTTTCTACTTATGGGAACAACTAAGCTTTGCCGCGGCAATACCTTGCAAAGCTAAGAGAAGTTTCGAACTCCCTTTCCTCGGGAGTTCAAATCCCCTGTTAATATCATACCAACAAAAAAACCTTCCACAAGGGAAGGCTTTTTTATTGGTGGGCGTTGAGGGATTCGAACTCCCGACCCTCTCGGTGTAAACGAGATGCTCTAACCAGCTGAGCTAAACGCCCATCGCGTTAACAAAAGAGTTTATATATGATATTTTTTTATATTGCAAGCAAAAAAATGATAAAAATTCACTTTTTTTATTTTTTTATTTTTTTCAGTTACTTAATATACAAAAAACAGGTTCCCGGCAGAGAACCTGTTTTAATGTTTACTCATAAAGACTTAGTTTACTGCATCTTGGAGAGTTTTACCAGCCTTGAACTTCGGTTGTTTACGAGCTTTAATTTTAATTGTTTCGCCCGTACGAGGATTGCGGCCGGTTGTTGCTGCACGCTTAGAAACAGCAAATGTTCCAAAGCCTACGAGACGGATTTCATCGCCTGCTTTAAGAGCTTGAGTAACAGATGAAATGAATGCGTCTAATGCCTTACCTGCATCAGCTTTGGTAAGACCAGCTTCACTAGCAATGCTAGCAATGAGTTCGTTTTTGTTCACTGGAGGACTCCTCTAAAAAAATTAAACCATGTGAAACGTTATTCACATTTAAATTTGAGGAGATTTTTTCAATTAAATCAAATAAAAATCAGGGTTATAAACAGGAAAAGGCGGTAAAAGTGCTTATTTTCCGCCATTTTTCGAGGTTTTAAATATTTTTTTGAGCTAATTATATAAAAAAACGCCAACTTTTATTGGCGCTTTTTATTCTACATCCATAAAATCAGCAGACAACATTTTTCGCCAGACCGCCCAAAGAGGTTTCTTTGTAGTCATTTTTCAGGCTCAATCCGGTTTCATACATTGTTTTGATAATGCTATCCAAACTTACTTTATACTGCCCCGAGTTGCGCATAGCCAAACGGCTGGCGTTTACGGCTTTGATTGCAGCCATAGCGTTTCGCTCAATACAAGGAATTTGCACAAGGCCTTTTATCGGGTCACAAGTTAAGCCTAAATTATGTTCCATACCGATTTCCGCGGCGTTTTCTATTTGGTTTATATTTCCGCCCATAACTGCAGCTAATCCGGCAGCAGCCATAGAACAAGCGACACCCACCTCTCCCTGACAGCCTACTTCTGCACCGGAAATTGAGGCGTTCGTACGATACAAGCAACATATCGCTGCGGCAGTTGTTAAGAAAACAATATCCGCTTTTTCATCATAGTAGGCTTTTTTGTGCGCGAATCGTTGATAATAACGCATTACCGCCGGAATAATCCCTGCCGATCCCATTGTCGGCGCGGTGATAATTTTGCCACCGGCTGCATTTTCTTCCGCTACGGCAAAAGCCCATAAATTTACCCAGTCCAGAATATAAAGCGCATCATCAAAATTATTTTCAAATCGCTTTTGAAGATTTTGATACATTCCGGACGCTCGGCGCTGCAACTTAATACTCCCGGGCAAGATTCCTTCCGCTTTAATACCGTTATCTATATTTTCCTGCATAATTCTGACTATTTTTTTGAGATATTTATGCGTATCTTCATCAGAATAAAGCGCTTTTTCGTTTGCTAAAACCACTTGACTGATTGTCATATTTTGCGCCTTGCAAATCTCACGCAATTCGGCAAAACTTGAAAATTGATAGGGGACAGCTAACGGCTCACGTTCAATTTTCTGCCCGATTTCATCAAGTCTGGCTATTGTGCCGCCGCCAACCGAAAAATATGTTTCCTCAAGAACCGGCTTATCATTTTCATTTAAAGCGATTAATTTCATCCCGTTTGGATGTTCTTTTAAGAAAATTTGTTTTTCTAAAACAAAATTCTTTTCAAATTCAAACGGGATCTTTTTAATACCGCCTAAAAGCAGTGTTTTTTCCTGTCTGATCGTTTCAATATAATTTTTGCTCAGATCAAGTTTATCAGCTTCAAAACCCAGCAAGCCGTAAGCAACAGCATTTAACGTTCCGTGTCCGATTCCGGTAAGTGCCAGTGAACCGTATAAATATATTTTAACAGTTTTAACTGAAGTTATATTGTTTCCTAAATTATCAACAAAGCGTTTCGCCGCTTTCATCGGCCCAACAGTATGCGAACTGGACGGCCCTATTCCTATTGCAAAGATTTCTGACAAACTGTAGTACATATTTATCCCATAAAAAAATTACGCAAACGAAGCAAATATATGTCATCTTTCATAAAAGTAAATATTTTTTTTGCACTGTTTTATACATATAATAACCCATTATTACACAATAAAACTTAACATAAAAGCTCCTCTTTTTAGAGAAGCTTTTGCTTGTTTCAGAAAACTTTTTTTAGTCGACATCATCAACAATGATTTAACATCGGATTGTCATTAATCTCATCAACAAGAAGAAGCTTACGCGGATTAAGATTTGCAGAAGACAGCAGTTTGAAAGTTGTTTTGAGCTTAGAAAACGGCGTACATGGTGTATTTAAGGTTGCGAGCATAGATTGGAGTAATTTAAAGATGAGATTTGCTGAAAGTTGATTATTCTCTGCTTTATCATTAAGGAAGATATTTTGTTTTTCCGGATTATGAACAGCAAAAAGTGAAAGAATAAGAGCCGCATTGCGGATCCGTGAGATAGCTTTTTGATGTGATATCGGAGGATAAAAGAGGTATTGCTGGCACTGATCGTCAATAGCTTTAAAAATATTTGAAAAATCATCAACAGCACTAAGGCGATTATTTAGCATGATATATTCCTTTGATAGATAAAAAAGTTATAATATAATTTACATATAAAATAAAGTTTTATAAAAGACAACTATTTTTTGCAGTTTGTTTTAAATATTCATCATTTTGAATAACATTGTATGTTTATTTATCGTTCTAATTGATTTTCGTTTAGGGGAATTTGTTATTTTTTATAAATTACGCTAGTATGCTTAATTTCACATATCAAATAAATAGTATTAAATTAAGGCTGTGTTTTTATTTTCAGAAAAAAGAATTACGTTCTGCTGAAAAAATAGGTACGTTTTTTTTCAGCAGTTGTCAACTTTTTTCTTTATTGTTAAATCAAATGGTTATTCTTATACAAATTTGCTGAAAAAAAACGTACAATTATTTTATGCAGCAAATTATTAGTAGGAGAAAGATTATGACAAATGACAATAAAAGAAAAAGAACCAAAGCGCAAATGTTAGAAGACGCAGAGATAGCTCGCGTAAAAGCGAGTGTAACATTTACCGCGCCTGAGATTCGCAGAGATGATCCGGTGCGTCCGGAAGATGAACTGAAAACTCAAGAAGATCTTGATCTGACAACAACAGCAATCGGTTCATTTGATATCAAAGGAAATATCGAAGCTGAAGGGGAATATCTTAAAGCACTGGAAGTTATAGCAGATGAAAGACCTAAGGAAGATGATAGGCCTAAGCCATACCCTGAAGATATTGACGAACGTTTTGATGATTTATATCGTTATCATAGTAACCGAAGTGATACTCTTTTTTTTGAAGAATATAAACGTTCATGTAAATTGGCTGGAATTGATTGTCCGAATTTAAGCATTACAAGAGGTCCTTATATGAAAATAAGAGGATATACTTTGGAAGAAATACAATGTATTCCTGCAGCTTGGCGAGGAAATGAAGAATATAAAGAAAAATTGGAGCAATTTGCAATTAATACATGTAATAAATACCTTAAAGTATATCCTGATGATAGTAAAAAGGCATTTACTTTGGCTTCTGCTGAATTTAACATTACATGCCAAATAATGGAAAAAAACGGCCTAACCCCTGACTCTTCTTTTTTTAGATCATGTTGCAATGATAAGGAGCGCTTATTTGTCAACGATAAAGAAGCACGCGGCAATGTTAATGCTTTAAATGAAAAAGCGAAAAAAGAAGTCGAGAGAAATCGTCTAAGGCAAGAAAAACAAGCCGAAGCATTAACTCAAACGCAAATTAATCCAGCCCTATTAAAGAACGGTCGAGGACGGGAATAGCGTTAAGAAGGCTCTAATACAAAAAACAAAAAACCAGCTCTTAAGCTGGTTTTGTTTTTTTAGATGAGTGTTACATTGTGATTTCAGCGAAGTTGACGCTATTGTCGGTTGTAAGGCCTGTTTCTTTGAGAGCGAGGTTTGTTTTACAACTGCCGACATTGACATTAACGACGTTGTAAATACAACCTTTCACACAGCCATATCCGCCGGAGATACACA
>JAGASU010000070.1 GCA_017621635.1 Alphaproteobacteria bacterium | reverse complement strand
GTGGGCGACGTTTTCTCCGTTGACGATAACGGCATCAAGAGCATATTTTTGCTTAATGTCTTTTAGATGTTTGGTGATGGTGTTTCTGCCGGCGCGGCCGACTAAATCTCCGCAATATAAAATTTTCAAACTATTGTTCCTTTATTGTTGAGGCGGACCGCCCAGACCGTGTCCATATCATTCTATCCGATACCCGCAAGATAAGGTGGGCGCCATATAACAAGACCGCGATCTTGACAGTGACGGCTCCCTATAAAGTAGTGTTGGCCCGGAAGACATGCGGTCAGACACGCGAAGGGCAGTCCATTTATTATATAAGCTATTTTATACGGATTTAATCTTAGTTGCAACAGATTTTATTGCTTCGTTTAAAGAATCTATATCAGCGGCAAGTTCATTGTCAAGTGCGGTAAGGTCGGTTGGCTCGGTTTGGGGTATTGGTGCAGGGGTTTGCGCTTTTTTCAGCTCGGTTAGTTCATCGGCGATCAAGAGGCCGACCATGGCCAGGAGCTGATTTTCGTTAATCTGCCCCAAAGCGGAGATGAGCGATTTGGCGCGGTCATCAAGTAAGCGACCTAATTTCATAATATGGATTTCTTCGCCGTTTTCACAAGAAATGGCGTATTCGCGGCGATTGATGGTGATAATAACCTGTGCCATATTACTTGATTGCTCCGTTTAGGGTGTTAATGATATTGTCTATTTGAGCGGCTTTGTCGGTAAGCTTTTGGCGCAATGATGAAAGTTTTTCTTCAAGCTGTTGCTTCCCTGCTATGGAAATATCAGCAGATTGCTCCAGAAGCACGGCAGATTCTTGCAGTTTGGCAAGGGCTGCGGCGGTTTTGGGCAGATATTTTGCAGTTTCCGACATTTTTGACTTCCGTTTCTAAAAACAATGTGTTATTCTCTTTTATAGAATTTAAACATCAGATTGACAAGGGGCAAAACGACTTATGCAAAAAAATATTATCCGTGTGGATGAAGAAAATAATGAAATTTTGGAAAATATGAGCGAGGAGTGCTATGTGTTAAATGCGGCGCTTGAGGCGGATTTTTGCCGTAAATTTACCGCAAAAGCGGCGGAAAGTGAACGAATTGTGCTGTTTTACGGTGAAAATGCGGTTAATCAGGCCAAAGTGTATGGTGCGGACGGTGTTGTTTTGGATTTAGGGGCGGAAGATGTAAAAGATAAGCTTATGGCGGTGCGTAAAACGCTTGGTAAGGGGTGTATTGTCGGCTTGTTTACACGCAACCGGCGGCATGAGAGTATGCTTGTTTCAGAGGCGGAGCCGGATTTTGTGATTTTTAAGGTGTGGAAAGACGGTTTTGAAAGTGTTAAGGAGCTGACTGACTGGTATGCGGATTTTTTCCTTATTCAATCTGCTGCATGGGTGATGGAAGAGGGGGTTGATATGGCAGAATTACGGACAGACTTTGTTATAAAAAACGTGTAATTTTGTGAACCAGCTTGCGGATGGAAGCCTGACGTCGGTCGGGTCACGGGCAACTTGTTGCCTTTAAATTGTACGCCCCCTTCGTTTGGAGGGTATTTATTTCTATCTAGCTCAAATTTTTGCTTTTTAAGGTTGATGTGAGTTGTGGTCTTTTCGGGGCAATAAAAACGGCTATTCCTTAAAGAAACGGCCGTTTTTGTGATTCCAGAGGTTAGACTTGGTTTTGCAACCATTCTTTAGCTCTTAAGGAGATGGTGTTGTGTTTGCTAATTTTAAGCAAGATTTCTTTGGCATCGGGCAGGTTAAAAATTTTGTCTTCATCAAACAAAATAATTCCTTTGGCGCTCTCTAAGATTAGTAAAATTAGCTTGCTTGCTATTTTAGAGTCACATAACGGAGGCAGAGTATCTTTTTCCAGGCGGCGGTTTCCTGTAAGCGCTCTTAGACAGTCATCAGGATACATACTCTCATTATTTGTGAGTCTACAAATAATACAAATTCCGTAATAAGGGATTTGTTCGAAAGTTCTCCAGGAACGCAAACAAAGAAGACAATTTTCTTCTGTGCTTTTGTTTAGTTTTTTGAAAACAATAATAAAATTTTCATCTGAAAACACTCCATATTGTTTTTCTTTTGCTTTTTTCTGTTCTTTTTTCATAATAATGTAAGTTAGTTTGACATAAATTTATTTTTGTAAGAGCAGTTTAGCAGGGTGCTTTATTTTTGCAAGAAGAAAATTTTGTTAAAAAAACGGCGGTTCCTTGAGGAACGGCCGTTTTTTGTTTGAGATGTTTGCGTTACAACCAACCGAGGGCGTGAGCTTTTTCTGTTGCTTTGTCGCAAAGGTCTTTTTTTTCAATCAGAATACTGATAATCTCTTGAGCATTCGGCAATTCAAAAACTTTGAGCTGAGCTTCATGGTAGAGCCACCTTCTTTTAGCTAGTTCCAAAATAATCTCTTGAGCATTTGGCAACTTAAAAACTTTGAGTTGAGTATCATAATGAAGGCCGCCATTTTCAGCTTGTGCCAGAAGAATTTCAGGTGCCTGCGGAAGTTTTAATACAGCTAGTTGTTGCTTTCGTGAGAGACCTCCTTTTTGAGCTACTGATAACAAATACTTTGTTGTTTTGAGATTTGATGAGATACGCATGTCTCCTAGTATTGCGTTTTCCAGTATCTGTTTTCTTTCAGCTTGAAGTTCCCAATACATTTCTTCCGGCGTTGTTGAAACGCAAGTTGGATTTTTTTCCATAAAAATAAAAAAAATTAATAAGTTTGACACAATTTATTTAATTCTGGTTATGTATAGCATAGATTAGCGGGGATTGCAAGAAGAAAATTTTGTCCAAAATACGATTTTTGTTGCAAAATAAAAATTTTTATTCTAAATTGCGCGACAGAATGACATTTCTAAGATTAGTATTAACATTGTAAATATGGAGAACAAATAAATGAAACAATTAGCCGGAGCAATCAGAATCGGTTGGGTTATTGAATATAAAGGCAAACCGTGGACAATTACCAAATCTCAACACATTAAGCCGGGCAAAGGCGGTGCTTTTATGCAGGTTGAAATGAAATCCGTTGAAGAAGGAACAAAAACCAACGAACGTTTCAGAACAGAAGATACCGTTGAGAAGATGATGGTGGAAGATAAAGACTGCCAGTTTTTGTTTGAAGACGGCACAGGCTTGAATTTTATGGAAGCAGAAACATTTGAGCAGTTCTCCATGCCAGCAGATATTTTGGGCGACTCGAGACCTTTCTTAACCGAAGGGATGACGGTGCGCATTTCTCACATTAACGACAGACCGATTTCGGTGCAATTGCCGCAGCAAGTTATCTGCACTGTGGTTGAAACCGAGCCGGTGATTAAAGGGCAGACGGTTACTTCTTCTTATAAACCGGCTGTTTTGGATAATGGTATGCGAATCGGTGTGCCGCCGTTTATTGCTACCGGTGAGAAGATTGTTGTCGGCACAGAAGAAGCCAACTATGTTGAGAGAGCGAAATAATGGCTTATATTTCACCTATGCTCACTAATATTGTTACGGCGGTTAAAAAGGCGTCTGTCAACCTTAACCGTGACTTTAGTGAGATTGAACGTTTACAAAATTCGATTAAAGGAAGTTTGGATTTTACACGCATTGCGTTTGATAAAATTCAAAAAGGCTTGAGAAATGAGTTTGGCAAGGTTTTGCCTACGGTTGCCGTGGTTTTTGCTAATGAAAAAGCGCCGAAAGAGGGTATGTTTTTAAGTGTTTCCGGTATTGAGGGATTGGCAAACTTTGCGCATGGCAATCCTGAATTTGCCATTTCGGCAGCGCTCATGAACGGACAGACGATTTTGTGCGGCGTGGTGTATAATCCGGCGCGCGACGAGTTGTTTTTTGCCGAAAAAGGCAAAGGCGCGTTTAAGGAAGGGTTTAGAAGCCATGAACGGCTCAGAGTTTCTTCAAGACAAGAGCTTGAAGGGGCGCTTGTGGCGGTTAAACCGGTTGCAAACGACGTTGAGCTTTCAGCCAAACTTGTTAACAATACACTTAATTTTTGCAAAGACGTGCGTGTCAGCGGTGCGGTTGCGCTTGATTTGGCATACGTTGCGGCGGGAAAGCTTGACGCGGTTCTTGCGCCACAGTGTTTGCTTTCGGGCATGGCCGCGGGGATTCTTTTGGTTAAAGAAGCCGGCGGTATGGCGCTTGAGACGGATCAGGCCGATACACGCACGGAAGATTTGCCGATGGTGTTAAATTCGGGCAATTTAGTTGCCGTCAACTTTAACCTGAGCCAAAAAATTGCCAAGATTTTAAAATAAGTTTAAAATATGGTAAAATTGTGCTTGCAATTTTAAAAAGTGTCTTGTATATATGACGTAAATTTTTTTTGAAGAAGTTTAGTTATTGGAGTTAATAATGAAAAAAGGTATTCATCCTGACTATCACGAAATTACATATGTAATGACAGATGGGACAGAAAAGAAAATTCACTCTACCTGGGGTAAAGCCGGCGATAAGATGACTTTGGAAATCGACCCGAAATCTCATCCGGCTTGGACCGGTGTTCACCGTATGGTTGATTCCGGCGGTCAGGTTAGCAAGTTTAACAGCAAGTTTGCAAAGTTTGGTTTGAAGTCTTCAAACTAAGGTTTGAGCCTTGTTTTTAAGTTGACGAAAGCCTGTATGATAGAATACAGGTTTTTGTTTATCCTAAAAGTGTGAAACTTTTGTAGAAAAAGTTATTATGCGCTTGTATGTCTGATAAAACAGAAGTAGGCTAAGTTAAAAGTTTTATTTATTTTAAGAAAGGAAAGATAACATGACAGCACCTTTGATGCCGAAAGCAACGGCGGTCTGGCTTGTCGAGAACACAACGCTGACATTTAAGCAAATTGCGGATTTTTGTGAATTGCACGAGCTTGAGATTCAAGCGATTGCCGATGGAGATATTGCTTATAATATTTTGGGCGTAAGCCCGATTTCCAACGGTCAGCTTTCTGAGGAAGAAATTAAGCGTTGCGAAGCTGATGAAAAAGCTGTGCTTGTGGCGACTCCTTTGGAGAAAAACGTTAAAGAACGTAATGCCAAAGCTAAAAAAGTGTTATCACCGACACAACGTTCGGAAAAACCGAATGCGATTTTGTGGATTCTTAAAAATTGTCCGGAAGTTATCGATTCGCAGATTTGCAAACTCATCGGTACAACCAAGCCGACGATTGCATCGATTCGCGAAGGGACACATAGCAATATGGCGAATTTGCGTCCGGTTAACCCGATGGCTGTCGGGCTTTGCTCTGAAAAAGATTTGGAAAAAGCAATGCTTATTTCACAGCAACAGGCTGAGTTAAAAGAAAACAAAGGCAAAAAGAAAAAAGCTGCAAAGAAGACCGGTGAAAAGAAAAAGGCCGGCCGCCCGAAGAAGGAAAACACGGCAGAGGCTCCTAAAAGAGGCAGACCGAAGAAGACAGCTTAGTTTGATTGAAAGGGCAGGGTTCTGCCCTTTTTTGTAGCTGCTTTTGTTTGATGGCAGCATGGTATTTTTTGTGCGGGGTTTTGTTTAGTTGTGGTGTTTTGATTTGAGAAGAAAAAATATTAACAGATTAGTTTTCATATATTGACTTTTATGTCATAGTGGGGTAGAAGGTAGTTCATAATGGCAAAGTGTCATTATAAGCTCCTTTGGGGGCTTTTTTTGTTTTAGGGCTGTTGGCTGCGGGCAACGGCTCTTTTTTGTTTTAAAATTCATTTTTTAGGAGAAAAAATATGTCAAAAGCTGACATTACGGACGGTATGAGTATTTGGGAATACTCTTTGTACAATGAACGCGAACAAAAAAAGGAGCGTATTAATAAATTAATTCAAAAGTATGGTTTTCCGGTGCGGGAACGCAATTTACTGGAAGAAGACTATATCGAATACGATTTGCTTAAAGACGATTTGGAAAAAATGGAAAAACAAAATTCTGTTTACCAAACACTTGCACGCAAAACCTCGCTTGATGATGAGGATATGGCGGAGAATGCTGAGGTGGGGGAGAATTTGAAAAAGCGTCAGCTTCATACAAAATACCAAAACGCCAAGATAGTTTTGGAGATAAATTTGCTGAATTAATCGCGACTTCTGACATTGCAAGAGATATTGTTATCGGAATGCAAGGGGCGCTTGATTCTTACATCAATCCGGTGGGGTTAATGGCAAGAGGGATAAACTATACAAAAAACGGAGAATTTACGACAGGTTTGGAGCGTATTGAGCCACAAAACAATTTAGAAAGATTTATTGAATTTGCCGCGGAAATGGCTGCTGATGGCGGTGCAGCGATAAAAACGGGGAAAGCGGCGATAAAAGCAGGAAAAGCGGCTGTGACCAATTATGAAGCTGAGGCGTTTGCTAAAGCCTATCGCAAAGTTTTTCAAGAACTTGTGGAGAAAAATCCGGGAAAAGCAGATGAGATTATGGCGATATTTCATAAGCTGTTTGGCAAAAATATCTATCTTCAGCGCGGAGCAGCGGCGTATACGAAAGACGGAGAGCTGATTACGCAAGGACGAAAATTAAGAAAAGCAACAGAAGGAAAAGTTGAACGTAATTATGGCTTAACGAAAGCGATTGGTACGCATCATATGAGTGAGGAAGATATTAGGGCTTTGCCAAGACTTCTTAGAAATAATAAACCGGTTGAAATAACCCCTAGTGGTAAGGAAATTTATAAAATTTTAGATAAAAATGGTAAAACTCGTTTAATTGCGACATCGTTAAAGGAGATTAACGGTAAGCTTAAACGAGTTATTTCTTCTGATTATTGGGTAAATGAGGTAAAAACACCAATCCGTAAATTGGTTGAATAAACAAGGTGTCCTCGGGTCTTATTTTAGAGCAGCCCCCCTAAAATAGATACTGACCGGGCGATTTCGACTCTTTCATTCCTGGTAGCCGAGGACATAAAAATAAAAAAGTGTCCTCGAATCCTATTAGCCGCACCCAAGCGTGCTAATAGATACTAACTGGGCGATTTCCCTTTCATTCCCAGCAGCCGAGGACATATTTTATACCTAATTAAACCGAAGCTTGTTTACAAGAAGATTATTCTTGATAAACAGATACAGACCGG
>JAGASU010000069.1 GCA_017621635.1 Alphaproteobacteria bacterium | reverse complement strand
TGTGTATCTCCGGCGGATATGGCTGTGTGAAAGGTTGTATTTACAACGTCGTTAATGTCAATGTCGGCAGTTGTAAAACAAACCTCGCTCTCAAAGAAACAGGCCTTACAACCGACAATAGCGTCAACTTCGCTGAAATCATAGTGTGATACTCATGTAAAAAGGAACCCGCCGGCTTAGCCGGCGGTTCTTCATAAACGGGTGTAACCCTTTACCGCTGGCAGCCCCTTAACGGGGCTTATAGCGGTGAGGTTGACAAAGCGCTCCTTCGGTTAAAATAGTTTTCTGGTTTTGCCAGAAAATTTCTGAATTTTTAATGTTTGACATGAAAAATATTTAAGTTAAAATAAATAGACCCAATATAAAATGATACTAAAAGGCCTTAAAATGAATTTATCAATTGCAGAAGCAAACGAAATAATTGCGGAAGTCAAAGCAAGAGATACAGCAATAGGACGTGATATGTCTCGTTGGTGGATGTATGAAAATCATATTCAAACAGCAGCTCGTGTTGCCAGAACTATTGCCTCAAAAATTAAAGGAATGAACCCCGAACAAGCTTATATCAATGCATTATTACACGATGTCAGCCGAACAAACGAACGCAAAGAAGGACGATTCCATGGTATTTTAGGGTATGAAAAGTTAATAAATAAAGACGAAAATGCCGCACGTTCGGCATTGCTGCATATGTTTCCGTGGAATAATCTCCCCGCATATGAACAATGCTCAAAAATGTTTTTTGAAAATAAAAAAGATTATTGTTTTATTCAGAATTATATAAAAAATACACAAATGACAGATGCCGACCTGTTAACGCAGTTAGCCGATAGTCTGGCCAATAAAACCGGTTTTGTAACTTTGGAACAAAGAGCGAAAGAGTATTCCGAGCGCCATAAAGTTGCAATTTGTAAAGAAGATATGGAAGTACACTATCGGCTGAAAGCTTATTTTGATAAAAAAGTCGGCTGTGATATTTATAACCTTTTTACTAAAATGAGCACACAAACAAAAGAACGCTGACAATTTAACAGCTTTTTTTTGAAAATTTTGTCAAAAAAGTGTTGACATTAAAATTTTTTTATTGTATATACACTAATGTGCTTGTTGGTAAGCCTGCTCGCTCGTGTAAAGATTTCATCGACCAACATTTAATAATATAACCCTTCAGAGATTCTTTGTCTGACAACAGGGTACGAGCGCAATAATTTAAGACGAGAATTTCTGGCAGTAAAAAGGATTATATTATGAATAATATTTCTTATTTAAAACTCCAAGCCAAAAATTTATTTCACGACATCAAACTTGATTTTATGCAGGATGATGAAAATTATATTTTTAATCCGAAATTTTTTGATGTTAATGCAATCGTGACGGATTTTGATATCGATTGTGATGATTTCAGCTTGATGAAAGCACAACACGTCATCGCTAAAATGACCGGATTTGCTTCTTGGGATGAACTGATTAAGGCCTCGGACGAAGTATTGGAACAAAGAAAAAATATACTCGAAACCTATAAAATCATACGCGAAAAAATCTATAGAATAGATTTGTCTGCTTATGAAAAAATCACACCGGCAGGTAAAGCCGGCGATTATCTGGTGAAGTGTCCGAGATTACCCGAATTTGAAGAAATCATTACCAATAAACCGGACAGTATGTTTATGAGTTGTTGTTCATCATCAAATGTGGACGTGAATGAACTATCAAATGATACAAAGCATATTTATGTTAATGTATGCCCGATAAATTCAACGATTCGCGTTTTGGTCCCCGGAAAAAAATATCCGGACTGGTATGCCGTAAGTGTTAAAAATATCGGATAAAACACCCAATACCCAAACATCACCGTCAGAAGTAACCTCTGGCGGTGATGTTTTTTTTGTGTCCTAAACTCCGTGTTAGGGGTTATCGAAAAAAAATCTATCAGAACATACAAAATAATCCTCTTGACTAATCATAAAAATTAAATATCCTGACAACAGTATATTTGAAAACAAATATATAAGAGCTGGAGACAGCTCGGAGTCTTAGAAAACTCTTTACAGTTAGCGGTGTTGGATATAGCGCCGTTATGTTGTTATCTGTAAAATACAGAAACAATAGATATATCCCCGACTATGAAATGGTCGGGGAGGTTCTTGCGTATGTTCAGAAGCTCTCAGGCTTTAAAGGCGGAACGGTCATTTCTAACTGTATGATTTTCTAACTCTCCGATCGCCTCTTTTAGGCGATTTTTTGTAACTTAAAGGAGAATAGAAAATATGGGCTTAAAGCAATCGAATCAAAACGGTCGTTCAATGATAGAGATGTTAGGTGTACTGGCAATTGTCGGTATATTATCAGTCGGCGGTATGAGTGCATATCGAAAAGCCATGACTAAATATGAAGCCAATAAATGGACCGAAGATATGCAGTTGGTTGTTGAAAATTTTACTTTTTATGCCGAAGAATGGAAAAGGATAGCAAGAAAAGAAAATAAGGATACAGTTAGTGTAACTAAATATGTATATGATGCCGGCTTGGTGCCTTCTGCAATAAAACAAAGTATAGCAGGTTTTAGTGCATATCCAGATAAAATATATATCAGTATAGTTATTAGACCAAAAGATTCAGGATTTAACGAAAAATGCCATAGATTATTTAATCAGTTAATTTTGCCTCGTAGTGAAATCGTTGAGTTTGTGCATAGAATTGGGAAAAAAGACAATGACGCGTGGTTAAATCAAAAAATATATTATGGAGGAACACGTTGTAATCCAAAGATAAAATGCCTTCAAAATTTTACAATAACCGATGTTATTAATATATGCCATTACGATGAAGAAGAGGAAAATGTAGCTTTTGCCATATATTTCAAATAATCCCCACAAACTTTGTAACAAAATGTAACATCTTTTTAAAAGATTTTTTTCAAAAAAGGTGTTATGTATACCCCAAAATGACAAATTTAAAGGGGTTTAGAATGTCAAATTTAATTAAAGTAGCCGTCATCGGCGCCGGTATGATGGGAAAAAACCATTTAAAAACTTATAAATCTTTGCCGGGCGTAGAGCTTGTCGGCGTATATGATGTATTTGCCGAAAGTGCGAAGAAAGCTGCTGAAATGTTTAATATCAAAGCTTTTTCTTCATTGGAAGAAGTGGCTCATAATGTTGATGCCGTCAGCGTTGTAACCACATCTGTTGCACATTGCGAAGTCGGTGAATTCTTCTTAAACAAAGGTATCCATTGTATGATAGAAAAGCCTTTGGCAACAACTGAGGAAGAATGCCAGCGCTTAATCAACGCCGCTAAAGAACATAATGTGACTTTGCTTGTTGGCCATATCGAGCGCTTTAATCCGGCAGTGGAGCAAATGGGCAAAATCTTGTCTGACACGTCAAAAATCCGTTCTTTAACCGCACAACGTATGTCTGCCGCAAGTGGTCGTATTACAGATGTTGATGTGGCGATGGATTTGATGATTCACGATGTCGAGGTCATTCAGTCTTTAGTAAAATCTCCGGTTATCAATGTACAGGCAAGCGCCGTCAAAACAGCCGGTGGCAATGAAAGCGGCAAAAACTACATTACCGCATTATTAGAGTTTGAAAACGGCGCAACAGCCAACATCACCGCCAGCCGTATTACGCAAGCCCGAGTCCGCACACTGGCCGTTACAACAGACACAAACTATATTGATATGGACTTTATCAATCAAAGTATCAATGTTCACTCTCAAGGCCGTATGCCCTACGTTAATCAGGAGGAAATTCCTGAGTGGATGAATTATGGCTTAAAAGGAAGTGTTGAGCAATTGTTTATTCCGACAAACCAACCCTTGCAGGCTGAATTGTCACACTTTATCAGTTGTGTCAAAGGTGAAGCAACGCCGCGTATTACCGGTGAAAATGCCTTAAATGCTTTGCGTGTAATCTGGCGTATTCAAGACGCTCTTGGTTTTGAACGCACGATTTCTAAACCGGCTGATTCGAATTTGGCCGCAGCCTAATCAAATATATGCGCTATAAAATAACCATAGAATATGATGGCACTAACCTCTTCGGCTGGCAAAAGCAAAACGAAGGGGTTAGTGTTCAATATTATCTGGAAGAAGCCATAAAAGGTTTTTCTCATCAGACAGTAGATGTGTTCGGGGCAGGGCGGACGGATGCCGGCGTTCATGCTTTAGGGCAGGTGGCTCATTTTGACTTAGAAACATCAATGGACTTGTTCCATATCCGCGAAGCGTTTAATGCGCGTTTACGGATTCTTGAAGCTCCTGTTTCCGTGATAAATGTAGAAAAAGCTTCACCGGACTTTCATGCCCGATTCTCTGCCACCGGCAGGGGATATATTTATCGTATCTTAAACCGCCGCGCCCCGACGGTTTTGTTGCAAAACCGCGTATGGACGGTGGGCTATCCCTTAGATGTTGAAAAAATGCGCGAAGGCGCAAAATATCTTTTGGGACATCATGATTTCACCTCATTCAGAGGGGCAGGGTGTCAAGCGTTATCGCCGCTAAAAACATTGGATAAACTTGATATTGTCACCAATGGCGATGAAATAGATTTTATTGTTGAAGCCCGTTCATTTTTATATCATCAGGTGCGCAATATGGTGGGAACGTTAAAATCAGTCGGTGACGGCAAATTTGCTCCTGAAGACGTTAAAACGATTCTAGAAGTAAAAAACAGAGCGGTCGCCGGCGCAACAGCACCCGCTTGCGGATTATACTTAAGCAAAGTGATGTATTAATCAGCAAATAGTGTCGTTATAAAGCGCGTTTTCGATTCGCTTAATAAAAAACGGCAGTTTAACAAAAAAGACATCATATTGTGTTTTGTACATCCCATATTGCTTGTGGTGCTTGATAAAATACTCTCCGCCTCGGATGATTCGCTGTTGCTGATTATAGCTTAAAGCCTTTAAAAAATCTTCATCTTGCCGGCGTTTTTTTACCTCGCAAAAAACAAGACGCTTTCTTTTTAACGCTACAAAATCAAGCTCGCCGTAAGGCGTTTTTTTGCCGCTTCCGCAATGGTAATTTTTCGCGATAATGCGGTATCCGTGTAAACGCATATACATCCGGCATAAAAACTCGGCTGCTTTTCCCGAATTATAAGGGCTTATTTTTAAATTCCAAAGCTTTGGCATAAACGTCGTTTCTCTTTAAATGATAAGTTTCGGCAATTTTTTTGACCGCTTCTTTAACTGAGCTTTTCTGCAATTCTTCTCTTAAAAGCTCTTCCCACTCGAAAGCTTGCGGTTCTGTTTGTGCAGGTGGCGCAATCATAAGCACAATTTCTCCTTTAATTGTCCTTTCTTTAAGCTCGCTCAATAACTCTCCGGCATACCCTGAAAGGCACTCTTCATAAAGTTTGCTGATTTCCCTGACAACGGCAACCTCGCGCTGCGGCATAATGTCATTAATCACCTTAAGGGATTTTTCCAGCCTTAAAGCGGTTTCATACAAAACCAATGTCGTATTGATATCTTTAAGCTCAGAGAATAAATCAAATCTGGCTTTGTCTTTGTTAGGAATAAAGCCCGCGAACATAAAACGGTTTGTCGGAAGTCCGGAAAGCTGTAAAGCACAAATAACGGCACACGCTCCCGGAACAGTTGTTACATAAAGCCCCTCTCCGCGGCACGCTCTGACCAGTTTATACCCCGGGTCGGAAATAAGCGGTGAACCGGCATCACTGACCAGAGCAACGCTATTGCCTTCTTTAATCAGCTCAATGATGTCGTTAAGCCTTTCTTGCTCTAAATGGTCTTCGTAAGCAAGAAAAGACTTGTTCAAAGAAAGCCCCAAAAGCGAAAATAATTTTTTCGTAACACGGGTATCTTCCGCGGCAATAACATCAGCCTGAGTTAAAATCTCTTTTGCTCTTTCCGATAAATCTTTCAAATTGCCGATAGGGGTGGCAACAATGTATAAACCTGACTTTAACATTTTATTAACTCTTTACAAAAAATGTTTTTTGTTTTATAAAACACCATAATTGTTTAATATTTTAGGAATAAATGCAAGTGTTAAAAAAGATAGCTTTGTTTTTTCTTGTTTTTGGTCTCGTTAGCTGTAATTCCAGTTTAACGGATAATCGTATTAAATTGCAGGATCAGCGTTATGAAGTGGTCGATTATGACACGATAAACCATTCTATGGCGACGGAAAATACCTTAAATGTCGGAGTCTTGCTTCCTCTGAGCGGCAAAGCTTCCGATATCGGCCAAGGAATGCAAAACGCTATGTTTATGGCTTTGGATGATTTGAAAAATAATCGTTTAATGCTGAAATTTTATGATACGAAAAGCTCGGAAACAGGGGCAATACAGGCCGCGCAAAAAGCAATTAATGAAGGCGCTGAGCTGATCCTCGGTCCGCTTATGGGTGAAGAAGTCAAAGCAATGGCAAGTATTGCATTATCCGAAGATGTTCCGGTTGTTTCTTTCACAACGTCACCGCAGGTTTTGCAAAAAGGAATTTACAGTATCGGTTTGTTAAACGGAGAACAAATAGACCGAGCCGTTTCTTATGCCGTTTCGCAAAATAAAACCCGTATGGCAATGCTTGTTCCTGATAATAACAGCGGCTTAAACATCGTCAAAGCGGCAATTATGTCTGCGGAAACTAACAATATGAAGTTAACAAAAGTTGCGTTTTATAATCCAAACCGGATGGATTTCTCCTCAATTGTAAAAGAGTTATCCTCAAATCCTGATTTTGATACGGTGTTGATTGCTGACAATGGTAATCGCTTAAAATCAATAGCCTCAATGTTTGCCTACAATGACATTATGTACCCTGATGTGCTGTTTATGGGAACATCGGCTTGGGATAATACCAATTTAAGCAAAGAAACGATTTTGTATCACAGTGTTTATCCGATGGTCTCTAAAAGCTACGGCGCATATTTTGCCGATAAATATAAAAAGACCTTTGCCGAGCAACCTAAAACGATTTACTCATTTGCCTATGATAGCGTTCTGTTAGCCTCAATCCTGTCAGGTAAAAACAGAGATGATTTGAACGCTGGCATAACCGGAAAAAGCGGGTTTATCGGCGTAAACGGCTTTTTCAAAATCTTGCCGACCGGCCAAAGCTTTCATAGCCTTGAAATGTTAGAAATAACCAAAGACGGCACCAAAGTTGTTTCTCCGGCAAGCAGAAAAAATGCAGATTTTGCCATGCAAGAAGTCGATATCCGCTATATTCCGTATGATAACCTTCCCAAGTTCTATGGCAAAAGCAGTTCGGAAGTCTTAAGCTGGTTGTACAATAATTAGGGTTAATTGTAATTTTTAACTTGCAAAATACTCTGATTTGCGCA
The DNA here is from genome assembly GCA_017621635.1 of Alphaproteobacteria bacterium. Classification (GTDB taxonomy): domain Bacteria; phylum Pseudomonadota; class Alphaproteobacteria; order RF32; family CAG-239; genus CAG-267. The sequence continues at coordinate 4,344 of JAGASU010000069.1, read as the reverse complement.
ATATAAACTAAGATTAATATGAAGGGAGCAGGGTTGTTTTGCTGTAAACCCGGTCAGGTTCGGAAGAAAGCAGCCGTAGCAGTTAAAACGAGGTCTGCCTCCCTTCGCCTCAAAAGTTGACGGAAATGGCAGAAGAAAGTACAAACGAAAATCAATATGTTGTCTTGGCACGCAAGTATCGCCCGCAGAATTTTGAAGATTTGCTGGGGCAGGATGCTTTAGTGCAAACTTTAACTAATGCCATTCAAAACAATCGTCTGCACCATGCCTATATTTTAACCGGTATTCGCGGAGTCGGTAAAACAACAACCGCTCGGCTTATCGCTCGCGCACTTAACTGTATCGGCTCAGACGGCAAAGGCGGGCCGACTATTCATCCTTGCGGCGTGTGTGATAACTGCAAAGCCATAGCTGCCGGTCGGCATATGGATGTTATGGAGCTTGACGCCGCTTCGCATACCGGCGTTGATGATATCCGCGAATTGCTTGACAGCGCACGCTACGCGCCAACCAACGCCCGTTATAAAATATATATCATAGACGAAGTTCATATGCTTTCTAAAGGAGCGTTTAACGCGCTTTTGAAAACACTGGAAGAACCGCCTGCACACGTTAAATTTATTTTTGCCACCACGGAAATCAGAAAAGTCCCCGTGACGATTCTTTCACGTTGTCAGCGCTTCGATTTACAGCGCTTAACGGTTGAAACACTAACGACGTTATTTACAAAAATCTTAAAAAACGAGAATATTCCGGCAGAAGCCGAGGCCTTGGATATAATTGCCAAAGCAGCGGATGGTTCCGCACGCGACGGTTTATCGTTGCTGGATCAGGCAATCGTATTAAGCAATGCTGATGTAAAAACCGATGTCGTAAAAAAAATGCTGGGTTTGGCAGACAGAAGCCAGACACTCGCGTTGTTTGAAAATCTTGTTAAAGGACAAATGGAGACCGTTCTTGAAATGGTTGCTTCGCAATACACCAACGGTGCAACTCCGATGATTGTTTTGCAGGATTTAATTAACATCACGCACGATATGGCAAAAATCAAAATTGTCCCGTCGTTATTAGAAACAACAAGTTTTAGCGAAGTAGAAAAAAAGACTTTTTCTTCTTTAAGTTCAGAATGTTCGTTAGCGATTCTTTCAAAGATTTGGCAAATGCTGATAAAAGGCGTCAGCGAACTGAATTTAGCACCGTCAGCCGTAGACGCGTTGGAGATGATTTTGTTGCGTATCGCCTATTCGGCAGCGCTTCCGACCCCGCTCGAGATTTTAAATGAAGTAAAAAAAAACTCTAATTTAATTTCTTCTGCTCAGCAGGCCGCTCCTGTTGAAAATGAAAAAAAAAATAATATAACGGCTTATCAAACGCTCAATTCAATAGAAGATTTACTTTCTTATTTGGAAAAAACTAAAAAAGCACTGATAGAATATTCAATCAAAAACGAAATATGCTTTCAAAGTTTTTCCGACGGGCATATTGCCATGACAATCAGCCCTAAAATCCATCAGGATTTTATTATGAATTTCCACAAACTCCTAACGGAGGCAACCGGTAAAAAGTGGGAAATTGAAATCATAAAAGGCGAGCTGGGTGAAACAATTGCGGATAAAGAGAAAACAGCAGTTGAAGCCAGTAAAAAAAATGTTGCAGAATATCCGTTGGTAAAAAAGATTCTTGAAGAATTTAAAGGTGCGAAAATAGAAACAATCGTTCGTAAAAATATTCAGGAATTATCAGAAACTGAACCGGATATTCCGGAAGAGACAATGCCCATAACCTATTTTGATGAAGAGGAATAAACAATGTTAAACATCCAAGGATTAATGAAACAAGCGCAAGTGATGCAGAAAAAAATGCAGGAAGCACAAGAAAAACTGGCTCAAACCGAAGTCACCGGAACATCAGCCAACGGGCTTGTCGCCATCACTTTAAACGGTAGATCAGAGATGAAAAAAATCTCTTTGGATAAATCACTTGTATCATCGGATGATGTTGAGATGCTTGAAGATTTAATTCAAGTTGCATACAACGACGCACATTCAAAAGTGGAAGCTTTGGCTGAAGAAGGAATGAAAGCGGCAACCGGTGGCGTAAACTTAGGTGGCTTAAAACTTCCGCTTTAAGGCCGAAAATGTCAGAAAATTATATTGAGCAACTCGTAAAAATTATCGCCAAACTTCCCTCTTTAGGCACAAGGTCTGCACGAAGGATTACATTAAGCCTGTTGAAAAAAAAGGAAACTCTGATTCCTCAGTTGATTACCGCCTTACAAGAAGTTGAGGAACATATCAAAGTATGTGAAATCTGCGGAAATTATGATGTCGAAAGCCCGTGTGCAATCTGCGCTTCTGCCGCGCGGGAAAGCGGGCTTTTATGTATCGTTCAGGATATAAGCGATTTATGGGCCTTGGAACGCGGTGGATTGTATAAAGGAAAATATCATATTTTAGGCGGAGTCCTTTCCGCTATTGAAGGGGTAACACCGGATGATTTGAATATTGGCGCATTGCTCGCAAGAATTGAGAAAGAAGAAATAAATGAGATAATTCTGGCACTTCCCGCAACAGTCGACGGGCAAATCACAATGCACTATATATCCTCTCTCTTAAAAGATAAAAATATCAAAATATCAGCGCTTGCTCAAGGCATTCCGGTTGGGGGTGAGTTAGATTATATGGATGACGGCACAATCAAGCTGGCACTTGATATGCGAAAGCAACTTTAAGAATATAAAATTTTTATTCATCTTCCTCTAAGTCAGCACTATCGTTTTCTACCAAAGCATTTTTATCAATAGCATAGCCGTTGGCACGTACGGTACGGATATAATCCGGCCCGTATTGGTTTAAAGATTTTCTCAAACGTCTGATATGCACATCAACAGTTCTCGATTCGACATAGATATTCTCGCCCCAAACCGATTTTAATAAAACTTCTCTGGAAAAGACTTTCCCTGGTTCTTTTAACAACATTTTTAAAAGCCGGAATTCCGTCGGGCTTAAATGCAAATAGTTTTCGCCGCGTTTGACTTTTCTCTCAACCAAATCCATTGAGATATCTTCAAAGGTGATGATTTTTTCTTTTTCTTCAAAAAGCGGCGCCCGACGCATATTCGTTTTAACTCGTGCCATCAGCTCCGGAACTGAAAAAGGTTTGGTTACATAATCATCAGCTCCCGCACCGAGTCCCTTAATTTTATCTTCTTCCTGACTTTTGGCCGTCAGCATAATCACAGGGATATTTTTAATATCGGGTTTGGAGCGGATAAGTTTGCAAATCTCTACGCCCGAAATTTCCGGCAACATCCAGTCAAGAATAATAACCGAGGGCATTAATCTTTCAATTTCGCTGACGGCATTCATGCCGTTAGCAACCACTGCCACTTCAAACCCTTCTTTTTCAAGATTATAACTCAGCAGCATGGAAATTGCTTCTTCATCTTCAATAACCATAACCAAACTCATTTTATTCTCCTTTTAGTTTTCTGATGTTGTCAGCGTAAGCATTATTTTTAAATACGGCGGTTCCCGCAACTAAAATATCAGCGCCGGCTTGTATGCAATCAGGCGCTGTTTCAAAATTAACCCCGCCATCAACTGCAATAAGGAAGTCGCCCGCAATTTGCTTGGTTGCAAAAATTCTATGCGGCGTATCTGCTCGAAAAGCTTGTCCGCCAAACCCCGGTTCAACCCCCATAACCAAAATTAAATCAACAGATTTTCCGTATGCCTCTAAAAGCTTAACGTCTGTATCCGGTCTTGTGCTGAGTCCTGCTTTTTTGCCATGTTGATGAATAAGTTCAATAAGTCTCAAAGGCTCTGGACAGGCTTCTAAATGAAATGTGATAATATCAGCTCCCGCCTCAATAAACCAAGGAACAACCGTTTCCGGATTATTCACCATTAAATGCACGTCAAACGGTAAATTCGTTCGCTTTTTTAAGCCTTTTAAGATATGCGGGCCAAAAGTTAAATTAGGCACAAAATGTCCGTCCATAACATCAAAATGCAACATATCGGCACCGGCTTTTTCCAAGCGTTGAATCTCATCGCCTAAACAGGAAACATCTGCCGATAAAAGACTGGGGGCAATTTTTATCATACTTTTCTCCAAATTTATGCTTAAAAATAACAAAAAAAGTTTAACTTGAGGTAAACCTTTCGGCATTGATATTAAAATTATAATGATTATGTAAGTTTGGCTATATCTTAAACAGTCAAAAAGGAGATTAAAATGGGTGAAGTTGCTCAAAAAATATCAAAAGTCGATAAAGATGAGTTGATAAAAATATTAAATTGTGCGTTTGCCGAAGAATGGCTGGCGTATTATCAATATTGG
>JAGASU010000068.1 GCA_017621635.1 Alphaproteobacteria bacterium | reverse complement strand
TTTTCCCCATCCGGATATTTGAAGTTTAATAAATACGAGATTGCCGGATGACCATCGTTTTTCGGTGTATCGTCATAGTCAAGCGCACTGTAATAGAAGACTTCACGCACCGGAGGCAAATTCAATAAAGGACCTTTAGGAGCATAGTAGTCACGGCCGGCATCTTTATCTTTTTCAATATCTCTGCCGTTATAATTATCTCCTCTGGCCGGCAATCCCACAAAATATTCCTCATCAGTCTTTATGGTATCAGGAATGCCGAAAATTTCTGACAATTCCATTCCGGCTTTTTGTAAAATCAAAGTATTTGCCGGCAAAGGCTGCGTTATATTTTTTATCAATACGTTATGCCTGTTGACAATATCCGCATAATTTTCCGGCTTTAATATATATGAAGCTTGTTCTCTGCTTATCGTATTCGTATTAAGAACACCTAAGCTTTGCGCCATTTTATTGACATCGTTAACAGCTTTATCAACTTCCTCTTTTATAATTTTATCTGCTTGTTTTATATGTGAGGCAATTGTTTTGGCGGCTAAATCCAGAACTTCTTCTTTAGCTCCTTTATTGATTATGGCGTCGGCCATAATAACTGCCGATTGCGGTCCTGCGGCCAAGCCCAGTACGCTACCATCGGTGACAAAGGAAGCCGGCACGCCAATACTTTGTAAATTTGATGCCAATGAGCTTATATTCATATTTTTAAACCAAACACTATTTAAGCTCTCTCTATTTTCCGAAGATCCGTATTTTATTGCAGTTTCCAAATTTTCCCCATGATATGTTGTTTGCTCTAAGGTCGTTTGCAGATTATCCGTTGCATAGTTTCTGTCACAACGTTTTGTACATAATCCCAACGGGCCACAACATTTTCTATGTTTAACATCTTTCATCCGGTTCGGACTGCTTGTTCCGTCTGCCGATTCAAGAAAATCCTCAAAATTTTTATTTGCGAGATCTATTGCTGCCTGTTCTGCACTCGAAATTGCCAAATATAGTTGAGCAAAATTTTCTGCTTTTTCTTTTATTTTGTCTTCAAGAGATTTTACATTATCTTTTATTTCTCTCTGTGCAGCTTTTGCTTTACTTATTTTAGCATTAAGTTCAGCTATTTTCTTTTCTGCCAGCGATGGAATCACAAACGTTAATTCTGAAGTTCCCGGTTTAGAATTCTCTATATATGAGGTATCGCGAACATACGTTTTGCAATTAAACGTTTTTAACTGTTGGCATTGCTTCTCGCGCATTTCCTTTTTATCCGAACATTCTGACGGACAAGCATTAGTATTAATTGACGCATTTTGGTTATTAATACATCTGCTTTCATTATCTAATAATGCCAGCTTTATTTTTAAGGTACATTTATCTTTTTCTACAATCACATCAGATTTTAATCTCTGTTCAATGTCTGTTTTTTCATTTTTAATATCGGCTGTACGCTGTTTTGTGCGCTTAACCTCTTTTATGAGCCGATTTTTTTCTTCTGTTGCCTCATTTATCTGCTGATTATATATTTTTATACTGTCTTTTGCTGACTGAAGGGCTTTTTTGTCTTGATTCAACCCGTCATTATAGGTTTTAACTACATTTAGGATTGTCTGTTCGCCATTGCGACGAGCCTGCAAGACATCATTAAAATAATCTTTTGCTATTTTACGTCCATGGTTTTGTGCCTCATTGTAAACTCGTTCTTCGGGATTAGCCGAACAGCCACCCAAAACTGCAGGAAAATATTTTTTAACCAAGGTTTTTACGGTAAAATCCCAACTTCCGGCGCATTTATATGCATTGTTTTCAGTTTCAGGCAGGCTTGTCTTACGAGTTCCTTTAAACGGACAGTTTCTGTTTGCCGAAACAATTTGTTTCCACTCTTTAGTTTGCTCGACGATTTCGCCGTTCACTTTTTCCATTCTTTTTCCGGTTAAAACCCCGTTATTGTCGTTTTTAGTAACACCACAGGTTAATTGAACTGTCTTGTTTTGGGTTACACCGTTTTTGGTAACAAATACATTAGTTGTTTTCGGATAGCCGGCACAATACTCTTGGTAAGCGGCGTTTCTTGCTTCATCCAGTGACGCACATTCGGTAACATCACGAATTAAATCACGGATCGGTTCTTTACCTGTGTATGTTGTATTATTTGCAAGTGCAGCCGCTATTTGATATGATTTCGCACCTTGATCTACACTCTTTATAATAATACGCATATTACGGTATTTATTATGCAGATATTCTTCTTGCAGGTTTTGCTGATCATTCCACGGCGCAAATTTAAGACTGCCGTTTTCAGTTAATTCCATCATTTTATTGTAACCTATACGCCAAGCCTGTTCGCTTTTTTTACGATTATCAAGTTCTATTTTATCTGCATTTCCACTTTCTATCAGATAATCTGCATTATCATAGCTATCATTGCCCGAGCTTATCTTTTGGAGCAAATTACCGCCGGCCTCCTCATAATCGTTTGGAATATCAGAATTGTTTTCTGATCCCTCGGTATCATAGGCAACCGTTTCTACTACGCAAGGATGCAAGGACGGTTTTGAAACCATTTTCCCGTCTTTATCCACATAACGGCAGTACTCTTTAGTATCCAAGACATACCCTTCGGGACAACTGTTTTGTGTTGAATAATATCCTTCACATTCGGCTGTTGTGCCGATAATCGTGTCTTTTATAGCTTGTTCATAGGCTCTGATTAATTCATAAGAAATACCCGAGCGGCTTTCGTAGTCATTTGCAGGCTTGCTTGTTCCCCAGACGATGTTTTTACCCCCATGACGCTTTAAGAAATCTTGAACACATTGATCACTTTGCTCCACTGTTTTTAAGGCGCGTGCGTGAATTTCTTTGGCTTTTTTATATTTCCTAAACTGTGCTTTGTATTCCGGCATTTGATTTTTAAGATTATGCAGCTGAACTGCTTTGCTTAACATCTCGTCAATCGGTTGCAATTTTCCTAAAACATCAGTATTGTCTATATTTGCCGCTTCTGTTTTGTCTTTATTTTTATCCGGACAACCAGTGCCGCCGTTTTCGCATGCTTTAGTGCGTTCATAAGAATTAAGCAATGATTTTGCATGGGAATGTTCATAAATTTCATTATGAGCAAATTGATATGTTTTAGGAAGATATTTTTCTGCGCTGCTTTGTTGCTCCGGCATAATCGGATCAGCCATATCTAATTGTTTAGCGGCACGGTAAACAGCTTCGGTTGCCGTTAAGTCTTCTACAATACGCAATAAGCGATCATAAACCGTGGTTACAACATAGGCATTCATTGCGGCACCAAGTTGTCCGGAATTATCCCCCTCCGGATCACTCGGGGCTTGATTGTTATTCTTCACTTCAACCATATGCAAGCCGAAAAACGTACATTTTTGCTCATTTAATCCGGCTTTGCCCCAATCTTGGTGTAAACACATATCCAAACGTTGCAATGTTTTATCTACAACAGCCAAATAATCTTCTGTCAGGCGTCCTGTCAGATATGTATCTACAATAACATCCTGCCGATATTTTGTTGTCATATGTTTATAGGCTGTTTGCAAAACCGGATAGTCAGCGGTTGCACCGTTTGAGAGTTTAATTTGACCTTTTCCATCACCTTCCATCGGAGGATAGATAAAGAAGAGTTTATGATAGGCATTAAAATAATGTTTTTCGTTTAAATCATTTTTTTCTATACCTAGCTCGTTGTTATTTTTAACTTCTTTTTTCAACGGCGTTTTGGCTTTTCCTTTGCCTTCTGAGGAAAGAGTTTTATTTTTCAGATTGCCAAACTGCAAACCGGCTGCTTTTTTGATTGCCTGAAGTTTACCCGTGTTCAGTTCTGAAGCATACGTCTGGTATTGACGATACAACGTCTGACTATTTGCAACAATTTTATTGGCATTAGCAGGAACATCGAGTTCGACATCCCAAGGCATAGGCGGCATTAAAAAGAAGGCCTTAGCTTCATTTACAGGTGTATTTACGATAAGCGCGCCAACTAACAGACTTTTCAGTATCTTAGATATATTTCTCATGGCAACCTCCTTATTTTCCTTCTTTAAAATCTAAAGTTTTGTTATATTCTTCTGCTAACTCTTTAACATATTCCTCGGTTAAGATGTAGCGTCCTAAGTCAAATTGTGAATAATCTTCATTATCCTTCCAAGTTTTTTTAGGTTCAATACCCAATAAATCTGCGGCGGCCATATATTGTATTTTGGCACTTAGAAGTTTTGCATACAGCAATAATGTGCGTGCGTTTTCCACTCGGGTTGCGGCATATGAGAGCATGGCCTCAAGCTCCCCCGTAGAGGAAGGAACATTTTTAAATACTTTTTCGATTGAAGCCGTGCGAACCGGAATTTCACGACGAACAGTTGCCGAAACCTGCATTAAATGCGCTGCGCTATTGACTACCAAATAACGTCTTTCACGCATAACACGATCCATTGTACTCTGATAAGCCAGCCTGTTGTCCGAAGAGTTAGCGCCTGATTTTTTAGAAATTTGTTGCGGGTTATAAAAATAACGCTCAAAAAACTCTTTATAGGCCTTGTCCTCCAGTTGGAAAGCTTTAGCCAGATTTTCACTGTCCCATTCAGTATCAGAGCCACTGTCAACACCATAAAAATCCTTTATTTCTTCCTGATTGCTCAAAGCTTCTTCCCGCAACTTCAGTTCATGATATGTCACATCTTTATCTGTTCCGACAATACTTGCCGTCTTTTGCATTTCTTTTTGTTCTTGCTGCAATTGCACTAAAAGTAAAGATGCTTCTTTTGCTTTTGTCTGATAATCTTCACATTCGGCAACCAGATTGGTGTATTTTTCAAACTTTTTACTTTTTTCCTCCGGATTGGTTTCATTTTCATAGTCTGATTTTGCCTGTTCTTTTTGCTGGCATTTTTGCGTTGCTTCATTTTGATATTCGTTTTGTTTTTCTTTTGTTTTATCGACATTATCTGCAGTATACGCTAATTTTTGCGAGTATTGTTCTTTTGCGGCTTCTCCATACGCATTCTTTTGAGCTGCCACCGCCTGCCGATTTTTTTCTTTTGTTCCCTCAACAACTTGATTCATCTGTTTATCAACGGACTGATTAACTAAGGATTGTTGCAAATTTGAGAGAAGCTGATTTACATCAATCAAACCTGAAAAATTAAATCCCTGACTTGTCATGAGTTTTCCCTGCATAGCCTGCTGACTGATCTTATTGGCTGCATCTGTAATTTTCTGAACCCAGTCGCTTACTTTTGCCGCAATCTGAGAACCATCAATCATCAAGGCAGGAGCAGGTTTTACAGTTCCCATGACCATCAATGCTATTAAAAATGTCAGTGTTTTTATTTTTTTCATAGCCGTTCCTCTTCCTTACTTATTCTTCATTTGCTTCTCTGTTTTGCCGTGTCAGCTCTGCCGTTGCCTCAGCTCCAACCATATATGCGCGAAGCTCCAAAATACGTGCTAAGCGACTGTCTGTCACGATACCAACAACATTTTGGGCTTTAAGTATTTCATCTATATTATCTTTTTTAAATTCTGTCTGATACAACTTTCCGTCTTCCGCCTGTATACTGTTACGCGTTGTAATTCCTTTAGCAAACATTGTGGCAAGTTCATCTGTAACGACAGCATTATTATCCCGACGATTTTGACGTAATTTTTCCAAGTCTTTTCCCTGACCTCGCTTATAGATATAGCTTTTCTCAACATCTGTCATCATATCTTTACCGGCTTTTTTGCTCAGATCTCCTTTTCCTAATGTTGAGCCGGGCATTACACTGATTTCTTTGATTTTATCTGTTACAAATCCCGGAGCGTCTATTCCCAACGCTTTAAATGAGTTCGGATCACATTTTGTGGGATTTTTGAAACAATTTGAGGCTGCCGAGAAACCTTGTTTTGCCCTTTTCTCTATATCACTTTTTAATTTTTCGACTTCGTGAACTTTATTTTCCGCTTCTTTATAAAGTTCCATACCTGTCTGAATTTGTGCTAAAATATCGATGACGGCATAACTGCTTTTAGTGTAAAACAGCAAGGATAAAAGCAATACTATTAGAAGTTTCTTTGTCATTGTCCGTCTCCCTATTGCACCTGTCCGAAATACGAGTAATCCATTGTGCTTAAATCTTTTGCAATTTCAGCCTGCAAATTTTGAGCATCAGCTTCTACTATGGTTAAAAGCTGCTGTGTAGAATAGTAATTTATTTCAGCTCCGGCAGCATAATCATCTCTTGCGACAGTTGCATCCTTTAATCCCTTTTGAAGAGTGACAATGTTTGTTTCGTCTGAATGTGATGTATAGTCGTCGCTTGATCTTATATTGTTCATAACGGCTAAAGTCAGCATATCGAATGAAGTGTCCGTCATTGCCTGAGATTGTTTTCTCTGCCAAATTTTTTTCACTTCTTCATTACCGGCCTGATTTAGACTTCCTTCTCCGCCGCGACCGGCATATAATGCATATTTATACATACAATCAGCAATATTTTTTTCAGTTTGCTTAATTCTTTCTTTATCGTATTTTTCTTTGGGAGATAAAGACATTTCCTCTGCTTGCTTTTCACAGTGCTGCAACATCATATTAGGAAAAACGGCTTTGTCTTCCGTTTTGTCACCAACATCCACTTCCACCAGTTTTCCTGCTTCTTCTGCCGGAACATAGTCATATCGTTTATCTAAATATAATGTTTCCATTCCCTCATAACGTTTGACGGCTTCTTTGGCACGATATACAGCGTCAATACGCCTTAGTTCACTCCATAAACGCGGCGCTTCAATATCAATCATACCAAGCAGGCTGAACGCATTACGCGTATTATCCACGTTTTTTAAGGTTTCTTTTAACACACGCAATGTTGCTTTGTCATTTTTTTCATCTTCAATATCCTGCCACATTGCCGCATATTGCTTTATTCTGCTGATATTAACAATATTGGCTATACTGTAATCTTCCAGCAAATGTTTATACACGCCGTCTTTTTCATATCCTTTATATACGGACTCTTTATACGGGTTACATCCTGAATCCTGAGGGTAATACGGGTCTCCCTGACACCAATATTCCTTTTCGGTTTTAGCGGCACTAACGCAGTCCCTAAAATCTTTAAGATGTTTTTCTATTTTTTCAACAGTTGAAAAACTCCGCCCTTTACATTCAAATTCCTTTGAATACAGAAAACGTTTGTCATTATCAGAATAAACACCGGTTAAAAATATTCCTATGTGACTTTCTTGATAATTAAAAGCAAATTTTTGCGCGGATAAAATATCTAAAGCGCTGTTTTTTTGAGGTTCGTCCTCGTCTGAATAATTTTTGTTATTGCCGATACTGTTTAATATTTTTTCTTTGAGATTAACAATATCTTCAGAGATTTCGTTAATTTTTGCCGCAATGTTTTCTGCATTATCCTTATTGATCACGCTTGATGAAGATGTAACGGCCTGCCTGAAAATATTTCCTGCCTCGTCAAATTCCTCTTTTGTAATTTTTTTGGCGAAATAATCGTCAACAGCTTTGGCGTAATTATCATAAGCTTCTATTATTTTGGCATTTTCTGCGGCATAATTTTTTTCTGCTTCTGATAAAACAATGATTGCTTCCTGCTCTAAATTCTTGATTTTAGCTTTAATAAGCGCGGCATCATCAAAGAGTTCCTGTTTGACATTGTCTTCAAGTTCGCTTTGTTTTACAACAACCGTGATTAATTCGTCCACGGCCTGATTAGCATTTGAAAGATTTGTCGCAATTGCTGTTTTGGCGCCATCAAATAATTCATTATTCTTATCCATTTTATTTTGATGTTCTTGTTTTGCGTCCTGAATATTTTCTATTAACTCACCTTCATCCACACCGTCTGCAATACCGCTGTTTGTATCGTCAACAATTTTTGCTGCAATATCGTCTTCCGTCTCACTTGTTTCGGTTTGCGTGTTAACTATATCAAAAACTGCATTAACATTGGTCACGCTATCAATAGAGATTTTGGAAATATTATCAGATTGATCTTTTACGTTTGGCATCATTCCGTCAAGTTCAGCTGCATATTTCATCATGGAACCG
>JAGASU010000011.1 GCA_017621635.1 Alphaproteobacteria bacterium | reverse complement strand
TCCTCCCCCCTCTCTCCATAGCAAAAAAGGTGCGGTCTCCCGCACCTTTTTAATAATCTCAAAACAAGCTTACTTGCGACCGCTGGCTTTCATCGCCTCCGGCGCTTTCGTCTCTTGTTTGATTTTTTCACTCACGGGTTTATAAACCGTCTTTTCCCACGGGCTTTTCTTATCATACAATTTCTCGCAGATAGACAAGCCGACGCTTCTCAAAGCGGTCTCCGTCGGAATAAACAAGTCCATACCCTCTTTGGTTTGTTTAGCCGAATTGGAAATACCGTTAATCGTTCCCAACCGGTCAATCAAAACGCTGCCAACCGCAACTTTCTGCACCAGCGTGTCGACAATAATCTCCGTCCCTAACGTATCAGAATAACGATAGCCGTAAATTTTGCCATTGTCATCCATATAGTTCTGAGCCGTTTCACCGTTGCCGAGCGCTCCTAAAGAGATAAACCCTTCTTGATCAATCGCCGGCAATTCAAGATTGAGCGACAGCGGTGTATAAGTCGTCGGTTTTTCCAAAGAAAGCAAAGCAATATTCTTGCTCGGGTTAAAGCGAACTGCTTTGGCTTTAAGCACATCACCGTTAATCGTCTTAACATCGTAAGTGTTTTTCAATTTGTTCACCAGACTGGCCGACGTCAAAACAAACGAATCCGAAATAATCAACCCGATACCCTGCTTGCCGTTGGCATTTGTGATATCAACCACCGAACTGCGGATTTTGAGCATATTCTCCGGACTCAATTCTTTATACGGCGGTCTGTCCACAATGCAGAGCTTGGAATCAACCGAAAAGCCGTCCAAATCAACCCAGTTGTCATCAATCACCGTGCAACTGCCGTCCGCAATCACATCGCCGTTTTCGTCAATGCAGTTCTCATAAACGCGATGAGTATCCGTCACACCGCCGTCTTCTTCAATTTGCGGTTTAACTGTCTGGTTGGAAACCTCAACGCCGCCGTCTTCTTCAACTGCCGGAACATAAACGACTTCCTCAACTTTAGAAGGCACAACCGGCTCTTCACCGCAATCCTCAACGCACTTTTCGGTACATTTGTCTTCGTTGCCTTCTTCACAAGTTTTGGTACAAACCTTACGGCACTTCGGCTGTTCGCATTCCTGAGTGCATTGCAGCTGGCAGTTCACCTGAGGTTGTTGGCAGACCGGCTGGCAAACTGGTTTGCAGACCGGCGCCGGTGTTTCAACTCTGGTCGTTGTGATAATCTTTTTCTCGATTATTTTCTTCTCGGTCTTAACGTCAACAAATTCCTCAACTTTCGGTTTAGCCGGTGCCGCGCACGGACAACTTACCTGCGGACAAGAACATACCGGCTGGTTGCAAACGCAAGGCTGTTGCACCGCACACGGACACATTGCCGGACATTGCGGTTGCGGCGCATAAGCGCAAGACCTTGTATAAGCAATCTCCTTGGCAAAGCCGCACTTTCCGGGGTTAAACTTCTCGTCAAAAGCAACTAAAGCCGCTCTTTGCGCTGCCATTTCCTGAGCGCTCGGGCGAACCATCAACTGCGCTTCAAACCCCGGTAATGTCCGGAGCATGGAAGCCGCGTCGGCAAAAGACTCTTCCGCAAGCTTAACTTCACCTTCATAAACACCGTCTTCAACCTCGGCATATCCGGTCGTTACTCCTTTCCAAAAGACCTTGGTCTGGCTTAAGTCCAAAAGTCTCCAAGTCACGGTCATTTCGGCCGAGCCGCCGCGCTTGTTGGTTTTGCGCGCCTTGTCCCAATCATATTCATCACAAATGTTCATAAAGAAATTCGTAATTTCCGCCGTCAAAACATATTCCGGCAACTTCACGGACGGATCAGACAAGCAGACATCCCCCGGAATTTCCATCACTTTATAACATTTGTCGGCCGCTTTCTTAAACACTTCCTGAAACGCCATATTCTTCTGAATAACACGTCCGTGGTTTAACATCGCCTTTTTGGTTGCGCGTCTACAGCCGAAAATCCGAAAACGGTAATTGCCCACATGTCCGGAATACGGATTGTAACTTCCGGCACCGTTTAGCTTAAAATCAACGTGTTCTAAAGCAAAAGAGGCCATATCGCAACAATTGCGTTCAATGGTGTTCCTATATCTCGGCTTGGCAAACACATAGTTGCTGGTTTTATAAATCGGACATCCTTCGGCAACTGCCCCCGGACAAGCTCTCTTTCTCGGTGCATCCACGATTCGCACAACTTTGTCCGACTTCTTTTTTGCCGAACATCTTTCACACGACCCGCCGGGGAAAAGACTCCCGTCTTTATCTTCCGGATCGCTGCAGTTTTCACAAGACCCGCCCGGAAAAATACTGCCGTCCTTATCAGGCGGACAGTCCGGACAGTCAGGCGTTGCGGCGTTTACGCCCCAGGCTGTAAATAACAGCCCGACACCCAAAAAGCCGCAGAAAAAAATCTTCAAAACGTTTTTCGCTGACATATTATTATTTCTCCTAATTAGGTTTTTTAAAAAGCCTGTGCCGGTAAGACAAAGCTTCCATGACGTGCATTTTAATCACCTTTTTTTCATTTTGCAAGTCTGCAATCGTTCTTGCTAACCGCAAAATGCGCACCAGTCCTCTGGCCGATAAACCGCACTTTTCCGCCGCTTCGGCCGAAAATTTACGCAAATTTTCATCCAAATCCAAAACTTTTTCCAAAATTTCTCCTTTAAGCTGCGCATTAACCGTCAGATTTTTTATCCCGAGCTTGTCAAACCGTTCTTTGGAAATCTCTCTGGCCGTCAAAACTTTTTGTGCCATTTCGGCCGACCCCGTCCCTTTCTTGTCAGACGTCAAATCATAAGCACTGACCGCCGGCACTTCAATCTGCATATCAAACCGGTCCAAAAACGGCCCCGACAGTCGTCCCAAATATTCCATCGCGCACAGCGGCGCCTTGGCACACATCCGCTCTTTTGTTCCCAAATGCCCGCAACGACACGGGTTCATCGCTGCTATAAGTTGAAAATCAGCCGGATATTCCGTATGCGCCTGCACACGGGCAATCACCGCCTTTTTGCTCTCCAGCGGCTGGCGCAGCGCGTCTAAGGTCGTTTTAGAAAACTCCGGCAATTCGTCCAAAAATAAAACCCCGTTATGCGCCAGAGAAATCTCCCCCGGCACGCCTTTTCTCCCGCCGCCGACAAGCGCCGGCATGGAAGCGCTGTGGTGCGGCGCCCGAAACGGACGGCAAAAATCAATTGTTTCCGGCAACAGCCCCGCCACCGAATGAATCATCGCCGTTTCCAAAGCCTCACGCACGCTCATTTTCGGCAAAATCGTCAACAATCTTTCCGCCAACATCGTTTTACCGCTCCCCGGAGGCCCGATCATAAGCAAATTATGCCCGCCTGCCGCAGCAATAAGCATCGCCCGTTTAGCGCTTTCCTGCCCCTTAACATCTGCCATATCAATCGGATAACCTTTATCCTCAATCCGCGGCAACGCCGGTGGCGCAATTGTCGTCTTTCCCTTAAAATAATTAATCAGCTCTAAAATATGTCCCGCGGCAATAATCTCTTTACTGCCGCTCCACGCCGCCTCTTGCCCGTTTTCTTTCGGACAAACCATCGCCAGCCCGAGGCTCGAAGCCTTAACTGCCGCCGGCAAAACGCCGTTCACCCGTTCAATCCGTCCGTCAAGCGACAGCGCCCCCATCAAAAGGCAACCGCTAATCTGTTCCGGCTTGATAATGTTAAGTAGTCCCAAAAGCGACAACGCAATCGGCAAATCATAATGCGTCCCCTCTTTAATCAAATCTGCCGGCGTTAAATTAATGATAATATGCTCACGCGGAAAAGAAACACCAAGCGTGCCGAAAATCGCCCGCACCCGCTCCCTGCTTTCATTAACCGCCTTATCCGGCAACCCGACAATCACAAACCCCGGCACCCCCGGCGCAAAACACGCCTGCACCTCAACCACTTGCGCCGAAATTCCGTTAAACGCCGCCGTCTTTACGCTGCATACCATAAAAAAAAGTCCCTTCAGCAATCATATTTCTTAAATTAATCCACAACTAGAACAAAATAAAAACAATGTCAAGAACTTTTTTTACTGTTTTTTAAGATTTTCCACACCAACCTTCCCCAACCAACACCCTCACTCCTCACCCGCCCCTAAAAAAAGGGAAACACTCTCGAGAAAAACGGAAACTTCTCTTAAGTCCTTGTAAGGTCGTAACAACCACTTTCTCCTTGAGTCATTACGAGCCCCGTGACATAAGTCACACAAGGGCGTGGTAATCCATAACTTGTGACTTTGTCACGCCAATTTTAATAAAGCAACGCTTCGCGTTTAGTTATGGATTGCTTCAGTAGGTTGCGCTCACGCGCCGACTTCGCAATGACTCAAAAAAAGCGAGCCTCCCTCTAAACCGCACACCCCGCTCCGTTAAAGGAGGAAACTTCTCTTAGTGTTGCAAGCCGAGCATAGCGAACACAGCAACACTTAGTTGTTCGTACAAGTAGAAAGGCAACGCCTTTCGTAGCGGTAGAAAATTTTGCTCCAGTCACCGCGGACGTCCTGCGACACACTCCAACCAAGGAGTGGGATGAAGTATGGTGCTATCGTTAAATGTCCTCCCTTAAACCGGAGCGTACTTAGGCGTACGTGAGGGTTCGCAGGATAAAAAACGTCCGGTGGACGTTTTTTACCGAGAACTGTAGCAACTCTTGGTCTACGACTTGGTGGTAACGCCAACTAAGTGAACCTAGAGTTGGCTTGTCCGAAGCGAAGTTAGGGTGCAGAACATCTGCACCCTTACAAAGCAAGTTGAGGGAGGCTTCCATTTGGCGATTTGACCATGCTTTAGCACACTCCGCCAAGTCAAAAATTCACAAAATTTCCCCCCCTTAAAAAAAGACTTGCATTTTAGATTTAGTCTTGCTATATTCACTCTGCTTCCGAGAAAGAGGGCGGCAAACGCCCCGTTTGCACAAAGCAAAACTATCGGGACAATAATTTAATTAATAAATAAGGATATTCAAATGAAAAGTATTGTTAACGCTAAGAAGAAAAACAGCCG
Organism: Alphaproteobacteria bacterium; assembly: GCA_017621635.1. Taxonomy (GTDB): domain Bacteria; phylum Pseudomonadota; class Alphaproteobacteria; order RF32; family CAG-239; genus CAG-267. Next base: position 3,830 of record JAGASU010000011.1, on the reverse strand, counting down.
CCGTTACGGCCAGAACCTCTGGGGCGATCAAAACAGCCCGCTGTTGAAGAGAAACTACGCTCCGGGGCAACACGGCCAACGCCGCAAAAAAACAACTGACTATGGTGAGCAATTGTATGCAAAGCAACGCCTGAAAGTTTACTATGGCAACATCTCTGAAAAGCAATTCCGTAAATATTACGAAGAAGCAATCAGAAGAAGAGGCGACGCCGCTGAAAACTTAATCGGTTTGCTTGAATCCCGTTTGGACAATTTGGTTTACAAAGCAAAATTTGCTTCAACCGTATTTGCGGCTCGTCAGTTTGTTAACCACGGCCATATTTTGGTTAATGGCAAAAAGGTTAACATTCCTTCTTACACCGTTAAAGCAGGCGACGTTATCGAAGTTCGCGAAAAATCAAAACAGTTGGCTATCGTATTGGAAGCTGTTCAATCGCAAACCCGTGACTTCCCGTCATATCTTGAAGTAGACGCCGGCAAACTTTCTGCCAAATTCACATTTGTTCCGAAGTTTGACGATGTACCTTATGCTTCCTTGATGGAACCAAACCTCGTCATCGAGTTCTACTCCAGATAATAAGCTTAACGCAATCTTTAAAGACGGAGCTTTTACGCTCCGTTTTTTTATACAAAAAACAAAAATTAAATCCTTTTTAAACAATCTGCGCTTAAAATAAATGAAGTTTAACTAACCAAAGTGAGCTAAAAATGCCAAAAAAAGTCTTAACAGCCCTTTTTTTCATCACATTTTCCGCAACTGCGGCCAACGCCGAACTGAGCGCAAACCCGTGGGCAACAGCCAATGACACCGAAGAAGTGGAAAAAATCTATCAAAAAAACCGACGCAAAAACAACAACGGCCGTGCCGCATACACGCCCGAAGCCGCCACGGTCGTAGACCGCTCCGCCGCCTATATTGAGGTGGAAGAAGAACCCGAAGACGAAGGCTTTTTAGGTAAAGTAACCTCACCTTTTGCCAAAAAGGAAAAAAAGCTCATCTCTAACACGTCAAGCAATCGCAAAGCCTTAGCCAGACAAAAAGCCGAGGCACAACAAAGCCAAGCCGCAGAAACATCTGAAAACAGCGATTCGGGCTTTTCCTTCCCCAGCGTTTCAAATCCGTTAAAAAAACTAAACCTGCCTAACATCAACCCGACCGCACTCATCAAAAAATTCGAACGCGCCTCCGGCATAAATCTTAAAGCCATCGGCAAAAGCTTTAAATAAACAAAAGAGCAACGCCCTTCTCCCCTCCTGTCAGCCCCCAACTCTCCACCCAACAAAGCAACGCTAAAGCGTTTAGTTATGGATTGCTTCAGTAGGTTGCGCTCACGCGCCGACTTCGCAATGACTCCATAAAATAAAAACTTCTCCCCCTCGAGTCATTACGAGGTAAACCGTAAAGCAATAACCTCGGCAAACTTCTCTTAGTGTTGCTAGGACAGAACAACCGACGCAACACTTAGTTGTTCGTACAAGTAGAAGCGAAGCTTCGTAGCGGTACAATCCATATCTCGTGCAAAGCACACCAATTATTAAAAAAAGCAATCCATCTAAACCTTAAGCCCCGCTCCCGAGAAAGGCGGTAAATTTTGCGAAGTGACCGCGGATGTCCTTTTCCTAAAATTTTAGTGTACATAATAGTACATGAATTTTAGGAATAAGGCCTCCATCCGCGAGTCAATTCACAAAATTTACCCCTTTATCCGCCAAGTTTCGATATAATCATTAAAGCCGCCTCCCTCCTATCCATATTCAGCCGCTCCGTTTCATCAAAAATCTTTAAAATATCTTCATAGGCCGCATACATCTCCCGAAAAGCCCCGCTTTCAGGCAAAATTTCACGAATAACCCGCGCCACAAGCTCAAAAAACAAATTCCAACTTTCTTCGCTGGCAATCGCGTCATCAGCCAAATCCAACAGCGCCGCACCGCTGCAGCGTTTCCCTTCAATCGCCGCTTTTTTGATTTTTTCATACATCTCAAGCGCCCCGTTATCATAATAAGAAAGCGCGCGGCCGATACTTCCGCCGGAAATTTTAGCCAGCTTTCCGACTTCTGCTTCTTTTAATTCCGGACGATAGCGGCGCAACAGCGAAGCCACCGTCTGCTCGTTTAAAGGCTTAAGCGCAAGTGTCGCACATCTTGAGCGAATAGTTGGCAAAAGCCGCCCCGGATTATGCGAAATTAACAACAAAATGCTCTTTGCCGGCGGTTCTTCCAAAATTTTTAATAAAGCATTGGCCGAAGATACATTCAAATCATCAGCGCTGTCAACAATCACCACACGCCAGCAGTCGTTAAAAGATTTTTTCATCAAAAAGGCAACCACGTCACGCACATCTTCAACTTTAATCACACTCGAGCGTTTCAGCCCCTGCTTCATCTCGTCGATTCCGTCGTCATTGTCCTTAATGGCTTTAATCAGCTTTTTCTTATCGGTTTCAATAAAATCACGCTCCAAAACCTTAAAATCAGGGTGCGAGCGTTGCGCCACCTGTGCCGCAACCGCGCTGTTTGGTGAAATGTCAAGCTTGTCATATTTTTTGCCCGCTTCGGCAGAAAGTAAAAAACGCGCAATTTTATAACAAAGTGTTGCTTTGCCGATCCCCTCAACGCCGGAAACAATCCACCCGTGGTGCAGGCTCCCCGCATTATAAGCGGATAAAAAAAGTTTTTCCGCGTCCTCATGCCCGGCCAAATAAAAATTTTCATCACACCGAAGCGTTTGCGACATCTTAGTTTTGCCCCTCAACATTAAGCAAAGACATTTTTGCCGCCTCATCAATCAGGCGATAAAGATATTGCTTAAAATCACCGAATTTTTCTTTTTGTGCCGCAACAAGCGCTTTAACCGAGCAATTTTCATCACAATGTTTAGCATTAAAATCAACGCTGTCCGCTCGCAAATAAAAACGCTTTGCTTGTTTTTCAAACGCCAGCCACTTGGCTTCATCTCCCCGATAAAGCCCCTCGATAATCGCATGCCCGACATCTTGATAGCAAGCCCCCTCATCGGCCAAAACAGCCGTCACCGCCGCAAGGGAAGACGCACTCTTAAACTCCTTTAAGCTTTCATCAAGTTCCTGATCTCGCCCGCCGCAATCAGCCACCATATTTTTATAACTCTCAAACAAAGCATTAGAGCGGCTCGCCTCCGGCTTATATTCCGCAAAAGGAGAAACAAAAACCGGTCTGTCGCGTTCTTCATCTCTCACATATCCGCCTGATAAATGCGCTGAACCATACACAACCGCTTTGCCGCTGCCCTCTTTAATTTCATAAACATCATCAACCGCATTGCTTTGCTTTAGCACTCTGGCGCGCGGTGAAAATTCAATGTATTCTGCCCCGCCGGTTTTAACTGTCTGTGTAACCGGCGCCCCGAAAATATCGGCTTCGTCTTCGGCACTCAGCGTTTCAACCGCTTTCACCCCGCCGTTTACCAAACTCAACGTTATTAAACTCACCCAAAATAATCCCCTCATATTCATCTTCCCTTTACTTTTTGCTAATATTTATCGGTTATAATAATAAAAAATTTGTAATTGTCAAAAAAAAATATCATCCGGCAGAATAAAGCTGATAACTAAACATTAGCGCTTTACATCTGCTTTATACAAGGTAAGTTAATAAAAAAAGAGGACCATACTATGATAAAGCAAAATAAAACAAATTTCATCCTCACAAAAAAATGTTATTAAATGAAAGTTAAAATAAGAAAGAACGAAAAAAAAATTCAAATATTTATCAATGTTTTTTTATTCTGAAGATGAAGAAGATTTTGATTTCTCTTTCTTTGGATCAGCAGCATTTTGAGCTTTTGGATC
>JAGASU010000067.1 GCA_017621635.1 Alphaproteobacteria bacterium | reverse complement strand
GTGCTTTGTTGCAAGGGGGCATTTTTTTAATCTTTGTTTTTTATGTTCCATGGTCTGAACTGCCAGCTTAAGCAGCCGTACAGCAAAAACATAAGAACCAGTAAAGTGATTACAAACCATTTCCAAAAGCCAAATTCTGATGTAATCAAAATATGGATCAACCACATTGCGCCAAGAGCTATACTCAGGCTGAAAATGTGTAATGCTGTTTTAATTTTTCTCATAATTGCGGAGTTTATAATAATACAATTGCAGTTTGAGTATAAGATTTTAAATTTAAATTGCAAGGGTTTTTATCAAAAAGTATTTTTTGTCTGAAAGAGGGAAATTTTGAAATTATATTTCAGATGACGGGGGATAAAAAAACTGTTGCAAGCCGAGAAAATTTATGTTATATTTGTGCGAAAATATTTAGGAGTATCATTAGTAAAGAAATGGCAAACGATCTTATTTTAGTGCAAACAGCGTTGCTTGATAAATTAAAAGAAGAAGACACTTCACTCTCTCCCGTGTTATGGGAAGAGATGAAGAACCAGTTGGTGCTTTATGAAGAACAAGAGTGTAAACTTCCTGCGCCCGTGCGTTATAAACGAAAAATGCTGTTGTCTGATTTTGTGCATAAGGTTATTTCTTTACCGCTTGAGATTAATCCCAAATTACCGGAAGAAACTGTTAAACAACTGACACGGTTGCATTTGTTTTGTGCCGAAGAGGCAATTTATGACAAAGAAGTGCGGCATAATCCGTTTATGCTGGGCTTCCATGCTCTCCAAGAGATGAAAAACGCGTTAATGGGAATTTTGATTTCTTATCGGCTCATAACACCGTCTTGCCCGTATTCGTGGAACAGGACGTTTTTTGAATCACATATTTTGACGTATAAAGCTGCTGACGGGCATACAATTGTCGAGTTTAAACTGCCGATGCCCGCAGAAACGCTGGCTCAGGCTTTAAACGAAGAAATCATCACAGACTGGCTGATTTATCGTTCACACGATCATAACGGCATCAGAACTCTGATGGACATTAAAAACAATTTAATCACGATTCCGGATTATAAACGCGGCGGGCATCCGGCAGATGAATTTTCCCGTTTTGAGCGTAAAATGGCGGAATGCCGCAATAAGAAAAACGCCAGAAAAGAAGAAGCGCTTGAGCTTGAGTTTCGCAAAACCTTAATCAGAAACGTAGCGGATTTGACGGCCAAGCAAATGTTAGACGAGGGAATGTCTGCCATGGATATTATCGAAAAGGCTTTTAATGCCGATTTGAGCGCTTTGGCTCTTAATACCAAGACCGAAAATAAGACAGAACTAAAGCCTGCCGAGAATAAAAAAATCAAGGCGTTGGCTACGCCTAAAAAGAATACGGCGGAAATTGAATCGGTCATTGCCGGATTTTTGCAAGAGGATAAATAAAAAGAGAGGTAAAAATGTCTGCACCTGTTGTTATTTTAGTTAAACCACAGTTGGCCGAAAATGTCGGTATGGCGGCGCGCGCAATGAAGAATTGCGGTTTAAAGGAATTGCGTCTGGTGTTGCCGGAGCAAGACCCCAGAAGTGAGATTGCGCTTCGGGCGTCGTCAAACTCCGAGGAGATTTTGCACAACGCCAAGATTTATTCTTCCACCAAAGAAGCACTTGCCGATTTAGAGGAAGTCTATGCGGCGACAGCGCGCCCAAGACATCAGATTAAAACCGTCTTAACCGCCGAGGCGGCGGCCAAAGGGCTTAATTTAGAGCATAAAACCGGCTTTATGTTTGGTTGTGAACGCACCGGACTGGAAAATGAAGACATTATGCTTGCCGATAAGATTATTGAAGTTCCGCTCAATCCGGAGCATTGTTCGCTTAATTTGGCGCAGGCCGTGCTTGTTATCGGTTATGAATATTACAAGACGACAATTGAGGTTGCGCCGGAGCGCTTTATGACTAACGGGGCGCCGATTGCCAGCAAAGAGAAATTATTTACATTTTTGGACAAGCTCAATGACAAGATTAAGCAAAGCCCGCGGCTTAAAGATGAAGCGCACACCAAGACCCTGTTAATCAACATTAATAATATTTTCACCCGCGCGGCGTTGACCGAGCAGGAGCTGAACTCGCTTTACGGAATTATTAATATTTTATCCAGTCGTGAGGAAAAGGATTAATTTAAGTAAAAAAGAGCGGCTTAAAAGCAAAATGTTGCGTCTTCAAAATCTGTTTATAGACCTTATATTTATATTTACAACCGCTTGGCTTTTTGCTATAAGCAAGCAAACAGTTCCACTCATAAAAGGAAAAGAAATGAAAAAGCTATTTTTGATGATTGTGATGACTTTTCTTGCCATCAGTCCGGCAAAAGCTCAACTTAATGTCAGCATAAGCGGTGCAACTCAGGCGCCCATTCCGGTTGCCTTTCCGAAAATTATGTCGGATAATAACGGCGTCGGCGCTTTTTTGGGGTTTTCGTATGCTAATAAAGTGCGAGATGTTGCTTTGGCGGATTTGGAGCGAAGCGGCTTGTTTCGAATCATCAATGAACGCAGCTATATTCAAAAATTTTCCTCAATGGAACAGACACCGGTTTTTGGCGACTGGCGGGTTATCAATGCACAAGCGCTGGTTCAGTCAGCTATTTTGGAAGAAAACGGCGATGAATTGAAATTAAAATTCAAATTATGGGATATTGTCAGCCAAAAAGAACTTTTGTTTGAAGTTTATACCGCAGATAAAGACAACTGGCGCCGCATGGCACACTCGATGGCAGACGCCATTTATGAGAGATTGACCGGCGATACAGGGTATTTTAACACCGTGATTGCTTATATTTCAGAATCCGGCCCGTCTTCTAAACGGGTTAAGCGTTTGGCTTTAATGGATCAAGACGGTGACGGACACCGCTTTTTGACCTCAGGGGCTAATTTGGTTTTAACGCCGCGCTTCTCGCCTGATATGCAGTATATTGCTTATTTGTCGTTTATCAATAACAAACCGCGGGTTTATATGTATAATCTGAAAACGAAAAGAACCGAGCTTTTGGGGAATTTTCCGGGGATGACTTTTGCTCCGGCATTTTCACCGGATAGCAAGTCCATTTTGCTGAGTTATGCCAAAAACGGCGTTACTGATATTTATGAAATGGATTTGGCTACCAGACAAACCAAAAAGCTCACCTCCGGCCCGAGCATTGACACTTCGCCGAATTACTCTCCGGATGGTGAAAAAATCGTCTTTAACTCAGATCGGGGCGGTAATCAGCAGTTATATGTTATGAACCGTGACGGCTCTAATGTGGAGCGTATCAGCTTCCGCCAAGGCAGCCGCTATGCTACGCCGGCCTGGTCACCAAGAGGGGATTATATCGCTTTTACGCGTATGGAAGGCGGACAGTTTTATATCGGGGTGATGTATCCTGACGGGACGGGCGAACGTACCTTGGCTTCCGGCTTTTTGGTTGAGGGGCCGACATGGTCGCCGAATGGCCGTGTTTTAATGTTTTACCGTCAAAACCGCGGCACTGCCACCACTAACGGC
>JAGASU010000066.1 GCA_017621635.1 Alphaproteobacteria bacterium | reverse complement strand
ACAAGCCGGTTCCGAAGTGTCAGCGCTGTTGGGGCGTATTCCGTCCGCGGTTGGTTATCAGCCGACTTTGGGAACGGATATGGGCGCCATGCAGGAACGCATTACCTCAACCAAGAACGGGTCTATTACTTCGGTGCAGGCGGTTTATGTGCCGGCTGATGACTTAACCGATCCGGCGCCGGCGACAACGTTTGCGCACTTGGATGCGACAACGGTTTTATCGCGTAAGATTTCTGACTTGGGTATTTATCCGGCGGTTGACCCGCTTGATTCGACCAGCCGCATTTTAAGTCCGGATATTGTCGGCGAGGAGCATTATTACACTGCGCGCGGCGTACAGGAGATTTTGCAAAAATACAGTTCGTTGCAAGACATTATCGCCATTCTCGGTATGGATGAATTATCCGATGAGGACAGAATTGTGGTATCACGTGCCAGAAAAATTCAAAAATTCCTCTCCCAGCCGTTTCATGTGGCGGAAGTATTTACCGGTAAGAAAGGTCGTTTTGTCCAACTCGAAGACACCATCAAAGGCTTTAAGGGAATTCTGGAAGGTAAATATGACCATATCCCCGAGCAGGATTTCTATATGGCCGGCACGATTGATGAGGTTTTGGAAAGATATAACTCTCGCAAAGAGGCGGTTTAGACATGGCTTTAGATATTGCGCTTAAAATTTATATACCGGAAAAGCTGATTACCCACAAAAAGGTTTATCGTGTGGTGTTGCCGTATAAAGGGAATACACTGACGGTGATTAAAGGACGGGCGCCGACTTTGCTGCCTTTAGAGATGGGCGCGGTTAAAATTTTGGATGAAAGCAATAGGGCTGTTGAGGAATATTACATTTCCGGCGGCGCGGCTGACATTAAAGAAGATACCTGCACGATTTTGACCGAGGCGGTGTTTGAGAAAAATTCGCTTGATTTAGCCAAAGCCAAGGCGCTTAATGAGGAATTTCCCAACCCGTTTTATGCTTGGCTTGAAAAGGTTTATGAAACAGATAAGGCCTTCAGACCTTAAAGTCCATTTAAAGCCTCCGGTTACGGAGGCTTTTTGTTTAGAAAAATCCCCATGCCTGTTATTTGATTTGACTAACAAACGATTATATTTTATTTTGGGCTTAAATGAGCAGGAGTTTTAAGATGCGCCGGATATTTATTTTAACAATAATATTTTGTCTTTTCGGATTTAACGCCAAAGCAGTCAGCCTGATTTCCGATGAAGAGACAGAAAGCTATTTGTATGATATTTTAAAACCGATTTTTAACGCGGCCGATCTTCCGCTCAGACGGGATTATATCCATATTGTCAAAGATGACAGCTTAAACGCATTTGTGGGAGACCAAAACCGGATGTTCGTCCACACGGGGACATTGATTAAAGCGGCAAACAGCAACGAGATTGAAGGTGTTTTAGCACACGAAACCGGACATATTTTAGGCGGACATATCTTACGGCTTAAAATAAAAATGCAGGATTTGCAAAAAGCAACGCTGGCCTCGATGGTAGCGGCAGCAGGTGCGGCAGCGGCAAGCGGCAGAGGAGATGCGGCGATAGCGGTCGTGCTAGGAGCGCAAAGCTCGGCAATTAACGCTATGAGCGCTTATCAGATGAGCGAAGAAAGGGCGGCAGATGAAACAGCGGTTTTACTTCTAGGCAAAAACCATAAATCGGTTAAAGGGCTTAAAGATTTTATGACGAAAATCCAAAACGCCAACCGCTTGCAGGGGATTGAGGAAATTCCTTATTTCAGAACGCACCCCGTCACTTCGGAAAGAGTGGGCTTTTTTAATGATAAACTCAAAAAAGAACGCGGCGTTTCAAATGATTTTGCCAAAGACGAACGGCTTAAGCGGATCAGAGCAAAATTGTTTGCCTATTTAGCCCCGCTTGATAAGGTGATTAAGCAATATCCGCTTACGGATACAAGTATTGCCGGAAATGTTGCACACACGGTGTATTACATGCGGCAGAGAAAACAGGCGGAAGCTTTGAAGTATGCTGATATTTTGATTGGCAAAGAACCGAATAATCCTTATTTTTTAGAGCTAAAAGGGCAGATTTTATTTGAAGGCGGGAGATTTGCGGAAGCGGCCCGAATTTATCAAGAGGCTTTAAGTTTTAAACCGCAGTCGGATTTATTTAAACTCAATTACGCCGAGGCGGTTTTGGCAGGAAAACCCTCGGCACAGGATTTGAAAAAACTTATTGCTTTATTAGAACAGGCCGGACGAAACGGAGCCTACCCTTCGGCTTATCTTTATCTCGGACGGGTTTATGCCGATTTGGGACAAATGGCGGAAGCGGATTATTTTGCCGCCGAATATAATTATGCCTTAGGCGAAAAAGAGATTGCCCAAAAGCAGCTTAAAAAAGCATTAAAGCAAAATCTGCGTTCGGATATTAAATTGCGCGCCAAAGATTTGGAAGCCAAGCTATGGCAAGATAAGAAAAAAGACTCGCTGTTTTGAAGGGATAACAGATGATAAAACGGACTTTATTTTTATTTGGCGTTATGCTCGGCTTATTTCCTTTTGAAAGCGCGGCTTATGATGTGGCAGTTAAATCAACCACAAACCGCGGAGAAACCGATATCGGAGATTATCAGTTGGCTTATGATTTTGCCAAGGGGTTTGAAGCGCTTGGCAAAAGCGTTGTGATTGACTATCGCGGGGAATATCACCGCGCGCATAAGGAAGAACCGAAGATAAACCTTTTTATGCGCGGCTATACAAAATTTCTCCCCCCCTACCCTGACGGGGTTAACGTGCTTTATGTTTATTATCCGATGGCTTACAATGAAAATTCTGCTTATAAACCAAGTAAGCCGGAGCTAAACCGCCGGCCGTCTCAACCGCAAGACGCCATGCTTGACGATGACTGGCAGAATTTTGATATTTTGGCGGTAGCCTCGGCAAGCTACGCGGAAGAATTACAGAAAAGCGGGATTAAAGCTATTTATGTGCCGCAATTTACCAACCCCGAGAAGTTTTATCCCGAGCCGGTTGAGGCGCTTAAAACCGATATTTTGTTTGTGGGGTCGAACTGGCATGACCGGACGAGCTTGCGCTTTGCGTTGGAAGAAGGGTTTGAGGTGGACGTTTACGGCTATAACTGGCAAGGTGTGGTGCCAGCCCCACTTTATAAAGCACCGTATATCAAAAATGAGGAGCTTCACCGCTATTATGCATCGGCTAAAATTGTTTTAAACGACCACAGACCGGATATGAAAGAAAAAGGGTTTATTAATAACCGGATTTATGATGCAACGGCGGCAGGTGCCTTGGTGATTTCCGATTATATGAAAGAGATTGAAGATGTTTACGGCGACAGTGTTCCGATGTATAAAAACAAAGAAGAACTTAAAGAAAAACTGGCGTATTACCTGAGCCATGAAGCCGAAAGGCTTGAAAAGGCTAAAAAAGCAAGAGAAATCACGTTAAAATATTTTACTAACAAAGCCGTGGCAGAAAAGATTTTAGAAAAGGTAAAAAGAGATGACATCTAAGCTTAATTTCCGTTTTCTTGCCGGAAGCCTTATTTTTATGGCAATAGTTGTATACGGCTCTTTGCTTAATAACCTTAATTTATGGAACGACGAGCTTTACTCGGTGTTGATGGCCAAGGGCAGTTGGAGTGAGATGTGGGAACTTTTGCTGACCGAAGATTCCAAACCACCGCTTTATTATGCTTATTTAAAGATTATCCTTGTTTTATTTCCGCAAGAATATGAAATTCGGGCGGCGCATTTTGCCTCGTTGTTGCTTTTTATAGGCGCTTTGCTTTTTGTTTTAACAGAAGTCAGAAAAGATTATGGCGACAGGCTGTCTTTGGTTATGGCGGCGATATTTGTGCTTATGCCCTGCTCGCTCTGGCTGGCGTTTGAAGTCAGAACCTATATGCTCTCGGCCTTTTTATTGTTTGCGGCTTTGATTTACGGGATACGGATTTTAGATAATCCGCAAAATACAGACTTTATTAAATTGGCGTTCGCAACGGTTTTGGGGCTTTACTCGCATTATTACTGTCTGGTGTGGCTGTTCTGCCTTTATACGGGGATTTTATATTGCTTATTTAGAGAAAAAAAGCTCAAAAAAAACGGAAAAAAGTTTTTTTTAACCGCCGTTGCGGCTTTCGGGCTGTTTATCCCTTGGCTAATTGTTCCGTTGTCAACCGGTGCGGATATCAGTAAATTTTGGTATGTTACCCCAGAGTTTGTCAAATTAAGCCCGATGTTTTTCCTAAATCCGTTTGAACCCGAGATTTTACAGTCTGTTTTTTATATGGCGACGTCTTTTGTGACGACGGCTTTTTCTTTTGCGGTTTTATGCGGTGTTTTCAGCCTGACGCAATTTAATGCTAAAGAAAAGAAATTGTTTTTATTTGCCTTTTGGACTTTTGTTGCGACGTATTTTATCCTTATCGGGCTTTCTTTTATCATCAGGCCATTGGTGACAGCAAGATATTTAAAGATTTTTGCTTTGATTTGGTATGCAGCGGGTGCGGTTATCTTATGCAAAATTAAAACCATCGGAAAAACCTTTCTTTTTGCGGCAATCGCACTGTTTGGCTTTTCTTATCACGATATTGCAGAGATTTCTTTTGATTTGGGAATTAAAAACGCGGTAACGGAAATTAAGACATATATTCCAAAATCTTATAAACTTCTCACTTTAGATAACAGCAACCTTTTTTGCGAATATTATCTGCCGGAATATATCTGTTTGGCAGTTGTCGGCGAACAAGGCGAAATTTTGCGTAAACCGAGTTTGATGAAAAATATCGCTTATTATTCTGATGAAATGCAGGAGATGAACTTTGCGCTTTCCATTTATAGTCTGACAAATGATTGTTTAACCTATACTTCAATTTATCGACGCGGGCATAATATCAAGCTTTGCAAAATTTCCAAAGAACAATCAGAGCAGATGCTTAAAAACAGCCTTGAGCTGCGGTTAAAAAAGATTAAAGGCGTTGACTCTTAAAAAAAAGCGGTTATAGTATTAATAATTTATTAATCTTTATGGGTTTTGAGCGTTATGGCTGATAGGTTAAATACGCCCGTAGTTGTCGGACTGGGCGAAGTTGTTTTTGATATTCTGCCTGACTGCCGCAAACTTGGCGGCGCACCGGCGGATTTTTTGCACCATGCGGTGATGAGCGGTGTTCAAGGCTATCTTATCAGTGCGATTGGCGCCGATGATTTGGGACGGGAAGTTATCAGCGAGTTACAAAAATTTGAGATTAATCCGGTTTTGGCCATAACCCCTTATCCGACCGGCAGAGTTCTGATTGTCAACACGCCTTCCGGCGGACGATCCGCCCATATTTTAGAAAACGCCGCCTGGGATTATATTCCGCTGACAACGGCTGCCGAAGACTGTATTAAAAAAGCTGATGCCATTTATTTCGGCACGCTTGCCCTGCGCAAAGCTTATTCTAAAGAAACATTGCTTGAATTAATTGATATGGCGCCGAAAACGGCTTACAGATTTTTTGATGTCAACTTCAGACAGAACTATTATGATAACGAGCTGATTTTAAGCCTTCTGCAAAGAGCTGACATTCTCAAGCTTAACACCGACGAACTGAAAGTGATTAAACACTTGCTAAAACTTTCGGGCAATGTTGAAGATGTTTGTCTGGCACTCAAAGAAAAATACGGCTTACAATATCTTATTTTATCTGACGGTACCAAAGAAACGAGGATTTGGGGCAAGGACGGCTTAACTTCGGTTAAAAACAGCAGATTGCACCAAGCATTTGCTTTTGGCGCGGGGAATGCTTTTGGAGGAACATTTATGGCAGCGCTTTTACAAAACGCAACACAAGAAGAAGCGCATTTGGCGGCAAATGCTGCCGCGGCCGCTGTTTGCAAGGCCTCAAAGAATAAGTAGAAAAAGGAAAAAAGCATGCAACTTTCAATCAATAATAACCAAGCGGTGCTTTTATTCGACAATAATACGACTGAAACGGCAGATGAGGAGATTTTGCAGCGTTTAAAAGAAGCCAAGGTTAAAACCGTTTTTGCTGAAACTGAGGCAACGGCTCTTTCCGAAGCCTTGGAGGCCAGAATTTATATCTGGAGCAAAAAGATTCAAAATGCCGGTATCAGCTTTAATTTTGAAAGATTGCCTAAAAATATGCGGGCGCTTATTTTATTGTCTTTAAGCCCGGCCAACACACCGCCTGAACAAACCCAAAGCTCTGCCGGATTTTTGGCTGTTATCGGTGAAAAAGGCTACGACCTCTGGGGCAGAATTAAAAACGCTTTAGGGTTTATGAAAGAGACGTTGTTTTCTTTGGGAAGATTTTTTTCAGGCCGAGCGATTTTCCGCAAAAAAGATTTTTGGTTTATTTTTGCCGACTGCGGATATAAGGCTGTCGGGATTATTTCACTGGTGAGCTTTTTGGTGGGACTGATTTTGGCGTTTGTCGGTGCGTTACAACTTAAGACTTTCGGCGCGGGGATTTTTGTTGCCAGTATGGTTTCTATCGGTATGACGAGGATTATGGCGGCGATTATGGCCGGCATTATCATTGCCGGACGCACGGGGTCTTCTTATGCGGCGACGCTCGGGACGATGCAGGTTAATGAAGAATTAGACGCCTTAAAAACGCTCGGGGTTAAAATTACCGATTATTTAGTGGCGCCGAGACTGGTTGCTTTGGTAGCGGTGGTACCGTTTTTGACGCTTTTAGCGGACGCGCTCGGCATTTTGGGCGGGGCTGTGGTCGGCGTTTTGTTTTTGGATATTTCTTCATCCTCTTATTTTGATTATGCGATTAGGGCTTTGAGTTTAAGAAATATTTTAGTCGGTCTGTTGCATAGTTTGATTTACGGCGTGATTATTTCCATATGCGGCTGTTATGCCGGTGTTAATGCCGGAAGAGACGCGGACGCGGTCGGCAAAGCGACAACGGGAGCGGTAGTGACGGCTTTGGTTTGGATGATTGTGGCCACGGGGATTTTAACGGTTATTCTGGAGGTGCTTGATATATGAGCGAGCCGATTATCACAGTAAAAGACCTCAGGGTAGCGTATGGTGATTTTGTATTGTTTGATGACATCAGTTTTGAGGTCAATAAAGGGGACGTCTTTATCATTATGGGCGCCAGCGGCTGCGGTAAGAGCAGTTTGTTGCGCGTTTTAACCGGACTTGTGGTGCCGGTTAAAGGAGATGTTTTGGTGGACGGCAAAGAGTTTTTGCGCGCGGGAGCTAAAGAAAAAAACGCAATTATGCAAAAATGCGGCGTGATGTATCAAAGCGGAGCGCTGTTTTCTTCAATGACATTAAAAGAAAACGTTAAAATGCCGCTTGAACTGTATAGTTCTTTTAGTGCAAAAGAAATTGACGAGATTGCCTCTTACAAACTGGCTTTGACGGGGCTGGCGGGGTTTGATGATTTTTATCCGTCCGAGATTTCGGGGGGAATGAAAAAACGGGCGGCGCTTGCCCGAGCGCTGGCTTTAAGCCCGAAGATTTTATATTGCGACGAACCGTCTGCCGGACTTGACCCGATTAGTTCCAAAAGGCTCGATGATTTGATTTCAGAGCTTAACCAGACGTTAGGGACAACGTTTGTGATTGTGACGCATGAGCTTCAATCTATTTTCAGTATCGGCACAAACTCTATCTTTTTAGACGGGAAAATTAAAAACATTACCGGACGCGGCAACCCTAACACGTTGCTTAAGAACCTGCCGAATGAAGAAATCTATGAATT
>JAGASU010000065.1 GCA_017621635.1 Alphaproteobacteria bacterium | reverse complement strand
GCGGATACCATCGCATCAGTACGTTTGACGGTGTTAACCGGTTGATAATCGGCTGGAATTTGTCTAAGTTTTCTACTGAAGGCAATTCAATCGCAGAGGTTATGCTCCGCGCGTTTGCCAAAGAACTTGAGCAGGCTTATCTTAAAGCCGGTATGTTTGATGTTGAGGTTGATCTCAAGCTTGTGAGCTTTTTCGGCGTTTGTTTCATGCGGGTTATGGTCTATTCGCAAAAGGTTGATTTGTATGCTTTGAGCGAAGTCATTTGCAACGAGGCGAAAAAAATGTGTCTGGAAGATTATACCGGCGCACTGCCTTTGAACCGGCCCGGTTCGGCTTCTGACGGGGAGGCAGATGTTGCGGAGCTTGCAGAAGATAAGATGTTTGAGCTTTTTGATCGTATAACCGGCCAGATTGAGACGCCGACTTATGTTGACAATGGCGAGGTTACGACCGGCGAAGACATTAAACTTACAGCACAGCGGTTTTTCTTAGGTTCCGCGCTGACGTGTGTCAGCAGCTCTGTTCCGAACGGAGATTTGGGCTTAGAGCATATGCTTAAGAGCTTTTTTCAGGACCTTGAAAAACAAATTTAATAAAGAGCGAAAGAAGATTTATTCTTCTTTCGCTTTTTTTGCGGACAAACACAAAAAAATCTTCGTAAAGCGTAAGCTTTGCGAAGATTTTTTTAAGGTTTAGCGGTACTTCTCGAATTCCAGTCCGAGAGTGGCCGCCAGAGTTCTTTTCAGATCGGTAAAGGGATAGCGGTTGATGTCTATCACCTGAACCTCAATGCCAAGTTCGCTTAAGGCTTTTCTGCGCCGGTCTCTTGAAGTTGAAGTAATGTTGTTGTACATTTCTTTTCTGGCATCATAATCAAGCAGGGCTGCGTGGCGTACGGCTATTTGCACACTGTTCTTGATGTAGTTGTCAAGCTTCTTTTGCATCGGCTCTTCAAGTTCGCGCAGATTGAGCATTTTGATGTCGGTATTATAATATTTAATTCCGAGATCTTTTGCTGCCTGCTCTTTGCCGCTTCGTCCGTTTAAGCCGGCCAGATTGTTGTAACACTGCCGGAGTTGTGTTAGCGGCATACTTTGAATTTTAATCAAGGCCTGCTGCATACTTTCCTTAAACTGCGTGAGTTTCCCGCGGTTAGGACCGATACGGATGACATTTTCATAGGCGATGCCCATTTTAAGGCTCAGCGTGCCGCAAAGTTTGGCGTATTGCTTTTTTCTTTGCAGCTCTTTTTCTTTGCTTTGTTCAAGACGTTCTGTTGCGTTGTCGATTAATTGCCCGTGTATTGTTTTGAGAGGGTTATTCTCGGTAATAAACAAGCAATCGTTGGCGCGTATCTGCCATTTTCTGTCAATGTGCGCATAGCCTCTCAGTTCGTAGCTGTTGGTTTCATCACTCCAGAACTGCAAATGTTTTTGCGGACGATAAGACAGCATTTCGGTTTTTCTGATGTAAAACTCTTCTTTCGTGATTTCACGAAGTGTGTTGGTGTGAACGTCGCCGTTTCTGTTATATGTAAACATATAGTAAAAAGCGCCGATACGGAAGATGTCTTTACAAAAGAAAGCCGAGTTGTCCAGAGCATGGCTCTTGAGCTTAAGCATTTCATCTACCTTTACGAGAAAGGTGATGAGAGTTTTGTTTTTTTCCATAATTGTAGGTATTTAATTTTACATAATTCTAAAATTGTCTTAGGGAGTATAACACAGTGTGTGGACAAAAACAAGTATTTTTTTGTGAAAAAATAAAAAATCAGTTTAAACGGTTGTTTTCTGCGGTATACCCCGGCATATTTTTGAGCGGACGGCGGATATATTCATAAGTTTTGGTGTCGTCGGTTTTGGGGACGATGTGCCAGTATTTGAATAATTCCGGCGAGAGCTGACAGGCCAGACGCAGGATTTTTTCAGTGGCTTCGTTGTCATAAAACTCGGCGAATGCGGCAAAAACCAAACCATAGACAACGGCCTGATCAATTATCATCTGCTGCATGGCGGGCGGTGCGGCGACGACACGGTTTAAGGTTTGGTTTAACTTTTTTTCAAGATAGAGGAGCGTGGTGCGGACGCGGTTATGATTGAGGTCGGTTAAAAGTTCTTTTTGTAAACCGTCGGCACGGCTGATATTAAGAAAAACCTTAAAAGAATGCAACAACGCGTAGAGGTGCGAGGTGGCACAAGACGGCAGGTAGTGGCGTAAAACTTTGATTATTTTTTTATCTTCGGCGTTGTTTTTTATCATGGAAAAAATGAGCTGAAACAGATGAAAGCCTTTAAGGTCTTCTTTATTGAGCTTGATATAAGCGGATACGGTGTTGGTGCGGGATTTGGCGAGTTCTTCGTGCAACTCGTTTATTTTGAGATTTATCTTATTGTTTTCAATGAGCTTGTTTAGTTTTTCTTCCAGTTCGTTAATGTCGGGTTCGGCGGTTTTTTGTACGACGGCGGAAACTGCTTTTTTGGAACGTTTGAGGCTGACATCAAACAACAGCAAAAACGGTATCATCAACAGCAGGAAAGGGAGAATATGCAGCATAATCACGAGTACAAAATGCAACACGGTCGTTTTCCTTATAAATTGAAGTATAACAGAGGGGATATAGATGTTATTTTGGAGATTGCAATATGTCTTGAGGGTTATTTTTTGCGGGTAAGGGTTGTGATGAGTTCTTGGTCATCAATCGTTTTAGCGTAAGCAAGTGCCTGATCAAGATAAGTTTTGGCCGAGATTTCATCTTTTTCAAGCAGGGCAATTTGCGCCAGATTGCCATAATCTATGGCAGCGCCTTTGAGGCGGTTTTTAGCGTGTTCCAGATCAAGGGCTTGTTTTATCAGGGTTTTGGCTTTGCTTGGGTTATTTTGTTTTAATGCGATTAAGCCTAACATAGTGTAAGCGTTGGCAGGATAATAAAGAGTTGAAGGGGGTGTTTTTTCTGTTATTAAAGAGGTGAGGATTTTTTTGGCTTGATTAAAATTTTCTTTAGAGTAAAAAATTTCTGCTTTCAGATAAAGGGTTTCAAAAATGCCGGCGCGGTGGTTCAGGGTTTGGTTGAGTTGAAGTGCGGTGTCGGCGTATTTTAAGGCTCTTTCGGGGCGGTTTGCTTTTAGCATAATTATTGAGAGCATTTCCGCAGCGAAGGCCTGAGCCGGAGGCGTGCCGTTTTTCAGGGCTTCTTTATAAAATTTTTCAGCGGTTTTGAGGTCTTGATTTAAGAATGCTGCCAAGCCCTGACGATTATTAATGTCGGCAAGCGTTTTCTTAAGGTCGTTAGTTCGGGCGGTGTCGGCAGCTGATTTTAAGTATTGAAGGGCTTCTTTATAATTTTCGCGGCTGATTTCTATGATGCCGAGATAGGCTTCGGTTTCGGCAATTTTGGCGGTTAAGTTAAGCGTGGTATAAATTTTTTTAGCTTCTCTGTACATCGTGTCTGCGACATCAAAAACAGCGGTTATCCGGTAGACGTGTCCGAGAGCGGCATAACACTCGGCCTCTTCATATAGATAATTCAGTTTTTTATAGGATTTTAGAGCGTTTGAGAGGTGATACGAGGCACTTGACATATCGGTTTGGTAGAGTTCGTTTAAGGCTTTTAAGCAGTTATATTTGGCTTTAAGCGCGCGGGGAGTGAAAACGGGGAGAGTGATGTTTTCGATTAAGTGGGTAAAGTCACTTTTTTGTCCTGAAAGTTGGGAAATTTCCGCATCCAAAAGTTGCAATCTGAGGTTTTGAGGGGATTTTTTTAAGGCTGAGCGGACTTTTGGGGCAGCTTTTTTTAAGTTTTTCATGGCAAAGCGTTCAAACTTTAAGCTTTGGTGCGGGCGGAGATGAAAAAAAGTTTGGCGGCACTCTTGTTTTATCGTATAAGAAGAATAAAAAAAAGGGAGTTCTTTTTTGCGGAATGTTTGGAGGATTTTTAGGGTTTTTTGTTTTTCATAAGCGCGTAAGCGCAAACGCAGGGCAAAAAACAGCAGGGCAGAGCCTGCGATGATTAATTCGGCAAAAAAGAGTGTGTTTAGGGTTAAATATTGCAAAATCTTTACTCTATGTTAGCTTTTTTAAATTTATAGTAAGGTCAGTTGATGATATATATAAGGGATATTTTTTAAAATGGCTATTACGAAATTAACTTCCGAGCAACTTTATCGCAAATGCGACGCTTCTAAATTTGATTTTACGACAACGGCTGATTTGGAAGAACGGCTTTCCGCTCTCGGGCAGGACAGGGCAATCAGCGCGGTTGAGCTTGGGATTAATATTAAATCCCGCGGATATAATTTGTTTTGCTTAGGGCCTGAGGGAACCGGCAAGACAAGTCTGGTTAAAAGAATCCTTGAACAGGAAGGTAAAAAACGCCCGACGCCGGACGACTGGGCGTATGTGTATAATTTTGATGAGCCGCACCGGCCGATTGCGGTTAATTTTCCGGCGGGAGCTGCCAATGGTTTTGCCAAGGAAATGGACGAGTTTGCCGAGTTTTTAGAGTTTGATTTGCCGGAAGCGGTTAAAAACGAGATTTATGAAGAACAACTCAAATCCATTCGGGAAAAATATCAGGAAAAACGCAACGATTATATTAAAGTTTTGCAAAAGAAAGCCAAAGGCAAAAAAGTTTCGTTATTGCATATGCCGATGGGCGTTGTGGTGGCACCGATGAAAAACGGTGAGATTATCAGTCCGGACGTGTTTGACACCTTAAGCGAAGAAGAAAAAGACGAAATTATGGCTGATCTTAACGCCATGCAGGAAGAAATTGCCGCTCATCAGGACGATACGCCGCAATGGGAAGAAAAGCAAAGCGAAGAAATTAAAAAGCTGCAGGAAAAAATCGTTAAAGACGCGATTAAAAAACCGCTTGATGAGATTAAGGCCAAATACAAGGGCAATAAAAAAGTTGCCGATTACCTTAAAACCGTGCGCAATTATATCCTTGATAATATCACGACGTATGTTCCCGATTACGGACAGGACAATAAACCCGATGTATCGGCAGATGAGCCGATGGCCGGACTTTTAAGCCAGCTTAAAGGGCAACAGGATGAAGATAAGTTTGGCAAATTTAAGGTTAACGTCGTGGTTAAAAACGTGCCGGAAAGCGGAGCGCCGATTGTGCTTTTAGACCATCCGACACAGGGAAATCTCGTGGGAAAAGTTGAACGTATCCAACAATTCGGTGCGCTAATCAGCGATTTTTCCTTAATAAAAGGCGGAGCGCTGCATAAAGCTAACGGCGGTTTTTTACTGATTGACGCGCGCAAGCTTCTTTTACAGCCGTATTCCTGGGATTCTTTAAAACGCGCACTTGCCTCTAAAGAAATCAAAATCGAGGCGCCGAGCGAAGACACCAGTTTTTCTACCATTTCGCTTGATCCGCAGCCGGTTCCTTTAGATGTTAAAGTGGTGATGACCGGCGATGCCGAGCTTTATGAACTTTTGAGCGAGCGTGACCCTGACTTTTCGGATTACTTTAAAGTTGAGGCGGATTTTGGCGGCGTGATTGACAGAACTGATGAGAATGAAGTTGAATATGCCAAGCTCATCGGTTCTTTATCCAAGAAAAAGAATTTGCGTTCGCTTAACAAACAAGCGGTTGCTCGTGTGATTGAATATTCTTCGCGTTTGGCCGATGATACTGAAAAATTAACCGCGCACGTTGCCTCTATCGGCGACTTGCTCAAAGAGGCTGATTTTTGGGCCAGAAAATCCAAGGCAAGCCAAATCGGCAAAAACCATATCGAGCAGGCGATTAATTCGCAGATTTACCGCTCGGACCGCATTAACAAAGCCATGCTTGAGCAGATTGATAAGGGGACGATTTTGCTTGATGTCAAAGGTGAACGCGTCGGACAGATTAATGGTTTAGTGGTCTATAACTTCACGCGTAATTCGTTTGGTAAACCGGCGCGCATTACGACACAGGTTCGTCTGGGACGCGGCGAGTTTATCAACATTGAGCGCGAAGTGGCGATGAGCGGGCCTATTCACTCTAAAGGGGTCTTGATTTTGCAATCCTTAATTTCTAATCGTTTTGCTAAGCATTCACCGCTATCTCTTTCTGCTTCCATTGTTTTTGAACAATCTTACGGCGGCGTTGATGGTGACTCGGCTTCTTCTACCGAATATTACTGTATGCTTTCTGCCATCTCGGGGCTTCCGATTAAGCAGTCCATGGCTGTCACCGGTTCCATTAACCAGTTCGGTGAAATTCAGCCTATCGGCGGTGTGAACGAAAAAATCGAAGGTTTTTTTGAAGTTTGCAAATATAGCGGTCTTACCGGCACCCAAGGTGTGATTATTCCTCGAACTAATGTCGTTAACCTTATGCTCAAAGAAGAAGTTGTCGAGGCTGTAGCGAACGGGCAGTTTCATATCTTTGCCATTGATACCGTTGATGACGGCATCGAGCTTTTAACCGGAGTTAAAGCCGGTGTCGCCGATAAAAACGGCAGATTCCCCAAAGGGACGGTTAATTATCAGGTGCAGCAGAGTCTGAATGACTATTATAAGGACTATGTGCGTTGCGCCCGCGAGACTCACGGCGCTTTTTAGGGTAAATTTTGTGAATTGACTCGCAGGAGGGGCTACTCTGCAGGACAGTCACGTACCAGTATGTACGCTCCTGTCCTTTGGTAGGCTCCTGCGGTCACTTCGCAAAATTTACCCTAAAAAGTTTGGGGCTTGAAATTGAGTTTGAGGGGAAGCCCCACTTCAGTCGGGTCACGTACTTTTATGTACGCTCCCCTTCTTTGGGGGACATCTTGGGCCACTTCGCAAAATTCCGCGGTTTTTAAGCCTGAGTTGAGGTTTTGCATGTGGATGGTAGTCTTGCTTCGTCGCGTCGTGTACGTTTAAGTACACTTCTGTCTTTTGGTAGGCTCCCGCGGTACTAAAGCAAAATTTACCGCTAAAAAGTTTGGGGCTTGAAATTGAGTTTGTGGGGAAGCCCTGCTTTGGTGGGTGTGAGCAACGTGTTGCCTTTAAATTTTATGCCCCCTTTTTGAGGGGGCTGAAGCTGGAATTTTTTTACGTTCAGAGTGCAAGATATTTTTATTTATCTTGCTTGTCTTGGTTGGCATCTTTGTTTTTTTGACACAGGGTTTTGAGTTTTTCCAGGGCGGCTTTGCCTTGGTTGATGAGTTCGTCAGTGTTTTCTTCGACTTTTTTGATGTATGTTTCTTTGTTTTCCTCGATTTTTTTGTTGAGTTTGTTCATGCCGGAGGCCAGTTTTTCGGCGTTTTTGTTATTGTTTTCTTGGGCTGATTTTTGGGCGTAATCTTCAAGCTTTTGCGAACCTTTGTTGGCAAGATCAAGGGCTTTTTCGGCGATTTTACTGATTTTTTGGGCGATTGTCATCTCTGTTCCTTCATATTTAGGTTAATTTCAGGATATTATAGGATTTATTTGGTGAAAAAATGTTTAATAAACCGGTAAAAATAGCTCAAAGTTTTGCTTATGGGCTGAAAGGTTATGTTACGTTTTAAGAGGTTTTTAAGAATTTGTGGGTTAGTCTTAAAAAAAGTTGTAACTTCTATGATGCCGAGGTATTTTTCTCTTATGAAAACGTGTCATCTTATCAATATAAAAAATTTTTTTAGAATCGCTGTTTGGGCGATATGTTTTTGTCTGGCTTTTGCTCAAGGGGCGAGTGCCTCTAACGTGATTAAAGATATCCGTCTGGGCAACCAAAACGACGGTGTCAGAATCGTGCTTGACGGGTCGGAGAAGTTTGCTTATGACGCTTTTTTGCTCGGCAATCCGTCAAGACTGGTGATTGATTTAAAAGATGCGGTTTGGCAAAATGCGCCGAAGGTTTCTAAAAACAACATTATCAGCGGGTTTCGGGCGGCAGATTTGTCTCAAGGTAAAAAAGGCAAACGGCTTGTGTTTGAATTAAAAAACAATGCTAACATTAAACGCAAGTTTATGCTTGAACCGCAAGCAGGACAGAAGAACTGGCGGTTGGTTCTTGATTTGAGCACCAGCGGGACGGTACAGCCCTCTAAAGCGCCGGTTATCAAAACTCAGGCCCGGCCTTCTCCTCAGAAGCGTAAAAAAATTGTTGTGCTTGATCCGGGGCATGGCGGCAAAGATCCGGGGGCTATCGGGCGCTCGTTTAAAACATATGAAAAAAATATCACGCTTTCGATGGGACAAGAGCTTAAAAGACAACTTGAGGCTAAAGGGTTTAAGGTTTATATGACGCGCTCGACGGATATTTTTATTCCGCTTCGGAAACGTGTGGCAATTGCCAGAAGCTACCATGCCGATTTGTTTATCAGTTTGCATGCGGACAGCACGCTTAACCGCAAGGCGCAGGGGCTTTCTATCTATACGCTTTCGGAGAATGCGTCGGATAAAGAGGCTGAAGCGCTGGCCGAACGGGAAAACAAAGCCGATATTATTGACGGTATGGACTTTTCGGATAATTCACCGGAAATTAATGATGTGCTGATTTCTTTATCGCAGAATGACAGCCGCAACAAGTCTTCCAAATTTGCCGGTTATGTGGTTAATGAAATGAAGCAGAGGGTTAAACTTGTCAGCAACGCGCATAAGTTTGCGGGGTTTGCGGTGTTGAAAGCGCCGGATATTCCGTCAGTTTTGGTTGAACTCGGATATTTATCCAATTATAGTGAAGAGAAATTTTTGCGCCAGCCTGCGTATCGCAAAAAACTCGGTGAAGCGATTACCAAAGCGGTTATGAGATATTTTAACGATCCGGAAGTGGCTTCGGCTCTTTGATATTTTTTAAGCCCCGTTTGACGGGGCTTATTGTCTTACTTTATTTTATTTTGGCTTTTAGTTCATAGAGTTTGTCCAGTGCTTCGCGCGGAGAGAAGTTGTCCAGGTCTAAGAGTTTCAGTTCTTCTATAACCGGATTTAACTGCGGGAGCGTTTCTTCTTTTTGTCTGAGGGTTTCAAACAAAGGAAGCTCACTTTCCACGGCGTCGATGTTTTTACGGTTTTTCTCATCTTCAAGGATGTTCAGGACCTGTTTGGCACGTTTAATTGTTAAGGCCGGAAGACCTGCCAGTTTGGCAACGTGTATGCCGTAAGAGCGGTCAGCCGCGCCGTCAATTACCTCGTGGAGGAAGATAACTTCGCCTTCAAACTCTTTGATTTTCATACAATGCAGGCTTAAGGCTTTCAGCGTTGCGTTTAATTTTGTCAGTTCATGGTAGTGGGTGGCAAAAATGGTGCGGCATTTATTGACTTCATAAAGCTGCTCGACTACCGCCCAAGCGATGGACAACCCGTCAAATGTGGCCGTGCCGCGGCCGATTTCATCTAAAATGACGAATGAACGTTCGGTGGCACGGTTTAAGATAGAGGCGGTTTCGACCATTTCCACCATAAACGTGGAGCGGCCGCGTGCCAAATCATCGCTGGCGCCGACACGGGAAAAGAGTTTGTCAATCACGCCGATACGTGCGCTTTCAGCCGGAACATAGGAACCCATTTGCGCTAAAATGGCAATCAGCGCGTTTTGCCGCAAAAAGGTGGACTTACCGGCCATATTCGGGCCGGTTAAGAGCCAGAGGCGGTCTTCTTCATGATCGAGCGTACAGTTGTTGCCGATAAAAGATTTGCCCGAGGCTTCTTTTTTCATCACGCTTTCGACAACCGGATGGCGGCCGCCGATAATCTTAAAATCCATATCTTCGGTGATGACGGGGCGGGTGTAATTATTTTCAACCGCGAGTTCGGCTAAAGAAGTGGCCACGTCTAAAGCGGCGATAACTTTGGCCGAGTTGGTGATGGCCTGAGCCTGAGCAATGGTGTGTTCGACCAAGTTATCATAGATTTCAAGCTCAAGGGTTAAAGCTTTTTCTGCCGAGTTGTTGACAAGGCTTTCCAGCTCGGAAAGCTCCTCGGTAGTGAAGCGCACGGCGTTTAAGACAGATTGGCGGTGAATAAACTTTTTATTTTCAATAAATTTATCGGCATATTTGGCCGGAACTTCTATAAAATAGCCGATGACAGAATTGTTTTTGATTTTGATGGCGTTTACGCCGGTTTCATCGCTGTATTTTTGTTTGAGCTTTTCGCATTCAGCGTCTGTGTCGGTACGGATGTTTCTTAAGTGGTCAAGAGCTGCGGAAGCGCCGTTTCTGATAAAGTTGCCGTTTCTTGCCAAAGCGGGGAGGTCATCGCGCTTTTCTTTTAACTGAGATGAAATGTCATGTTCGAGTTCGTCATGGTTATGAAATCCGTTGATCAGCGTTGAGAGAGCTTGCGGGAGGAGGGTGTAGATAGTGTCTTTTTGATAGTTGGCAAAATTTTTAATTGCGGACTGAAGATAGGGGATAATTTTCAGGGTCTGGGCCAAATCAAACAAGTCTCTCGGACTGCCACGGGTAATGCCCAAGCGCAAGACAGGGTCTTTTTCTTTTTCTCTTTCTTTGAGGTCGCGACGGCTGAAAGAAAGGCGTTGGACGGCGCGTTCCATATCCAGACATTTTGAAAGAGCCATGCGACAATAGCGGCGAACGTCGGGATTATCAATAAAAAAGGTGATGATATCGAGCCGGTCGTTTATCTCGCGGATGTTGGTGGTGGGGGAGGCCATACGTTCGGCTAAAAGCCTGCCGCCGATTCCGGTGAGGGTTAAATCTATACAGTTTAACAGTGATACGCCGCCGGGGGTCGAGGGTGTTAAAAGCTCTAAGCTGCGGCGGGTGGCAAGGTCTATCTCCATTAAATTATTATCAACGATATGGGTCGGAATAATCAGGCGCGGGAGGATTCCTTTTTGCGTGTTTTTGACATAATCAAGCAGGACACCGGCGGCGATTAACTCATTTTTTGAGAAATCACCGAATGCATCCAAGGTTTTGACGTTATAGGTGTTAAGCAAGATGTTTTTTGTGCTTTCATAGTTAAACAGGCTTTTGGATAAAACCGTCAGACAGTCTTTATATTCACCAAACAAGTCGTAATATTCCGGATATTCAAGAAGTTTGTCTTCAATAATCAGCTCTGCCGGAGAAAGTCTGGCTAAGGCAGACGAGATAATGATTGGAGCCGGAATCTGCCCTATTGTTAACAACTGAGTACAAAAGGCGCCGGTGGAGATGTCAAGCCAAGCCAGACCGATACCCGAGGTACGGGCATAAAAAGAGGCGATATAGTTATTGCGTTTGGCGCTGAGTAAGGTGTCTTCGGTTAAGGTGCCGGGGGTGACGAGGCGGACAACCTGACGATTGACGGCTTTGGCGCCGCGTTGTTTTGCTTCTTCGGGGGTTTCGGTTTGTTCGCAAATTGCCACTTTGTATCCCATTTTGATTAAACGGGCAAGATATATTTCATAGGCATGGAACGGTACGCCGCACATCGGAATCTCTTTGCCTTCAAATCTGCTGCGGCTGGTTAAGGTTAAGCCCAAAGCACCTGAAACGGTAATCGCGTCTTCAAAAAAGAGTTCATAAAAATCACCCATGCGATAGAACAACAGATATTCCCAGTTTTCATATTTTAACTTAACATATTGGTCCATGGCAACGGAGATATGTTTGTTTTTGACTTCCTCAAAGGTGGAGGGAGCGTTGTTTTCAAGATTTTCTTCTTCGGGGGTATTAATGAAAGTGTCGTCCATTATTTTCTCTTCTTAACTAATTCTAAAGTATGGGGCAGTATAATTAAAATATATTTGTTAGTCCATGATAATTTTTGAGATATACTAATGATAAATCGTGATGATGAATTTTTAGGCATTGACAAGAGCTCGGGGTTTTCTTTAAGAGTTTTGGCGTTGTCGGTGCCGGCAGGGGTTATTTTTTTGATTTTGGGTGTATTTGACTTGCTGCCGGTGAGTTTGGCGCTATTGTCTTATATCAGCATTTTGTTTTTCAATACGGTGTTTTTGCTGCCGCTGTCAACAGAAATCCAGCAGGTTAAGCGCTATATTCAAAATCTGGCGGAAGGGGAAAACGAGGAAGCGCTGTTAAAAAAAATGACAGAAAAAGAAACAAGGGATTTGACGGAAGCAATTAACTCCATGCACCGGTTTTGGATGGCCAAGCAGGAACAGCTCGAAAACCGCACGCTGACCGACGCGGCGGTTTTGGATATTTTACCGGATCCGTTGGTGATTATTAATAAGACCGGCAATATTATCGGGGCAAATTTAGCGGCGAGAAGACTGTTTGAGGTTGATTTGACGAATAAAGATGTTCGGGGTGTGGTTAATGATACCGGTTTTATTGCGGCGATGGAAAAAGTTTTGGGGCTAGAAGCACGGACGGCAGAGTTCAGGCTCTGTTTGAAAGAGCTTAAAGAAAAGCCGAAGTTTTATGTCAGGATTGCGAGACTTTCGTGGTTTGCCAAGGGGGAAGTGGCGGCAGTGGTGTCTTTTTATGACTTGAGTAAAGCGCTTTCGGTTGAGCAGATGCAACAGGATTTTGTGGCCAATGCGAGCCATGAGCTGAGGACGCCTTTGTCGATTATTTCCGGATTTATCGAGACTTTAATGACTACGGCTAAAGATGATGAAAAAGCGCGTGAGAAGTTTTTGAAAATTATGAGCGAACAGACGGTGTATATGGCGGCGCTGATTGAGAACCTTCTGTCACTTTCCAAAATCGAGCTTTCGGTTGCGACGAAGCCTGTTGACAAAGTTAATGTCAACGCGGTGATTAAGGAAGTTAAAAATGCTTTGGAACTCAAGTTTTCAGAGCAGAAGCTCACGGTTAAAATCCAGTTTGCCAGACTGCCCAAAATCACGGCTGATGAGCAGCAGGTGATGCAGGTTATCAGAAATCTTTTAGATAATGCGGTAAAATATGCAACGCCCGAGACAGAGATTTTGATTGCGACACAGAAAGCGGAGCAGGTGCCGGCGCACCGCTTTTATGAAGTGGGGGGAGGTAGCGCGGTTGAAATCAGCATTGCTAATGTCGGTGTGCCGATTGCTAAAGAAGATTTGGAGCGTTTGACCGAACGTTTTTACCGCCTGCAGGAGCATAAAAACAAAAATATCAAGGGGACGGGGCTGGGGCTTTCCATTGCGGCGCAGATTATTAAACGGCATAAGGGCAATATGCTTATCAGCTCAGAAGACGGGGTGACAACATTTAAGGTTTATCTGCCGTTTGTGTTTGAGGCATAAAAAATCCCTTCCGTTTTGAGGCGGAAGGGCGTTTTTTTTAGCTTAATGAAGATGAGCTTTTAGAGCTTGATTTTCTGCCGGCTTTACGTTCGGAACCGGTAGAAGAACGGCCGCGACCAGAGCTTGAAGAAGACTTTTTGCGCGCGCCAGATGAAGAGCTTTTTAACTCATCAATTTGACTTTGTAAATTATCAATACAATCAGACATTTTTTTCTCCTTGTTTTGTTTAAGAAACAGGGGAGATATATGGTAAAAAAAGCGCGGTTTAAACCGGTTATAAACGCATTGTCAGGCGGTTATAGCATTATAGCGAGCGTTTGGGGGAGGCTTTATAGGTGCCTAAAAAGTGAATATTTTCGGAATAAAACTTAAGCTCTTCAAGCGCTAAACGAAACTCTTTTCTTGACGGGTGAGATTCTATTTCAACATAAAACTGCGTTGAGGCAAAATTGCCGGTTGCCATATAGCTTTCTATTTTAGTTAAATTGATGTTATTAGTGGCAAAACCGCCCAAGGCTTTATATAGTGCGGCAGGGATGTTTTTGACCTTAAATACGAGCGAGGTGATAAAGTCGGTGCCGTCGTCTTCGATGAGTGTTTTGTCTTTGCTCATAATCAGAAAACGCGTGGTGTTATTGCTGTCATTTTCAATATTTGCGGCTAAAATCTGCATATGATAAATTTCTGCTGCCAGTTTGGAAGCGATGGCGGCGGTTGTTAAATCTTTGGTGGCGATAATCTGTTCACAAGATTTGGCGGTGTCTATGCGTGAAATCTGCTTGATGTTGTGTTGTTTTAAGTATTTCGAGCATTGAGCCAACGCCTGAGGGTGCGATTGTGCGGTTTTGATATTCTCAAGCTTGGCTTCAGGCAGAGCCAAGAGCTGGTGTTCAACCCTTAAGAAATGCTCACCGATAATCGTCAAATCTGTTTTGGGGAGCAGGAAATGCACGTCAGACACGCGGCCGGCGTTTGAATTTTCTACCGGAATAACGGCAAAGTCAGCCTGTTTCTCATCAACAAGCTCCATTGCCTGTTCAAAAGTATCAGAGGGGATGTATTCGGCATTGGGGAAAAGCTCGGTGCAGGCAATATGCGAATATGCGCCCATGGCGCCTTGAAACGTGATCCGTGTCATTTGAACTCCTTTTGTTTTTTGGGGAGTATAAGCGCATAATATTGGTGTTGTCAATGTTGAGATGCGTTTTTTGTTGAGAATTTGGGGAACGATAGATTAATCCTACATCTTTTAGCCACTCAAGTCAATATAAAACAGTATTTTTTCTGAAAAATTAAAGAAAAATGCATTTTTCTTTTGGGCGGAGTTGTTTAAGAGTCTATCGTTGGTTAAATGATGTTGATTTATGATTTTTATTAAGGAGAGGGATTATGACTAAAGAAGCTGAAGAATATGAAAGAATTAGTGAAGACGGGGCAACCGGAGTTATTGGGTATAAAGGCGAAAAAAAAGAAGGCTTTATTGTTTTTAATGCTGATTATGATAAAGGGATTTATTCAGCTAAATGTTATACGACTCATTATAATGAAGATGGAACGTTTAAGAATATGACAATTGAAAATATCGGGCGTGTTTTAAATGAGGAGAGGGATTTTGATTTGATGCCCGGTCTTTGGGCAAGAAACAAAATCTATGACAATCCCAAGGATGATTATTATAGTAAAATCACGACAAAGAAACGTCTTGATGTAAAAGATGTTTTGTTGGACGGCGTTCCGGGGCATGAATGGCTAGAGGCTAATAAACCGGAATATTTTGATAAAAACGGTAAAGCGCTATGGGGTAAAGAAGCTGAAAAACGCCGAACCGCCAACGCGCTTAAAGTGCAGAAAGAGCAGAGCAAATTAAAGGCAAAAGGTTTGGGGAAAACGGCTGAAAGCGGGAATATGCCCTGGGTTGATGACGCAAAAAAGAAAATGGCAACCAAAACTGAGCAAAAGCCCAAAACAACTAAGACTAAAACAACAGCTAAAGTGTTACCTAATGCTAAAGCCAATGGCGGGCGGGAATAAGCTGATGTTTTAATATCAGGTTTGCAGTGGCGTATTTAACAGCAGCGGAGAAATTCGGTGCTGTTTTTTTGTGGTTCGGGGGATTTTTGTTGTGAAATAAAATTTTTGAGGTAGAGTGGGAGCATTGTTTTAGGAGAAGTTTATGAAAAGGTTTGGTTTTGTATCGGGGTTCTTTTTTTCTTATTTAGCGGCAGATGTTTTTGCCGCGGCGCAGGTGGAGGAGGCTCTCAGGGTGAGCTGTGTGCCGGAGATGGGTGTGTTTCGGGCAGAAGTGTTAGAATTTGGGGTAGAGAGGTTGAGCGAGAAACCGTCACTTTTAAGGGATAACGGTTTGTATTATTGGGAGAGGACGGGGCTTGAAAAAAGAGGGTTCGAAACGCCGCTTGATTATGATGTGTCTTGTCAAATAGACGGGGTGACGTATCAGATGGAATTTTATGATTTGGTTGTTAATGAAGAATTAGACGATTATACTAAAGGTGTTGTTTTGAGAGCGGATGGACGGTATATCGGTGATTTAAGTCCGCTAGGGACGACCCGTAATTATAGTTATGACAAGTTGGAAATTGCCGGAAAAGATATTTTTGTATCCGGTGGCGGTTATTGGTATGAGCATTGTTATCATAACTATCAGCTTTTAGTGCCTGAAGGGGAAGAAAGCTATTCATTTAGTCAAATGGGGAGAGATAAGGAAATTGTACCGCAGTATAATGTTGCAGAGTTTTTATGTTATCGTGATTTGGGAATTGCCGGAGTTCGGTTATATGCTTATAATGAGCGTCCTAAATTAGCAGAGGGATATGGTTGGCTGAAAGACACGCCGCAATTTCAGTGTGGTGATATAAAGATTGTTTTTGAAGCGGAGGACAAGGTTTTATTTTATAAAAAAGATAAGATGATTGAGAATATTGTTCTTCAAAAAGAATATCAACAAATATACAGCATGATGTATTTGGCAGATTTTGATAATGTTTATATTAAATCTTTTGATGTAAGAGATATTGAGCGTAAGTGTGCGGTTTCGCTGGGGGAGAAATAGGGAAATATGAAGAGATTATGCCTTGCTTTTTTGTTTTGTTTGGTTTTATCCGTAGCAAGAGCGGACACGGGATGGTTTGGGGGAGATGTCGTGTCTGTGAAGTGTTTGCCAAAGATTCAGAGTATTGAAATTTACAATAGGAATGGTACTCATTTTGATTATAGTGACTTTTCAAAAGAAAATCGTTTAAAAGCTTTAGAAAAAAATTATTTTATTTTTGAGAATGAACAAAAGCGTGACCTTACGGCTGAAACGAAATGCGAATTTGCGAGCGGACTTTATGAGATTAAATTTCAAGGGGTTTATTATGCGTCAAATAGAATTTTGGTGACTATTCTGAAAAATGGTAAACCAGTTGTTTCTGATCTTCTTTTGTATGACCAGTTTTCTGAGCATAAAGTGCATATACCGTTTTTAAGATATAACGCATTGAGCGATGAACTTGAAATTTTTGGTCTTAAGAGAGATAATGTGGAAAGTGAGAAACTCTCTTATATAAAATGGAAAAATGAAACAGAGAAATCAACACAAAAGGTTTTGGAATATCCGGAAAAATGGCCGAATAGAGTGTTTTTAAAAAACAGTGAGGGGAAGGCTTTTTTGATTGGCTGTGATGACTATTTGGAAGATATAGATGTTCGATTTGTGCATTACCAAGATGAAAGAGTTAAAGCAATCCTTGATCAAGAAGCTTTGGATTTGGTTCAATATGGCATTTATGCTTTTGAGGCTGATAAGGTGCCGGCGGTTTATCAAACTAAGTGTTTGATTAAGGGAAAAACATATGAAATTAAAATTGATAAAAAAACGAATTTAATGATTAGCCGTGATGGTGAGGTGGTTATTTCGGGTATAAGGTTATATGAAGCAAAGAGAAATGAGTTGATTAGTTATTTGCGGTATAAAGTTATCGGTGATTGGTCGCGCCCTTATGATGCTGTTCAGATTGCGTGGTGGAATAAGGATAAAAATGAGTTCTCTTATAATCGCTTGCCGGAAAGTCCGAAATGGGAAGATTATGATGAAAATGAGCGTTTGTGGAAGCTTGAAAGTATGGATGATTTTTATGGTATGGAAAAAGATATTTGTTCAATGGTGTGGTGTGATTAATAAAAAAAATGTGTTTTATGAAAAAATTATGCCTTGCTTTGATGTTTTGTTTAATGAGTTTTAAATCGCAGGCAATGATGCAGCCGGGGTTGAGAGTGGATTGTGTGCCTGAGCTGAATTTTTTTGAGGTACGGTTATTAAAATTTGTGGAGATTCCTGACCGGAATACTTTTTGGGATAAGGCTGGTGAGGTGGGGAGCAATGAATATGAATTTTTGAGAGATAAGTATGGTATAATTCATGAATATCATGCCTATCGTAATCAAATCCCTAGTCCGGATGATAATTCCATGACAAAAAAGTGTGTTATCAGCGGGAAGACTTATACTATTGAGATTAGTCATTCGGGAACGACGATAATGAAGGGAAAGGAGACAATTGCAAAAGAGCTGTTTTTTAGTTCGGCGTGGAATGATTGGACTATTTGGCATCTGACATATAATGCTAAACGTCAAGAATTTTTGGTTTTAGGTGAATTTTCGTTTGATTTGCCGGTATTACATTTTTCTTTTTCAACTAAGGGGGGAGCTGTGCTTGACGAGGGAGTGATTAAAGAAAAGGCTAAATTTTTGCAAGAGGAAATTGTGACAGAGGATGGTTCTTGGCGTCGTACTCCGGCTTTTCTCGCTCCTGTTATTGATTTGGAAGCAGGGGAGCGTTCGTATTAGATTATATTTGCGGTCTGAAACAGCTTGTTAAATAAGTATCATAAAAAAAGGAAATCCCGCAAGAGTTTCCTTTTTTGTATTCTGAAAACCACCGGCCTAGCTGGTGGTTTTCAGAATACAAAGAACCGCCGGTTTGTTTGCCGGCGGTTTGTTTTGTTTAGAACTTTTCCTGAAGTTCAAAGAAATAGGCTTGCGGGTGTTCGCAGACCGGACAGATAGCCGGAGCTTTGGGGGATTCAATTCT
Organism: Alphaproteobacteria bacterium; assembly: GCA_017621635.1. Classification (GTDB taxonomy): domain Bacteria; phylum Pseudomonadota; class Alphaproteobacteria; order RF32; family CAG-239; genus CAG-267. The sequence goes on along the minus strand of JAGASU010000065.1, from coordinate 61 downwards.
GGCGCCGCAGTTAGCGCATTCCCAAATTACTTTGGTCGGGCGTTCAAAGATTTTGCCTTCG
>JAGASU010000064.1 GCA_017621635.1 Alphaproteobacteria bacterium | reverse complement strand
TGAAAAATCAGTAAAATATTAGTAAAAAAGTCGTCAAAAACTGAAAATAACCGCGTACATTCCCATTTTAACGCGACATAATAAATATAGTGTAAAAACAAAGGAGTAACAGAAATGAATACATTTATAAAATATGTCGTAACAGACCCTTGTTATATTCTTTCAGATGACAAATGGGACGAATGTTGCAAATTTTTAGATAACAGCCCGAAAGCATTTAACAACGCAGTTTCTAAAGCATTGACTGATTTAAGCGGTTTTCCTGCTTTTGCTTGCGATACCGGTTTTGGCGATTGGAATAATAAAATCTATGGAAGTTATATTATCCATAAAGAGTTTTGCGCTGACTCAGGTATGGTTTGTGTTTGTCGGTTAACATCAGAAATTGAAAAGCATTTTGAAGAAGACTACCCGGATATTTATTCGCATGGTGCGGCAGTTTTTGAAGGTTCCGATGATATTAACATTGATTTTGACATATCGGATCCTTCCTGGACGGTTGTAAAAATCCATGACAACAAAACCGGAAACTTTATCGAAACCATGAGTTCAGACGATTTTTATGCAGAAAATGATGGTTTTGATGACGAAGAAGAGGATTATTAAAAATGGCTTAGAAATACAGATATGGACCGGTAGCACCCTGTACACAAGCCGTAATATTTGCACGAGTATCAAGTAAGAGACAAAAAGATGAAGGTATATCCTTAGAAGTTCAAGAGGAAAATACAACCCAATATTGCAAAGAAAATGGGTTAAAAGTTATTGCCAGATACAGTGTTGATGAGAGTTCAACACATGGTGACCGTGCGGTATTTCATGAGATGATAAATTTTGCAGCCAAATGTGAGGGCAAGGTTGCTATAGTTGTTGCTTATGTTGATAGATTGCAACGTTTGCCGGAAGATTCATATTATGTTGAAAGTTTGCGAAGATCAGGAAAAGTAGAAATACATTTTATAAAAGAGCGATTGATTATTACAAAAGATTCCGCAGCAACCGAATTAACTTTTTGGAATATGTTTGTTATGTTTGCTAATGCGCAGGTTAACTCGCAAACAGATAAGGTTAAGGCAAGTCTCGCTAAAAATTGGTCTTTAGGGAAATGGCAGGGAACAGCACCTTTGGGATATCTGAATAAAAAAGATGACGATAATAAATCAATAATAGTTGTGGATCCGGTTCGTGCACCGATAATAAAACGTTTATATCAGGAATATGCAACAGGACTGCATACTATCAAATCTGTTTGGTGTTTGGCTAAAGAATTAGGTCTATATACCAAAGTTAAAAAAAAGAAAGGCTGTTTTGTTACCCGAAACACTGTATATGAAATACTGACGAATCCTTTTTATTACGGCGAGATGTGTGTTAAGGGTGAGCTTATACAGCATATATACGAGCAGCTTGTATCAAAGGAATTGTTTAACAAAGTTCAGGAAATTTTTGTAAAAAACGGAACACACAATAGAACCAACATTAAGGAGATTGCTAAAAATTCTTATACATTCAGAAAGATGATACGCTGTAAAGAATGCGGTTGTTTAATAACTCCGGAAAAGAAAATTAAAAAAAGCGGTCGCGAGTATGTTTATCTGAGATGTGGACATTCTAAAGAGATTTGTCATCAAGGCGTTGTTAATGAAAAAGACATTGTTGAACAATTAAAAACAGAGGTGCTTGACAAATTAACACTTCCTCTGCCTTTACAAGAATCTCTGAAGAATCAGCTTTTGAAAAATCTAAACGACACATCTCAATTTAATGCGATGTTTAAAGCTAAGATTATAAACAAAATTAACGAATTGAAAGTTAAGGAAGACAATCTGCTGGATTTTTATCTTGAAGGGAAGTTGCCCCAAGCTACTTATGAAACCAAGAAAACAGCGATTGACAAAGAAATAGAAGAACTAAAAGCAACTGCGGAAAAATACAAAACGATTGACGGTAATATGAAAGAAACAATTACCAAAGTTGTTTCTATGGCGATAAATATCTCTAATATCTTTGATAAGGCAACACCTGACAAGCGAAATCAGTTATTGCGATTACTTATTACAGACTGCCAACTCAATGGCAAAAGGTTGGAATACAAACTCAAAACTCCGTTTGATAGGTTGATTGTATGCAAAAATTATCAAGATTGGCCTCGAGTCGCAGTAGAGAATTTAGAGGAGTTTGAACAAGTTTGTTGTTAGTTTGAATTTGATATAGTTATTGTGAAGTGTATGCTTGGGTGTAAATATTCCTAATTAAATCTCATTTCTCTTAAATCTGCTCTAAAATTCTCAATTAGTATTGAAATATTATCGCTTCGCTTTGTGTCAATAGTGAAAGAGGTTGTTTCAAAAGTGGCTCCTGTCGCTTCTTTATCAATTTCGTTTAATTTTTTTGCACATTCTATCCCCTTTTCATTGTCTTTAATATATTTCTTTTGAAGTAAATCAAATGTGCCTCGAGCTTTTTTAATATAACTTTTTAAAGAATTGGCACAGTTTTGTCTGTCTTTAATATTTTCGCTCCAATAACGATTGGCATCTTTTTCGATAGAATCACAAAAAGATATAAGATCTTCTAATAAAGCGCTTCGATTGTTTTCTTTTTTCCTTATTTTGTATGCTACTATACTAATTATAACATTAATGATGCATATTACTATATTGGCAATGATACTCCACCAGTTACTGTCCATTAGAAACTTCCTTTGCTTCTTCTATGTAACCCCATACTAAGGAGGATAAAGCATTATCTTCTTCGCATATTAACTGTAGTTTTTGTTTTATAATATCATAGGGAATTTTTTCTTTTAGTATTAATCCTCCAAATGCTTCATCCCAAAAGGAAGAACCCACACCACCAAGACCATCCAGTGATACTTTTAGTATAGAAATTTCTTTATTATTTAATAAAGGAACAAGATATTCCGTTCTGAATTGTTCCCCGCTATATGGCCCATCTGTTAGATAACGACCTGCGGGAAATTTGTTGAAATTATTTGCTATTGATATTGTTTTTTCCATTTTTTCACCTAGATTGGGACTTTCCACTGTATTAAAGTTCCTTCAATTGGGTTTCTATTTTCACTAGTTTTTTCTTTTAGTATTTGGTAACGATAATAACCTTTCAAACTGTAAATTTCAAGATATGAATTTTCTTCTCCGACAGCATCAATGTAGTTTTTTATATCTTTAAGGCCTTTCCCTCGAGTTTTCTCATTGGTAGATGTTCGGCTTACTTGTGTCGCAGCTTTGATTATATCGCCTTTATTTATGATCCAAAAAGCTGACTTTATGGCTTCAGGCCAAGTTTTAGGAAGGGACTCAGGGATTCCTATTCCTTCATCATAGAACATGACTGTCAAAATGTTGGTTGCAGTATTTACAGATGCTGACATATACCACATTTTTTTGGAAAAGTCTTTCTTTTCCATGTATTCATCAGGATAAGCATGATTGATAGAATTAGTCATTGCTTCAGTTAATCCTATCTGTAAATTGCTTTGTTTGGGGAGAGTTGTTAAAGCTGATATTAGTATGTTTAATTTATTTGCGTCTTCTCCAATAGCTTGATCGCCAGATTGAAATTTTAAAAACTTTTCAGGAAAATTAGATGGTATTTTATTGAAATTTGGGGGAAGATTCTTAATTTCAAGTAGATTAAACATTCCCATATCTCTAAGTTGGAGTTTAATTGTTTCATCCCATTTGTGAAAATCCATTACAGACATACGCTTATTTTTAAAAAATAAATGTCTTATTCTATCTATTTCTGCTGTAAAAATTAATGCAGCAGATGGGGAAATTGTTTTGATTGGTTTAAAGTCTATTATGAATCTTTGTTTGAGAGGAGATAGACGTCTAAGTTTATTAAAAAAACAAACCGTTTCTTCATAATTATTTTCTAAATCCATATTTATTGGGGCAAGCAATGTATGTGGTTTCCCCTTTTTTTTGCCATTGAAGATGTTTTCAGAACAAGTTCTGTTTTTCCTTTTTAAATTATGTTTAAATGATTTTTTAGCATATCTAATGAGATATTGTTTTAACTGTTCTGATAGTTTTTTCATTATTAAATGTTGTTGTTCTCTTTATTGGATGTTTCATTATTTGCTATTCTAGATAGTTATCTGCAAAAAATCAATTAAAATAAAGCATAAAAATATTGGATGGGAAAGTATAAATAGTTTGTGTAAGGTTTAATTAGAGCTTGATATGTTTATTGTATTGCAGATTTATATTCTAACTTTTGAGGAATATCCGTCATTGCATAATGTACGAACTGATTTCCTAAGCTAGTTAATTCATAACATTCATCATTGTCAAATGCTGATGTATATGTATTTGATGTTATTGAGTTTTTTCTTGAGGAAGTTTTTTTTATAAAATTTCCATACATATCAACTTCCCGATGTTGTCGAATTATTCCTCCTAGATTTAGTTCTCTAATTATTAACTTGAATAAATCAGCATCCGCAGAGTTTTCTCGAACCGGTTCTTTTCCCATTTTTCTCCATATTTCGCCTCGTGTTATTCCGTTACTATTATAGATGGCTGAAATTGTTTTAATATGAAGTTCTGATAATTTATCAATCCAATCAATAAACATCTTTACAACATCATCGCTTGTAAGTTCCGTTGTTGCTGAATTAGATAAAATATTTCTTATCATTATGCGTTTTTCATCGGTGTCAATATTAGACCAATTTCTAAAAGTTTTCTTTAAGATTGATTGGTAGCTTTTACTTGATATTCTCTCATTTATTTTTTCATCTTTCATATCTAGTCTAGCTAAGACTTCTTCCATAGTTTTGGCTTTTTCTTTCATTTCTTCTTCTAACATCATTAGCCAATTTTTTACAAAGATGTTGAATTTTTCTTGTTCATTTTCAGACCAGACTCCTGCAGCGGCAGAAATTAGTCCCCCGAAAAAAGGAATTGCTCCTGCGATTGCATTCATTCCTGCGCGTATGTTTTTATTTCTATTATTTTCTTTCATAGTTCAATATGATGGTTTTGATTTATATTTCTGTTATTTTTATTGTTTACTTTTGAGTATAGTTAATTTTATCTAATTTGTTCAAGTTTAAAATTAAAATTTTGTCATAGTATAAAATAGTCCGTGGATTGCACTATGTGCTCTGCCATGTAAGACGAAGACGCTGAAAAGCGTCTTTTTTTTATTATATATCAAGCACTTAACAGAGTCCGTGCGGGGTTGCATTGATAAATTCATTTTTGGGTACACGGACCATCCTTAGTGAAATCCTTTATTTTACAAGCATTTAATAAAGTTAGAATCTTATTGTCTTTGGGAATTGTTAAGATTCTAATGTAATATATTTGGGCGGGATGATGCCGCCTTTGATGATGATCAGATAATACGGAACGACAGAAAAGCGTAAGCCTAATTTTTCATCACAGGCAGACCAGTCTACCGGAGAAGTATCAATATCGTTAATTGAGGCTAATCTTACTAAACGTTCATCAACGTCTTGCGGAAAATCTTTATCTAAATTCGGTCGGATTGCCGGGCTGACATAAACTGCTTCAATTAGTCCGTCTTTTTGTAAGGTCTCCAAATCAACAGAAAATAAGTCAGCGTTCGCAATAAAAGGTTTGAACATATTTATGCTTTTCTCGGTCCACTGTATCGGCTCTGAAAAACCGCGGATGGCGCGGCTGCGGCCTTCGAAACAATTTTCCATCCATTTAACAATTTCGGAGTGGGTTGTTTCGCCGCCCGTGCGTTTGTAATAGTAATGTAAATCGGCTTGGGGATTGTTGGCAAAAGATAAAATCCCTTGTTTCAGAGCATTGTTGCCTTTTGTGATGTAGTGATAAAGTTTTGTCATTTTAATCTTCCCTGAATTTTTGTGTATTGTGACATAATTTTCAGATGAAGGGAATAATAAAATAGTCCGTGGATTGCACCATATGTCAATAGGTTTGTGTATTTGTACGATATTATCCTGTCGATTAGAGAAAGCTGTCCGAAAGGGCGGTTTTTTATGTTATATAAGAAAACAGCTTCCGGGCAGGAAGCTGTTTTATACGTTTTTATGTAGAGCGAAGGCTCAGGCGGATTTCTTTTCCGGGTGCAGCGTGCCGGCGGCGACGGCTTTGGTGTAAAGTTCAATTTTGTAGTTAATCTTGTTCATATGTTTCTGCAGTTCGGCCATTTGCTCTTCAATACGGATTTTCTGCTGTCTGAACATATCCAGCCGCAGTTGCAGAGTTGAATCGCCTTCAATGTACCAGTCGATGTACTGTTTGATACCTTTGAGATGCAGGCCGGTGGCTTTCAGGCATTCGATGAGTTCAAGCCAGCCGAGGTCGGAATCGGAAAAGACCCGCAGGCCGGAACTGTTTTTTCTGACGAAAGGCAGCAGGCCTTCTTTTTCGTAGTATCGGAGCGTATGTACGCTTAAGCCGGTTTTTTTGGCAACTTGGCCGATTGAGTATCCCATAAACTTTCTCCCGTTGTGTGACAGTGATTAATTTAAGCCTTAGAGTTTGCTCAAAGTCAAGAAAAATCTGGCGGGCAGAGGCGGTAATGCATATGGGCGTTTGCCAGACATCCTTTTTTAACCAAAATTGGAACCCTGAGAAAAAAGTATTGCAATCTTTTGTTTAATAGTTTATGTTTCCGGTAAATCAGACAGCCTATCCCCGTCATTTTGCCGTATAATTTCGACATGTTTTTTGAAAAGACCGGTTAACGACGCGGGCGGGGCTGGCTTTGTTGCAATTTTTCAGATGGATAGGATCTATGGCAAAAATTAGTCCGATTCAGTTTTTCAGACAGGTAAAACAGGAAATTAAAAAGGTTACCTGGCCGACCCGCAAGGAAGTTATGCAGACCTCGATAATGGTTATTATCCTGGTGGCGATTGCCGCGACTTTCTTTTTCTTCGTCGATCAGATTTTCGGCTGGGTTGTTAAATTAATATTTGGTCTTGGAGTATAGTTTATGACTGCACGTTGGTATGTTCTTCATGTTTATTCCGGTTCGGAGAAGAAGGTTGCCGAATCGATTAAAGAACAGGCTGTTTTGAAAAAAATGGAAGATAAGATTCTTGACGTTCTGGTTCCGACCGAAGATGTCGTCGAGGTTAAAAAAGGTTCGAAGGTCAATTCGGAACGCAAGTTTTTTCCGGGTTATGTGCTGATTAAGATGGAAATGTCCGACGATACCTGGCATGCGGTTATGAATACGCCGCGCGTTACCGGTTTTCTGGGCAGCCGCAATAAGCCGCAGCCGATTTCCGAAGCCGAGGCCAAACGTATTATTACTCAGATGCAGGAAGGCGTTGAAAGGCCGCAGACGGTTGTCGATTATGAGGTCGGCGAGCAAATCAGGGTAACCGACGGCCCGTTCGCTTCCTTTGTCGGTTTGGTTGAAGAGGTTGACCTTGAGAAGGCTCGTCTGAAAGTTTCCGTTTCGATTTTCGGACGTTCAACTCCGGTTGAGCTGGAATTCAGCCAGGTTGAAAAGGTTTAGGAAAGTCTGAAACCGCCGGGATTAAAATCCGGCGGTTTATTTTTTTAGGGAAGAAGGCAATGTTCAAAAGTTTCTTTAATGAATTTAAAAAATTTGCCATGCGCGGCAATGTCATTGACATGGCCGTCGGTATCATTATCGGCGCCGCTTTCGGCAAAATCGTCGACTCTCTGGTTAAAGACGTTATTATGCCCCCAATCGGGCTGTTGCTCGGCAAGGTCGATTTTACCAATCTGTTTGTGGTTTTGAAGGAAGGGGTAACGGCAGCGCCCTACGTTTCGCTGGATGCAGCGCAGAAGGCCGGTGCCGTGACGCTTAACGTGGGTCTGTTCGTCAATGCGCTTATCAGTTTTATTATCGTGGCCTTTGCCGTGTTTATTCTGATTAAGGCCATTAACGAACTGCAGGCCAAGATGCTCAGGCAGGAAGCGGCCGAAGACGCGAAAAAGGAACCGGTAACGAAGGCCTGTCCATACTGTTGCGAAGAAATTCCCGTTAAGGCGGTGCGCTGTCCGCACTGCACTTCGGAACTGAAGTGAAAAAAAGGCTCCGCAAAGGAGCCTTTTTCTGAATCGAATCAAAGGCTTGAATCGCAAAATTTTTGAAAAAAACGCTTGCAAAATGAATCGGATGTGCTATACAAAGGCGACTCTCAAAGGGGCGACTCTGTTCTTTTGAGATGCGAATCGCATAAAAATGTAACTTCGTGGGAGACCAGCCATGGTCTGGAAAAACCACGAACCTAAACAGAGGTATGAAAATGGCTAAGACTAAAAAGAAAATTTTAGGATTAATCAAGCTTCAGATCCCCGCCGGAAAGGCTAACCCTTCTCCGCCGGTTGGTCCTGCTCTGGGCCAAAAGGGCTTGAACATTATGGAATTCTGCAAGGCTTTCAACGCAGCCACCCAGAAAATGGAACCGGGCGTTCCCGTTCCGGTCGTTATTACCGCTTTTGAAGACAAGTCTTTTACTTTTGAGACCAAACTTCCGCCGGTTTCTTATCTGATTAAGAAAGCTGCCGGTGTCAAGTCTGCATCCAAGGAACCGGGCAAAACCGTTGCCGGTCAGATTTCGATGGCTCAGGTTAAAGAAATTGCCGAAACCAAAATGCCGGATTTGAACTGCTCGACCGTTGAGGCGGCCATGAATATGGTTAAAGGCCAGGCGGTTTCCATGGGTATCAAGGTAGTGGAGTAAGACGATGGCTGGAAAAAGAATTGTAAATGCATACAAAACAATTGACAAGACTCAGGCTTATGCGCTGAAAGAGGCTGTCAAAATCGTCAAGTCCAATGCTACCGCCAAATTTGACGAAACCATCGACGTTGCCATCAACCTCGGTGTTGATCCGAAACATGCCGACCAGATGATCCGCGGCGTTTGCGCTCTGCCGCACGGCACGGGCAAAACCGTACGCGTCGCCGTTTTGGCTCAGGGCGAGAAAGCCGACGAGGCCAAAGCTGCCGGAGCCGATATCGTCGGTGCCGAGAATCTGGTTGATTCCATCTTGTCAGGCAAAATTGACTTCGACAGATGTATCGCCACGCCGGACATGATGGGGCTGGCCGGCCGCGTTGCCCGTGTTCTGGGTCCGAAAGGCCTGATGCCGAATCCGAAGCTCGGAACCGTCACCACCGATGTTGCCGGTGCGGTTAAGAAGGCCAAGGCCGGTGAAGTTCAGTACCGCGTTGAAAAGAACGGTATTGTTCATGCCGGTATCGGTAAGGCTTCTTTCTCGGAAGAGCAGATTTATGACAACGCCAAGATGTTTATTGACGCTATTCTGAAAGCCAAACCGCAGTCGCTCAAAGGAAACTACCTGAAGAAGATTTCCCTGAGTTCGACGATGGGTGTCGGCATCAAAGTAGATTCGTCCGCTTTGTAAGAAAGTTTTGGGAGGCGGACGTGTCCGCTTCCCGCTCTTCAGAAGTTTCGTGCTTCTGAAAACTGTCCAAGACCGCAGGTGGTCGAAAATGCCGGAACCGGCGTTTGACAACTTTAAATATCCTGCGCAGACGGGAGTTGAAAAATATTTATCTTTTTTTCTCCTGGACAGATTAGGTCCCGCGGCAAAGGTCAGCAGACCGGCGTTGCGGATGTGTGAAATGACATTGTTTTATTTGAAATGATGTTTTGTTTGGAGACAATAAGTGAACCGCGAAGAAAAGACACAGTTGCTCGGTGAACTGAATGAACTGTTTAACAGCTCCGAAATCATTGTAGTTTCGCACTACAAAGGTTTAACCGTTAAGGAAGTTTCGGAACTGCGCGACAGGATCAGAAAAGCAGGCGCCGGGTTCAGAGTTACTAAAAACCGGATTACTCGTCTTGCTCTTAAAGGTACCAAGTTTGAAGGACTGACCGACTTGTTTACCGGTCCGACGGCCATTGCTTTCGCCAATGACCCGGTTTCGGCCTGCAAAGCCTGCGTTCAGTTTGCCAAAGACAATGAAAAGCTGATTGTTGTCGGTGGTGCCATGGGAACCGGTGTTCTTTCGGTTGCCGAAATCAATAAACTGGCAACGATTCCGTCTATGGACGAACTCAGAGCCAAGATTATCGGTCTGTTGCAGGCTCCGGGTGCCCAGTTGGCACGCGTTACCAGAGCTTACAGCGAGAAAGAAGCCGCTTAGTATTATTGTTTACGCCAGTTCTGCCTGCGGGTTTTTCATCTATGTACCCGTTTGTTCGGGGGAAGTAAAATCCACTTTGCATAATTTGGTTTGAAAGCGATAATGCTGAAAGCACAAGACAAAAGTTTTTAAGTAATTTAGTTGATTTAATTAAAATTTTATTGGAGAAAAAAAATGGCCGATTTAGCCAAATTAGTTGATGAATTGTCAGCCCTGACCGTTATGGAAGCCGCTGACCTGTCCAAAATGCTGGAAGAAAAATGGGGCGTTTCCGCCGCCGCTGCCGTAGCCGTTGCTGCCGGCGGTGCCGCTGCTGCCGCTGAAGAAGAGAAGAGCGAATTTGACATCATTCTCGAAGCAGCCGGCGACAACAAGATTAACGTTATTAAGGAAATCCGCGCAATTACCAACCTGGGTCTGAAAGAAGCCAAGGATTTGGTTGACGGTGCTCCGAAGACCGTTAAGGAAGGCGCTCCGAAAGAAGAAGCTGAAGAAATCAAGAAGAAACTGGAAGCTGCCGGCGCCAAAGTTACTCTTAAGTAATTTTGATTTTTGCAAAGAGGGGGCGGCGAGAGCCGTTTCCTCTTTGTTAAAGTTTCGGCGGACGGAGATGTTTTCTGAACGCTGAAGTTCCCCGATGGGGAGATGAATTATTACCGAAAAGTTCTAAGCTTTATTGTCATCTTGCGCAAGGGCAGAAGTTTGGGCGTATTATTGAACCGAGGTTCCTTTCAGGGAGCCTTTGACTCGTTTAAAAGAATCGTTTTATCCGATTGAAAATCGAAATGCTGCGGCGGTTCGAAATTATTTTGCAAATCTTTTCCGCGGGGGTGCAATGCCTTGTTGGTGCGGACTGATTTTTTGCTTTTTACGAAACGAATATTAAGTTATAACCTTCCGTAATCGGGATGCAGTATTTACTGATGGTATTGTTACGGAATTCAAACCTAGGGATGAAAGCACAATGAAAGAATCTTATACGAGCAAAAGACGTGTAAGAAGAAGCTTCGGCAAAATCGACGCCGTGTCGGATATGCCGAGTTTAATCGAAGTTCAGACCGGTTCTTATGCCAGCTTTATTGAGCAGGACAAAAATGCGGAACCCTGCGAGTTCGGTCTGGAAGAAGTATTCAAATCAATTTTTCCGATTAAAGATTTTTCAGGAAACGGCGAGTTGGAGTTTGTCAAATATGAACTTGAAGAGCCGAAGTACGATGTCGACGAATGTATCAAGCGTGATATGACCTATGCCGCACCGGTTAAGGCTACCCTGCGTCTGGTTGTCTGGGATACCGACGAGGCTACCGGCGCCAAGTCCATTCACGACATTAAGGAGCAGAATGTCTATATGGGCGACATTCCGCTGATGACGGACAAAGGTACGTTTATTTTCAACGGTACCGAGCGTGTCGTCGTTTCGCAGATGCACCGTTCGCCGGGCGTCTTTTTTGACCATGACAAAGGCAAAACCGTCGCTTCCGGCAAATATCTGTTTGCCGCCCGCGTTATTCCTTACCGCGGTTCCTGGCTGGATTTTGAATTTGACGCCAAAGATTTGGTTTATGCCCGTATCGACCGCCGCCGCAAGCTGCCGGTAACCTCCATTTTGTATTCTCTGTATTCCAAGGAAACGGAAGAGAAGATTAAACAGCTGGCCAAAGACGGTAAGAAAATCGACCGCTCCGAAGTCAAAGGCATGGACAAAGAGGAAATTCTCAATTACTTCTATGACGCCGACACCTATGTTGCCGACAAAAAGAACTGGAAGGCCAAGTTTGTTCCCGAACGTATGAAGGGTGTCAAGTTTGATTTTGATCTGGTTAATGCCAAAACCGGCGACGTGGTTCTGGAAAGGGGCAAAAAGCTGACGCCGCGTTCGGCTCAGAAGCTGGCTGACGAAGGGCTGGAATTTTACAGCGTTTCCAAGGAGCAGATGTATGGCAAGTTTTTGGCCAATAACGTGGTTGACGGTAAAACCGGCGAAGTTGTCGCCGAAGCCGGCGCCGAACTGAACGAGGAGCTGCTTGACAAGATTGCCAAAGCCAAGATCGGCGAAATCAGAACCCTGTTTATCGACGGCGTTAATGTCGGCCCGTATATCAGAAACACGCTGGAAGCCGACAAGAACAACTGCCGCGAAGAGGCTTTGCTTGACATCTATCGCGTTATGCGCCCGGGTGAACCGCCTACCTATGAAACCGCCGATCAGTTGTTTAAAGGCCTGTTCTTTGATATTGAGCGCTATGACCTGTCTTCGGTCGGCCGCGTAAAGATGAATGTTGCGCTGGACATCTCTTTTGATGACGCGCCGGATACTTATCGGACGCTGCGCAAAGATGATATTCTGCGTATTGTCAAACGTCTGGTCGAGTTGCGCGACGGCAAAGGCGAAGTTGACGATATTGACCATCTTGGCAACCGCCGCGTCCGTTCGGTCGGCGAACTGATGGAAAACCAGTACCGCATGGGCTTGCTGCGCATGGAAAGAGCCATTCGCGAAAGAATGAGCTCGGAAGTTCTGAACAATGTCAAACCGCAGGATTTGGTCAACGCCAAACCGATTGCTTCGGTTATCCGTGAGTTCTTCGGCTCTTCGCAGTTGTCGCAGTTTATGGATCAGAACAATCCGCTGTCGGAAATTACCCACAAACGCCGCCTGTCGGCTTTGGGCCCCGGCGGTCTGTCCCGCGAGCGTGCCGGTTTTGAAGTCCGCGACGTACATCCGACCCATTACGGACGCATCTGCCCGATTGAAACGCCGGAAGGTCCGAACATCGGTCTGATTAACTCGCTGTCGACTTATGCCCGCATCAACAAATACGGCTTTATTGAGTGTCCGTACCGCAAAGTTGTCAACGGCGTGGTTACCAAAGAAGTCGTTTACC
>JAGASU010000063.1 GCA_017621635.1 Alphaproteobacteria bacterium | reverse complement strand
ACGCTTTAGCGTTGCTTTGTTGGAATTTGTGTGTTTTGATGAGTTATTTGTTTGAGCTGAATTTTGTTTGACTTTTCGAATCGTTTCTTGTATAAAATTTATGCCGGTGGGCTAACACCGGCAAATTTCTCAACAAAGAAAGGGGTTAAACCATATCTTTAACTCATTTCCTGAGTTGAGGATAGCATATTATATTTTGTTTGTCAAGATATATATGCAAGGTTTTTCCCCTTTCAATATTATTGAAAGGCAAAAATAATGAAAATAAGAATTATTATCATTATTCGGAAATTCCGATTGTTCCTATCTATCAAACGATAGATGAACAGGGGCGGTGTTTTTAACATCGCCCTTTGATTATTTTTAGGGACAGAGACGGTTAAAGTCAAGTTAAAAATTTGCTGGGTAAGGAATGCTTTGCATAGGTTATGGATTACCGCGCGCTTGTGCCTTACGGCTTACCTTGCAATGACTAGGGGAGGAATTGTTTTTTGTCAAAAAAGGCTTTACTTTTGGATAAAAGCGTGGTAGGAGTGGCTTAATTTTATATTATTATTTCATTATTTAAAAAAATTACTATGGGTTTTAAAATTGAACGTTTTTTATGGGAAGATGTTTTTGATCAAGTGGTTAAAAACAGCACATGGGGCAGCTCAAAAGCGGGCGGTCCGGTTTGGGTGATGGATTTCAGGTTTCAGAGCTTGAAAGCGCTTTGTCCTGAATCTGAGTTTATCAAAGCAGCTGAGCGAGTATTGGGTGCCGATTTAGTTTGGGCGTTAGGCGGTACTTGGGTAGAATTTGCCGAGTATTACATCAGGTTTTGGGAAATCTGCAATGTTATGGTGATTACGGATGCTCTGCATGGAACCAAGGTGCATTTTTATAGTCTGCTTTCGTTTGCTAATCTGCTTAACCGCGTGTTGGCGCGCGAGGTGGAAAAAGGCGCTCCGCTTTCTGAAATTTCTTTTATTTTGGACAGGCAGAGCAAGTTTATTGAAAACGAAGACTACATCTGGCGTACGGAGTGGTATTTGAGAAGAAATGAGATGCAGGGCTTTGTCTTCCCGAGTTCGCATGACTTTGCAAGAAAAGGAAGCTCGATGTTTTATGAAGCCGGAGAGTATAGGTATTTGCCTTATATTATGCCGCGTTTGGTTGAGTTTCGCGATGTTGAAGTCGGGGTACGTTTTACTGCTTCAGGGAAAGAGCCGGTATATCGTGAGGTAATTTGTTGCACGGAGCCTTATATGCTCGTTAAAAAAGTTGATGATTGGGAAATTTATGTTCCGAATATCATTTATGACTTGATGGAGTTCTTGTCTATGGGCTTTTTTGATGATAAGTATTGGCGCTCTAAACCGGGGAAATTCCAGTATCCGAGGATACAGTATTGGACCGGCGGGCAGACGTACTATCTTCAGTATGGCAAAATTTTGATACCGGAGCGTCCGAAACCGCAAGTAGCGGGGTGGTGTTGTTCAAATTGGCACAGGGCGGACTGCTTTAAGCCAAAATGTTATTGGGAAACCAAGCGATCTGAAGATTCACCAAGGTATCGGTTAAACAAGACTTTTCTTGATTTTTAGTCGCAGAAAACCCTCAGCTTGGCTGAGGGTTTTTTGTGTCATTTATGCTTGTTTTTCTTTTGCGCGGAAACTCTCAGCGACGACGTAGGTTTCGGGGGATTTTTCACGGCTGGCGTCAGGTTTATAGTGGCTGACTTTGGCGAAATTTTGTTTCATATCAGTCAAAAGCTCTCCTTCGGCGCCGCCTTGGAACACCTTGGCGATGAAGATGCCACCGGGGGCAAGGACGGTTTTGGCGAATTCATAGGCGGCTTCTACCAAGCCTATGGTGCGCAAGTGGTCGGTTTGCTGGTGACCGGTAGTGTTGGCGGCCATATCACTCATAACGATGTTTGCTTTTTGCCCGTCTAGCAGGGCGAGCAGTTTTTCGGTGGCGTCTTCGGTGGTGAAATCCTGACAGATGAAAGTGGCGCCGTCTAATGGTTCGGTCGGGAGGATATCAAGACCTACGAGTTTGCCGGTATTTTTTAGTTTTTGGACGGCTATTTGCGACCAGCCTCCTGGGGCGCAACCGAGGTCGACTATGATTTTATTTTTACCTAAGAATTTATATTTTTCATCTAATTGGATTAATTTGAAAGCGGCGCGTGAGCGATAACCGCGGTTTTTGGCTTCGGCGACATAAGGGTCATTTAGCTGGCGTTCCAGCCAGCGGTTTGAGGACGAGGTGTGATAACGCCCGTCTTTTAAGCGCACGGTGAGCATTTTACGGCCACGGACTTCTTTGGCGGATTTGGTGAGTTTTGCCATTTTATTTTCCTTTTTGGTTGGTTTTTAGCTGTTATAGTGTATTTTTTTTGAAGTGGCAAGCGGATTTTTGTGATGAGATGTGATGAAAAAATAGGTACGTTTTTTTTCAGCAGTTGTCAACAGTTATTAGTTTTATTTAAAACAATGGGTTAGTGGGAGCTGAAAACGCTGAGAAAAAACGTACAATAAAAATCAGCAGTTTATTATGATTTCTATAAGAAGGGAGAAGAATTATGAGTATGTTAGATGATTTTATGGCGAAGGTGTCGGAAAGCAATGTGTCTGATTCTGTATTGATTGGAATGATAAACAGTTTGGATAATTTTGCCAAAGAGCAAGCTGATAATCAGGAAATTTTGGGAAAACTTTCGGAAATCAGGGGGGCTTTGGTTGAAAGAATAAATTGTAAAGAGCTTCTGTATAATGATTATTCACTACAAAATGAAACCGGAAAACCGATGGATGCTGTTGAAGTTGCAAAAGAGCTTGGAAATTTGCAGGCGATGGAAAACAATCCGGCGGCGTATATGAACAGGTGTGAGGAGATTTTGCAAAATCCGCGTGATGTGACGTTGGCCGAGCAGGCGATTTATGGAATGGGGAAGATGGTGGAGAAAGACCCGTCAGTTGCGCCGAGGGCAGTTGAGCTGTTGGAGCGGTGTGTCAATAATGAAAAGTTGCTTGAGCTTGACACGGTGCATCCGAATATGCCGATTATCGGTCCGGCAATGATGTTTTGTGCAGAGAAAATCAGTGAAAAAAGCGAGGGGTTTTCTCCTGCGGGTGTGTATGCTGACAGCTATAATCTTAACCGGAATGAAAGACTTGGGGATTATTATAAAAAGGAAGCGGACAGGCAGGTTTTGCAGTCAGTTTTGGAGGCAAACGGGGGAGAAATTCCCGAGTTGCCGTTAGCGTTCAGGCAATGGGAGGCTAGGAAAAAAGAGGAAAACAGGGCAGAAGTTCCCGAGTTGCCGTTAGTGTTCAGGCAATGGGAAGCCAAACAGAAGAAAGAGCAGGCTGAGGCGGCGTATCCGAAGATGGCGCTTGACGAGGATAAACTGCCACAGCTAAGACTGGCCGGAAATGCCGGAAAAGACAGTGTTATTTTTGATTTGAATAATATTGCCGAGGATTTGAAAGCGCTGAAACCCGGCGAAAGTCTGGCACTCGGCCGGGCGCCGGAAGCGGTTGGCGCGAAGGGAAAAACAGTTAAAGTCGGGGAAGATAACAACTATGTTTCAAGACATCATTGTGATATTCGGCGCAATGAGCAGGGCAAGCTTGAGCTTGTTGACCGTTCTATGAACGGAACGGAGATTTTGAATGGTAAAAACGGTGCAAACCGCCGAGAGTCTGCGTTGCATAATTTGTTAGATGCTTCCCGAGGGCCGCGAAAAACTAATTTGTTAGCTGAATCGAAAAATACCGGTAAAGTATCAGGGCAAAAACGCGGGCAAGTGTTGGGACAGATGAAACAGAGGCAAAGCGGCGGCAGATAGTTTTTAAGAAATGCAGAAAAATCCCAAACAGATGAAAAAAGTGCTTGCAAAAATAAATTTTGCGGTTATGCTTTGAGGCGTTATCAGGACGGGACTTAGCTCAGCCTGGTAGAGCGCTTGCTTTGGGAGCAAGATGTCGTAGGTTCGAATCCTATAGTCCCGACCACTAAAAAGGTACCCTTGTGGTGCCTTTTTTGTGGTTTTGGGAGATGGATTTGAACCGGAGAGTAGGTTCGACAACCAGCTAAAGGCAGACGGAAGTATGCCGGTGAGCGAAGCGAATGAGCGCCTGTGCGGCCGAGGATTGAAAATCCGAAGGTCAATCCTATGAGTTGCGACCAGTGCGGAGGCGTACAGCCTTTAGAGCCACTCCTTGAGAGTGGCTTTTTTATGGTTTTGGGGTGGGGAATTTGAACCGGAGAAGGGGGAGTTGTCATTGGAAGAGTGGCTTTAAATGCAGGGATGGTTATGATGTCTGCTATAAAAAAGGGGGTGAAAATCAAAGGGCGACGTTAAAAAACGTCGCCTCGTGCATTATTTTAAAACAATAATGACGATTTTAAGCACTAAAACAAGTATGCTTAAAACTTTGATAGTATCAAACATCTTTATCCTTTCAGCCCTTGGGGCGGTTGGGAAAGAAGCTGATTCTATACACAAAAATAAAAAGTTCTTGACTTTTAAACCATTTTGTGCAATACTTCCAATACAGGGATAGGAAGTTGGGTATCAACTTCTTTCCGATATTAGAAAAAGCCAAGACGTTGCCGCGTCAAGGCTTTTTGTTTATATATGGTGTTCGGTTTTATGTCAGGAAATAACATTAAGGAAGCTGAAATCCGATTTATTTATGGCAGATGTGGGCGTAATAGTTCAATTTGAGAGTGGTTTTTTATGGTTTTGGGGGTATGAGCGGAGGAATACAAGACAGAGGAGAAATGAAGGCTGATGAGAGGTGCAGATAGGGAAAAGTAAAAAACATCTGTTGATAAAATAAAAAAGGGTTGAATGTTTGACATAGGCGGGTTATGGTATGGGCATGATGGAAGATTAGGCTTTGCCTTCTTCCATTTTTTTGTGCCTGACGATTTAACTTAAAGGCTTGTTTTGACTTGGGGTAAAATTTTTGTTCAGGTGTTTTGCCTTAATGTTTCGGTTTAGAGATTACTTTGGCTGAGAGGTTAGGGGATTTTTGACCGGCATATTGTTTTTGTGCTTGTCTGAGAGATGTTTTTGCTTCGACAGATGATGTCGGGGCATTTTTTTATGCGGTATTTTATGAAATACCGGTGGAATCACTATTTAATATGGAGAAAATTTATGATTGGAAATACTAATGCTTTGAGCGTTACGACGACGGGCGGCGGCGGAACAAATAAAATCTATGTTGAAAATTGTTTGAGCGTGCCGGTTGAGGCGGGCAGGCAGGTTTTGATTAATATGACTTTGGCCGATGAGGATTTGAAGCTGTCTTATTATACATCGGGAACAGATTTTTATGGTTTGGTGTTAAATAATGAAATTTTTACATGCGGTAATAATATACGGCGGTATCAGGCGGGAAGTGATGAGACCAGTATTATCGGGTCTGTTGATGCGTATTGCAACAGGTATGTGTATAATTATGTAAACCCGAATACAAGGAAAGTACAGGCGCTTGAGCTTAATTCAAGTGATATTTATGAGGTGTCACTGGGGGGAAGCCGTAAGGTTGGTTATTTTTATTTAGGTGACGGGTTATGTCTTTGCGAGAGTAAAGTGTATCGTTGCAATGCGATGGAAGGAAAGCTTGGTGAAGAGGTTTATCAATTGCCGATAGCTTTTGCTAACAGAAATAATTATAACGGGTATGCTTATTTTGATAAGAAACTGTTTGTTACAGACAGTACGTCGATTTATCAGATTGATTTTTCCGATTTGAATAACATTACGGTTATCAGGTCAGCCACGGGGCTGGGGTCGGTTGCGTATTTTCATGGGTTTACCGGTGGTGATGTTGGCGATTATGTGATAGGCCGAGCCGGCGGAAGTTTGGTGTTGTATCGGTTAAGTGAAAACGGGTTTACGTTAGTTGAGTAGACTGATTCCATCCGGCCGGCGTGTTTTGGCGGTGTGACGTTGGCGCAGTACGGAAATTCTTTGTTTTATAATGCGATGACTAATGTTTTGACATTTTTGCAGAGTGATTTGCGATTTAAGGCTTTTTCTTTTAATCGGGAAACAAAGAATTTTACGGAAATTATTTTACCTGAAGAGGTGGCGACGATTGCCCCTTACAGATATGCGTGGGGGTTGTTATCCATTAGTCCGGATGGAAATTTAATGACGAAATGTTATCAAAGCGCGCAATATCAGACGGCAATGTTTGTGTATATTAATGCAAGTTATGACGGGAAACTTAAAGCTTATGACAACGACAGTTTTGGTTATCGTCCGAATTCACTGACGGGATTTTTGACGGGAAATGTTGATGAAGAAGGTCGTGTTGAGGTTGAAGTTATGGCACCGCAAAAGGTTAATTTATCAATTGAGGTTTTGCCTGATCCGCAAGTTTTTGAAATTAAAGGAGATGTTTTATGAGTATAAAATCAGTTAAAGCGTATGCTAATTTTCCGATTCGTTTGAGAATTGAAAAGAACAGGTATTGGTATATTGATGAATTAGTATCGGTTAATCAAAATACGACGATTGTCAAAAACCTTGAGTTGTTTGAGGGATTTGAACATACGTTTAGTTCTTATACGATGAGTGCTTTGGAGAAATGTCCGCCGGTGATTACGTTTCAAGGCGGAAATCTTTGGGATTACTCCACTTTCAGCGGCGGTCACGGGGTGATGGCGCCAAAAGGCAAGTCATACTATCTGACACAACAGGTTTTTGATAATATGATCAAAAAAGGAACTCCGGTTATTTCCGAGTTTGGTGTTTATAGTGGTATGAGTGCAGCGAATAATATTTATACGACGTTTAATCCGGGGAGCAATCTCTGGGAAATAGTGATGAAAGTGCATACGCCGGCGGGCGGGTTTGGCGAAGGGCAGTGTCTTTTCGGGCATTATTCGGCAACGTATGCGGCGCCAAAACTTTGCGTGGACAGCTCAAACCATTTGGTGTTAAGTTTGTCCGGTTCGGCGAGCAGTTATGATATTGCCGACGGGGTTGTTTCAACACAGACGCTCAGTTTGGATAAAGATTACCAAATTAGCTTAGCATTTAACGGGCAGAAGTATACGGTTAAAGTCGGATATAATTCCGGTATGACGCAGGTCTGGACTGAAAGTGTGCATATTGAGGTGGAAAGCAGTGTGCCGGTGTATGGGGCTAATAATCAGTTTTGTATCGGGTGTTGCAGCGGTGGCACGCCATGGGGCGGGACGATTGACTTATCGGCTGTCGGAATTTTTATAAACGGGGTGTTGTCTTGGCGGCCTTACCGTTTGGTGAGTACTTTTGATAAAGGCGTTCTTGACGTAACGGAAGACAGCGGCGCAGCGGCCGAATATTCTGTATTTGTGCAGAATGACGGAGCGATACAATTGTCTTTAAGCGATGCGGAGAAAGAAGGATATTATTGGGCGGGAACGGTTAGTGTTCCGGCGCATTCGGCTTATGCTGTTTATTTATGTCATGTGGATATGGCCGGCAGTGAAGATGTGACAATTGTTGATAATAAGGCAAGCGGTTTTTCAGAAACAAAATATTTAAAGTTTAATTTTGATAAGTTGAACGGGTTTTTTGATCAATCGTATAGTGTTTTGTGTAAATTTACATATGTGGGCGGTGCGTCTTATCAGACAGGAATTTATAATAAGAATACGGACCGACAGCTTTTTAAGCTTAATACCGGCAGGCTTGCTTTATATGACGGAGCGGACAGAGGGCTTGTCAGCCTTACTAACGGAAAGACATATTGGGTTTTGGGTGATTATGTCATGAATGACGGGTATAGCCTTTATTTTATTGAAGATAACGGGTATACGGAGGCGACTTTGCCTGATATTTCCGCCTGGACGTTTGTTTATAAAACAACGGAAACAATGCTTTGCAACGGAGAGATTTGGATCGGGAATAACCTGTACAATCAATATTGGGGCGGAAGCATTGATTTGGAACATACTTGTATTAAAAGCAACGGTGATGTTTTGTGGAGACCTTTTGAGAAGGTTTCGTAACAACTATCAAGGTTTAAGGGCAGCGGTCGCTGCCCTTTTTTTGGAGGATATTTATGATTAGCGTAAAGAAAAATTTTAGTGAAATTGCGGCACGGTTTGAATTTCACGAAGGGTGTCGTCTGATGCCGTATTATGATCATTTGGGCAAACTTACCATTGGAATCGGGCGGTGTATTGACACGAATCCGTTTAATACGGCCGAGCTTAAGGCCATAGGCGACTGGCGGCACGGAATTACACGCAATGCGGCGTTAATGCTTTTGCGTAATGATGTGCAGAAGTGTCTGGAAAAATTAAAAAAACTTGATTTTTTTGCCGAGCTTGATGACGAGCGTCAGTATGCGCTTTTGGATATGTGTTTTCAGTTAGGTTTTGAGGGACTTTTAGAGTTTAAGAAAATGCTGGAGGCGATACGCCGCGGGCGTTTTAATGACGCGGCGGCGGAGTGTTTGCGCTCTAAATATGCTAAGCAGACGCCGAAAAGGGCTAGGCGCATTGCCCGCGTTATCAGGGAGGGGATATGGTCAAGGGAGTGATGACGACGCTGTGTTTTTGTGTGCTTATGGCTGTGTCGGCGGCGGTTTATTATAAAAAAAGCGAAGAGATGGCCCGTGAAAGCAGTGCTTTGTATAAACAAAACAATGAAATTTTGTATTCCAAACTCAGGGAGGCTTATGAAAACAATGTTAAAATCGAAAAAACAAGAAAAGCGCTGGAGCGTGCGGCGCGTGAAGACAAGACGGCGTTTGATTGGGGGGCTGATATTTCTCACAGCCCTGTTATTTTGCGGTTGCAGGCGGACTGAGTATGTGACAGCGCAAGTGCCGAGGGAGCCGGTTTTGTGTATTGATGAGATTAAAACCCCGTTGGATATGGCGAAATGTTTGGCGGAATATAAGGCAAAATATTGAGGGGGTTTAAGATTTTTTTCATAAGTTTGAGCTAGAGTAATTTTAATAGTATAGTTTTATTTTAGCGAGGCGATATGAAAAAATCTGCGATTGTTTTGAGCGGCGTTTTGGTAGTGGCGGCAGCGGCCGGCGGCGTTTTTATGATGAACGGCGGCAGCAGCGGGGCTGCGGTGTCGGTTTATTGGGATGAAAAGACGCCGCTTAACGAAGGTGATGAGTTAGCGTTGGTTAAGGCCCTTAAGGCTAAAGATGTTAAGGCGGTTGAAGCTTTGCTTGAGAAAGGAGCGGATATTGAGGCTAAAGGCAAGGACGGTGTATCGGCGCTTGCTTTGGTTTTGTCTGCGGGCGATGAGGCGATGTTTGCGCTGTTGGAACAAGGAAAAACGGTTGATTTTAATAAGCCGGAATATATGACGGCGGCAATTGACGGCGGACAGGCGGCACTTGTTCAAGCCTTGCTTGAGAAAGGAGCTGATGTTAATGGTGTGCTTGAGTTTAAGGGAAAACATCGTCCGGATGAAACGGCGGGATATCAAGATGCAAGAATTATGACACCGCTCAAAAAGGCCGTGTTTGAAAACAAGGCCGAGATTGTTAAGGTGCTGCTTGACAACGGGGCCGACGGGGCAGATTATTTCCTGACCGAGAGATTGACGACAGCAGATATTGCAACGCTTGAAGCTTTGGCGCAGAAGGTGGGAAAACTCAGAGAACTTTCGGTTAAGGGGACGGATTTGCTGAGTTATGCCGCAAGTGCAGCCAAGCCGGAAGTGATTGCGTTTTTGTTAAAATATAACGCAGGCGATGTTAATGAGGCGTTGATGAGACTTTTGACATATCGGGATAAAGACAATGACTATGCCAAGGCTGCGGAGATGTTTTTGCGAGCCGGAGCAGTGCCGGCCGATGAAGCTTTAGAGATGATGTTAAAGCAACAAAATACAGTTGTTTTTGACGAATTGCAAAAGTGCAGGACAACGCTGGAGGGCAAGACAAAAGACGGAGAAAAAACGCTTTTTTCTTATGCGCTTGAGCTGAATGATGTCAAGGCGGTAAAACGCTTTTTGGAGCGGGGAGCGGATATCTGGGCTAAAGATAAAGACGGGGTGACTGCTATTTACAAGGCTCTTTTGAAAGCCGATGCTGAGCCTGAGATTTTTGAGCTTTTTACGGATAAGATTAAAGATGTTAACGAAGGCGGTTACGATGGGGAAACGCTTTTGATGATGTATGCCAAAAAAGGCGACTACGAGCGCTACAAACAGACGCTTGACAAGGGCGGTGACGTTTGGCAAAAGGATAATTCGGGACGAACGGTTTTGATGTATGCAGCTCTTGGCGGAAACCTTAAGATTATTAATTATCAGCTTTATAAGGGGGATAATCTTAATGCGGTTGATGATGAAGGCAAGACGGTTTTGATGTATGCGGCAGAAAGCGGACAGACGGAAGCGTTTAACCACCTTGTTGAAAAAGGGGCGGATATTTCTGCTCTTGATGATGAGGGAAGGAGCGCTTTGATGATTGCTGCCGGCAAGGGACGGGCTGATATTGCCGAGATATTGATTAACAAAGGGGAAAGCCCTGCGGCGACGGATAAAAACGGCAAATCGGTTTTGATGTATGCGGCAGAAAGCGGTGACGTTAAAATGGTCGGGGTACTGTTTGATCGGGGGATTGAAGCAAATGAGTCTGATAAAGGCGGTGTATCAACGCTCTCATATGCCAGCCAGAGTAGAAATGCCGATGTGGTAGATTTGGTTTTGCGTCATGGCGGAGATATCTTTGCCATGGATAAAAAAGGCTATTTTCCGGCGGTGTATGCGGCGATGAACGGCGATAAAGATATTCTTGACAAGGTTTGGCCGAACGGCGGAGTTGTACGCGACTATACGCTTGATAACGGACGGACGCTTTTGATGTATGCGCTTGATGGCGGCAATTATGATTTGTTGAACTTTGTGCTGTCAAGAAAGCGTGATTTGATTAACAAGAAAGATAATCAGGGCGTAAGCTTTGTGATGGAGCTGGCGCAAAAAGGAAGACCTGAAATTTTGCGACAGGTGGTAAGTTTGAATGGCAGTGTTACGGCAAGAGATAATGCCGGCAAGTCTGTTTTGATGTATGCGGCAGAGGGGGAAGCGGGCGTTAATCTGGTAACGATTTTGCAAAAGGGCGGCGATGTGTTGATTAAGGATAAAGAAGGAAAGACTGCCCTGATGTATGCGGTTGGCGGCAGATATAACTTAGCGGTTAAGCAACATTTGCTGTTGGAGCGCGGTTCTGATGTTAATGCGGCAGATAAGAAAGGAAAGTCAGTTTTGATGTATGCGGTCGGCAATCCGCTGGCTAAGGTCAGTACGTCATTGATTGAGGAATTGATTTCGTATCAAGCAGATGTTGCGCTTAAAGATGAAAACGGCAAAACGGCGTTGATGTATGCGGTGGAAAATTTGCGGGCCGAGATGGGCGTTGTTGAAACGCTTTTGAGCGCGGGAGCCGATATTAACGCTGTGGACAACAATGGTTTGAGCGTTTTAGCCTATGCACTTAAAGGCAATGATATCGGCAAGGTTCGTCTGCTGCTTGAAAAAGGTGCGGACAAGGCTTTGGTTCAAAGTCATTTAGATGAGTTGTTAAAAGGGAGTAACCCGTGTTTTGCAAAGGCGGTTAAAGAGCTGTTTCAGGGGGCTTGATAAAATACCCTCATGATTGTGAATTTAAAGCCTTATGTACCCCTTTGTACACTACGGCTTTAAATTCACTTCCAGCAGGGCATTTTCTCAAACCCATGGCAAAATCCCCTAGGGGTGATTTTCAGTTTTAAATTTTTTGAGGCTTGATAAAATATCCTCATGATTGCGAATTTAAAGCCTTATGCACCCCTTTGTACACTACGTTTTTAAATAAAGGAAAGTATTTTT
>JAGASU010000062.1 GCA_017621635.1 Alphaproteobacteria bacterium | reverse complement strand
GTCGCTTCTTATCGGCGGGTGTTTGCTGTGGCAGATTACAAACGAGAGTCTGACCCACAGTAAATTCGGCGTGGTGCTGGCCAATGTGCTTTATTATTCGCTTTACATTACTTTAACCAGAGCGGCGGTTCGGGTGGTTTTGGCACCGTGGAACGGCAAGTGGCGGCTGTTTAACATCAGCGACGAGCGGGCGGAAAAAGTGTTTGGCGCGGCGACATTTTCAATCATTTTATGGGGTGTGGTTGCGTGCTTGCAAAGTATTGCGGTTTATTTTGAAGTGTCCAAAGAGCTGTCTTTATTGCTGGAAGTGACGATGGATGCGGTTAAAGCGTTTGTGATTATCTTTTTGACTGCAAGCGTGTTTGGTGAGATTAAACTTAAACCGATTGAGGCGGAGACTGAGAAAACTGAAAGCGGCGAAGCGGCGGAAAATCCGGCTTCTGACGATGAAGAGGAAGGGGTTAGCTTTCCGGTTAAGATTTTATTTTTTGTTTCGCTGTTTTCTTTAGCGACGTTTGGCGTGTCTTTGTTCGGCTATCCGGATTTGGCAAGTTTTATCTTTAACCGCTTTTTTATTTCGGTGTTGATGTTCGGCGTGTTTGTGGTGGCCAGAAAAGTTATTTCCGATTTGCTCCGGCGCAGTATCGTCTTTTGGATTACGACGTTTCGTATGCGCAAAAAGCTGCTCTCCAAGGCGGATTTTTTGATGAGTTTGCTGATTACGCCGGTGTTGGTGATGTTTTTGATTTATTCGCTGCTCCGGTTGTGGGGTGTTCCGGCCAGCTTTATGCTTTACGGCATTAAAAAGCTGGTGTTCGGCTTTAAGGTCGGCGGTATCCAGATTTCTTTGGTGGCGATTGCGGCGGGGCTTTTGGTGTTTTTGATTTCGCTGACATTAACTAAAGTTTTCCGCAATAAGCTTTCTAATAATTTATTGAACCGGATTAATATGGATGAGGGGATTAAGCACTCGCTGGTGTCGGGTGTGACGTTCACCGGATTTATCATTTCGGTTATTTTAGCCGTGGCGGCGATGGGGGTTGACCTTTCAAACCTTGCGTTTATCGCCGGTGCGCTGTCGGTTGGTATCGGTTTTGGTTTGCAAGATGTGATTAAGAACTTTGTGAGCGGTATTATCATTTTGTTTGAGCGTCCGTTTAAGGTGGGCGACTGGGTGATTTTGGGCGGTGAAGAAGGCAAAATCAAACAAATCAATATTCGTTCGACCGAACTTGAAACGTGGACACGGCGCAGCGTGATTATTCCAAACGCAACGCTGATTTCCTCCTCTCTGGTTAACCTGACGCACGGGAATAATTGGCAACGGCAGTCTATTTTGGTTGGGGTATCGTATGATTCGGACGCGGACTTGGTGACGAAATTGTTGCTAGAGTGTGTTAAAAGCTCAAAAAAAGTGGTTAAAGTGCCGCAGCCTTATGTGGTGTTTAAGGATTTTGCTTCAAGTTCTCTTGATTTTGAAGTGCGTTTTTATGTGTCAGATATTTGGAGCGGCTGGTCAGCTTCGAGCGATATTCGCTATGAGATTTTGCGGCGTTTTCGTGAAGAGGGGATTAATATTGCTTATCCGCAGGTGGTTATTCACCAAGGGAGTGAGGATACGTCGGTTAAGGGGTGGCAGACGAACGTTTAGAACTGGGCGGAGGTCGATATTTGGCCTTCTAGAGCGGTCTTGTCATTTCTTAAAAATTCATGTACCTCTATGTACACTAGGATTTTTAAGAAATACCAAGCCCATCTCTATAAGACTCAAATCTCGACCTCCTTGGTTGGAGTGTGTGGCAAGGGAAGAAAAGCCTTATTTTTTTAATTCATGTGACTGTAAATAAAAAAGACCTCCTTTGGGGGAGGTCTTCTGTTTTAGTCGCTATCAATCATAGATAAGGACAACGTGATTGTTGTCTTTATCCGTAGCGTAGATGTAGCCGAAGTCTTGTCCTGCGTAGTTATAGTAGACTACGTTTGACGGATCAAGATTATTAGCAAAGTCAGCATTAGAGCAGAAGGTAGCTTCTTTGTCTTTGATGATGACTTTTTTGGCGTGTTGGCCGGCAGAAACATAGTGCGTTTGGTTGGCTTTATCATATTCGATAAAAGTCCAGTCTCCGTCTGAGATGTTCGTTGGCTGATAGCCGTCCTCATAGAGGTAAACAGCATAGATGTTTTTTGCCGCTTTGAGTTTGGCAATTTGCAGGTCTTCTGTTTGGCAGAACCTTTCGGTAATGTCATAGGTTTTCCCCTGAATTGCCACTTTTTTTGCACTCGCTGAAACTGCCATTGCCACGAAGGCAAAGATGAATAAAATTTTTTTCATTTTTTTGTTTTTTTTTAGGTTATTAATACTTGTTTGAGCAGGATATATCTGATAAACATTCGTTACTAACCAAATTTGAAACCGCAAAATGAAATCATTGACTGACAGCATTGCAAAAACAAATTGATAAAAATAACTATAATTATAAGACATATTACTACTAAAACAAGTTTAGTATAGCATATTTTCGGGGTGATGTAAAGAAAAAAACGTATGCGGGCGGGGGAGTTAAAATAAAGTGAAAAAAATGCTTGACTCTTTGAAAAAAAAAGGGTATGAGGTTAAATAACTTGAACGGATAAGGCGAAAGCTTTTTGATGTTCTTGCTGTCCAAGACCGTAGGCGGTTCTTTATAAATAGTTTTTGTGATGATTATCGCGTGAGCTATGAGCCTTAATTTCCTACGCAGACGGAGGTATAAAATTTATCTTGATTTTTCTCCCTTCGGACAGATTTGGTGCTGCTTTAGCGGCGTGTTTGTTTATTTGGCTTCTTTGGGAGTTTATGAACAGGCGTGCTGAAAAGCAGATGTGGTAACGGTTTTGTGCATTATTTTATAATAAGGTATAAAACTTAACATAATATTCTTGGAGACAAGTAGTGAATCGTGAAGAAAAAGCTGAACTCTTAAGCTTAGTAAACGGATTGGTTTCCGGTGCGGAATCTGTGGTTGTATCCCATTACAGAGGGTTGACCGTTGCAGAGATTTCCGAGTTGCGTGCTAAAGCCCGTGACCTTGGCTGTGAGCTCAGAGTTACAAAAAACCGCATTACTCGTCTTGCCCTTAAAGGCACAAACTTTGAAGATTTGTCTGATTTGTTTAAAGGTCCGACAATTATGGCTTATGCAAATGATCCGATTTCAGCTTGCAAGCTGTGCGTTGAATTTGCCAAAGCTAACGAAAAGTTTGTTGTTGTCGGCGGCGGTTTGTCTTCGGGCAAACTTTCTATGGCTGAAATTGAAAGATTGGCGACTATTCCGTCTATGGACGAACTGCGTGCCAAACTTATCGGCCTGTTGCAAGCTCCGGGCGCTCAACTTGCGCGCGTTACAAAAGCTTACAGCGAGAAAGAAGCTGCTTAATTTTAAGGGAGCTTGGCCTGCGGTTCAGAGCTTTTTTGATGAAGTTTTGCTCACGTTCGGCGGCTCTTTGGCAAGAAAAGTTGTTTGGTAGGATAAATGGTTGATTGATTGTGAGTCTTATCAGGCGGTTAAATTAAAAAGTTTAGAAAAAAGTTTAATTTTATTGGAGAAAAAAAATGGCCGATTTAGCCAAATTAGTTGAAGAATTATCAGCATTGACAGTTATGGAAGCTGCTGATTTATCTAAAATGTTAGAAGAAAAATGGGGCGTTTCTGCAGCTGCTGCCGTTGCTGCTCCTGCTGCCGGCGCTGCTGCTGGTGCTGCTGAAGAAAAGACCGAATTTGACGTTGTTCTCGTTGAAGCCGGCGCAAACAAAATTAATGTTATTAAAGAAATCCGCGGTATCACCTCTCTTGGCTTGAAAGAAGCTAAAGACTTGGTTGATGGTGCTCCGAAGACCGTTAAAGAAGGCGCTCCGAAGGCTGAAGCTGAAGAAATCAAGGCTAAGCTTGAAGCTGCCGGCGCTAAGGTTGAACTGAAGTAAAAAACTCGACCTTTGGTCAACTAATTCGCGGATGGAAGCCACTCTGCAGGGCAGTCATGTACGTCTATGTACACTCCTGCTCTTTGGTGGACATCCGCGATTATTTGACTCAAATCTCGAGTTTTTTGGGGGATGTGCTAAAGCACTATCATTGCGGCAAATTTCCTCCCTTATGTACTAATTTGTACACCGCAGTCGGAAATTTGCCGCAAGCATAGCACTTTATCCCACCCATTGTAAAATAGCTCCTTAAGAGGAGCTATTTTTAGTTTTTAAATTGTTGTGATTGAACTCCCAAATGGAAGCCTGTCGTCGGTCGGGTCACGTACTTCTATGTACGCTTCCCTCCCTAGCAGGACATTTGGGGTAGACTTGCAAAATTTTAGCGTTTTTGAGAGCGGGGCGGAAGCTCCGTTTTTTTGTGAGCGATGGAAGCCACTCTGCAGAGCAGTCATGTACGTTTATGTACACTCCTGCTCTTTGGGTTTAGGTTGTTTTATAAGCGGGAGGAGAGTTCCGCTTTTTTTGAGAATATTTTGGGCGGTTTTAGGATTTGTTGGAGAGGTCGGACAGGGCTTTTTTTAAGTTTTCGATTTCGTTTTTGAGGTGATTGATTTGTTTATCATACGGATCGGGGGTCTTAGCGTTAATGCCGTAGGGGGTGAATGCGCAGGTTTTGGCGGTTTCGGCAACGTGTGCCTTAGAGCCGATGACGGTAGTGTTTTGTTCGACATCTTTGACAACAGTGGCGTTGGCGCCGATTTTGGCATTTTTTTTGACGGTTATCGGGCCTAGGATTTGCGCATGTGAACCGATGACGACATTATCTTCTATGGTCGGGTGGCGTTTGCCGGAGGTGCCGGCGTAAGATTTAGTACCGCCCAGCGTGACGCCGTGATACATCATTACATTATCGCCGATGACGGCGGTTTCTCCGATAACCGTGCCAAAGCCGTGGTCAATAAAAAAGTTTTTGCCGATGGTGGCGCCGGGGTGTATTTCGACACCGGTTAAAAAACGGGCAAATTGGGAGATCAGCCTTGCGGACAGGCGCCAGTTTTTTTGCCAAAGTTGGTGTGACAGGCGGTAAAAAAGAATCGCGTGATACCCCGGAGAGCATAGGAAAGCGTCCAGTCTTCCTGAGGTTGCGGGGTCTTTCTTGACAATTGTATCAAGTTCTTGAAGAAAATGCTTGAAATTTGAATTCATCTTTGCTATAACCTTGTTTTGTGTTAATAACCCATTCTCTTGCTTTAATATAAAGCCAAGATTAATGAAATCAAGATAAAATAAAGAGTATACACTATGGTAGAAGTTATCATTAACGGTCATGCCGGAAGGCTTGAGGGACGTTATCATAAGGCAAAACGGCCGGATGCGCCGGTAGCGCTGATTTTACATCCGCACCCGCAGTATGGCGGCACGATGAACAACAAAGTTGCTTATGCGTTGTTTACATGTTTTAAGGATTTGGGGTTTTCGGTTTTAAGGTTTAATTTTCGCGGTGTCGGGCGCTCGCAGGGCGTTTTTGAAGACGGGCCGGGGGAACTTTCTGACGCGACGATGGCGCTTGACTGGTTACAGGCCAATAATCCGGACGCCAGACAATGCTGGATTGCCGGGTATTCTTTCGGGGCGTGGATCGGCTTGCAGTTGTTAATGAGACGGCCTGATATTAATAACTTTATTGCGGTTTCTCCGCCGGCTAATGAAAAAGATTTCAGCTTTTTGGCACCGTGTCCGACGTCAGGGTTGGTTATTCAAGGAGGTCTGGATGATATCGGCGACGCCAAACTGGTGGAAGAATTGGCTTTCAGACTTAACCAACAGCGGCATATCGATGTTGATTTTGCGATGATTGAAGAAGGCGACCATATGTATAACGGACATTTGGCTGACCTTTATAAGATTGTGGGGAATTATGTTATTGCGGCGCTGTCGAAAAAAGCTCCGGCGAAGAAACGCAGAGGACGGCGCAAAAAATCTGAAATTGCCGAGCAGTTATTGCTTGAAAACGGCGGTGTTGTCGAAGATGAGGATGACGATTTGCTCGACGATGAAGATGATGATTTTGATGATGATTTTGAGGACGATGATGATTTTGACGACGATTTTGATGATGATGAAGATGACGAGAAATAGTCATTTGGTTAAAATCCGCCACATCAAGTCTATCAGACGTCTGATTATCGAGAGAGAAAAGACGCGTTGTGCCAAGGAGCGTTTGGCAGCTTTGCGCGGATTTTAGTTTTATTATGAAATTAAGGGCGCCGGTTGGCGCTCTTTTTATGTTTTTTGGGCGGCTGATAAAGATGTAAGGTGAGTTAAAAAAATGTTGAAAAGTTGAAAAAAAGTTCTTGACGTTTTTAAATTTGTTTATTATTTATGTTCTCGTTACGGTGATTGCCGTGATAAATGTCTGATGGAGACGTGGCAGAGCTGGTTTAATGCACCTGACTTGAAATCAGACGAGGGCGCAAGTCCTCCCGGGGTTCGAATCCCTGCGTTTCCGCCAATAACAAAGAAGCTCACCTTTATGGTGGGCTTTTTTGTTATTTAGGGATAGAGCGGATTTGAACCCCGAAAAAGGGGTTCGACTACCAGCTCAAGGCGGGCGGAAGAACGCCGGTCGGCTGAAAGTCGATGAGCGCCAGTGCGGCGGAGTGTAACGACGTCAATCCCAAGTTTCCGCCCTTTTGATGCTCACCTTTATGGTGGGCTTTTTTGTTATTTAT